>JACQZJ010000195.1 GCA_016213895.1 Planctomycetota bacterium | reverse complement strand
GGGGACGGCGGTGAGCGGAGCGATCGCGGCCGCTTCCCCGGCCTCCGGGGACGGATGCACGCCTTCCGGTGCATGATGTGCGCGACGAACGAAGGGTGGCCTGCTGCCGGCTGAGGCGAGGCGATCGGCTCAGCACGGCGAAGGCACGGCAGGCGTGAAGAGCCCGGGGCGGCGCGGCCGTCCCCTCCACCGGGGAATCGCCCCTCCGCTCCCCCAGCGCGCCGCCTCGGTGCTCAGGGTCAAGGCGGGCCGCTCCTGCCTTCCGCCTTGCCGCGCCGCAGAAGGCCCGGCGGGCCCGTCAATGGCGCATGGCATCTTCGCGCCTTGCGAAGATCCTGGCGGCCACCGGCACTGACCTCACCCCGCGTCCTGAGCCGGCCGGGCGCCGAGAGCTGCCTCGATGCGCGCCACGCGGCCCTCCAGGTCGCGCACCTGCTCGCGGAGCGCCTGGAGGTCCGCGTCCGGCTGCGGCGCGCGGCAAGACGCCGGGCCCGCGGGCGCCGCCGCGCCGCTCTCCTCGGCCGCGAGGACCTGCTGCATCTCCGCCTCGACGCGGCAGGCGTGGGCGTAGCGCACGCCGCGCGCCAGGCCCGCGCGCGTCAGGCGGACGGCGAGCGGCGGAGAGCGGGAGGCCAGGCCGTCGAGAATCTGCTGCAGATCGGCGAGCGTGGGGATGTCGCGCATGCGGCTGGCTCGCTGGCGCAGCTCGCCCGTGCTCTGCGGGCCGCGCAGGAAGAGCTCGGCGATGACCGCCAGCTCGGCGCCGCGCAGCTCGAGGTTCTTGCCCAGGTCCTGGCGCCAGCGATCCACGCGGCCGCCCTCGCCCGGGAAGAAGCGCGTGACCAGGCCGCGCTGCTGCAGGCGCTCGAGCGCGCGCGCCACCTGCGCCTCGTCGTAGTGGACGATCGGGTCGCGGTTGCTGCGCTGGCAGCAAGCGGTCACGATCGAGTTCAAGGTCATGGGGTAGGACTGCGGGGTCGCCAGCCCTTTCTCGATGAGGACGCCCAGGATGCGTTGCTCCTCGCCATCGAGGATGATCTGCGCGGGCGCGGGCGCTTCCTGCGTGATCTCGCTGTCGTTCATGTCGGGTCTTGCCTCCATCGCCGTCACCATTCACCTCGGCCGGCGCAGCCTGAGCGTCCAGTCGCCGAGCACGCTCCAGAAATAGCTGCGCTTGCGGCCGATGTCGTCCCCCACTTCCGGCCAGCTCGCGGCTTGCGACTCGATCTCGAAGTAGCGCGCCCAGGCCGCGCCGAACGTCGCTCCTTCGGCGAGCGCGGGGCAGAAGCCGCGCGGCTCCTCGTAGAAGACCTTGGCGCGCCCCACGAGCGCCAGGCCGCGCGCGAAGAAGAGCAGGCCGGCCGCGGAGTTGTCCCGCCCGTAGGCCGGATCGGAGTAGGGCAGGGTCTCGGCGGCGGCCGGCGAAATGGCCTCGCAGCCGGTGTGGAGGTAGAAGGACGCGCCGTCGGGTAGCGCCCCGTCGCTCCAGAGTGCGCGCAGCGCGTTGCAGTCGAGCCGCTCGCCCCTCTCGAGCGAGCTGCCGCAGCGGTCGCTGTGGGCGCGGATCGTCCTGAGAACCGCCGGGCGCTTCAGCCAGGCCACGGCCTCGGCGAGCCCCGGGGCGCCCTGGACGTCCAGCTCGGGCTCGGCAAGAGCGGCCCACTCCTGCGCCGCCTCCTTGAGCACGCCGTAGCCGGAGCCGAGACCGTGGGAGAGCGACGCCGGCGGGAATACGGGGTCCAGCTCTCCCGTGCGGTAGAGGTGGTTGCGCTCGAAGAACTCCAGGAGCAGCCGGATCTCCTGCTCGAGGTCGGAGGCCACGCCGCGCGCGTTGACGCGCGAGACGAGCACGTCCGGCCGGGCGATGCGGTTCCCGCGCTCGCGGTCCGCGGCACAGCACTCCGCGTCCCGCGCTTCGTCCAGCGGGATGACATGCAGCGCAGCCACGTTGCCCTGCTCGTCGAGCACCTCGCGCACCTCGAGCACGCCGTCGTTCGCGTGGAAGAAGTCCTCGTACACGAGGCCGCCGCGCTCGAAGTCGGCTGCAACGCCGCCACCTGCGGGCACGCCGCCGGGGAAGACCGCGTGCCAGTAGGGCAGCCTCTCGCGCGGCTGGGTGTAGAGCCGCTCCCAGCGGCCGTCGAGGTCGCCAAGCACCAGGTCGCAGGTGTGGGCCACGCCCTCGGGCACAGTGCTCAGGAAGTCGATGGGCTCGGCGAAGACCTTCTCGCGCTCCGTGCCCCGGTTAAGAGCGAGCGGGCAGAGCTTGCGCCAGTTGACGGTGCGCACCAGGTACGCCTCGGGGAAGGCGCCCACGAGGACGGCGCCCGCGAGCGACGGGTCTGCGTCGCGCACGGCGCGCAGGAACTCGCGCAGCGCCAGCAGCGTGAGGCCATCCTGGTGGCGCTCGCCAGCGTAGAGGCCGGCGCGGACGAGCGCCGCGCGGAACCCCTCGGCCGCGAGATCGGCCCGCCAGCGTTCGAGGCTGGCCTGGACCGCGCCGCCGCCTGCGTCGAGCACCCGCCCCTCGACGAGCGCGAGGACGAGCGGGCCCTCGCCGGCCGGCGCCTCGCCGCCGAGCAGCGCGAGCCTCTCGATCTCGGCGGCGCCGTCGCCGTCCTGGTCGAGGCCCGAGAAGCGCGCGCAGAGGCCGTCGAGCGGCTCGTCACGCTGAGCCGGGTCCGCGACCGCGAGGACCGCGAGCAGGAAGAGGACTGCGCAGGTCATGGCGCACATCATGGAGCGGCGCGCGCGGCTTGCCAAGCGCCGGCAGGCGCTCCCGTGCAGTTCCGGGGAAACGACGGCGAGGCTCCTCTCCGGCACCGCGCGTCCTCGCGCGGTGCATCCATATCTGTGCGGTCGCGGGTTTCCAACCGCGACCGCTCACCGCAAGTGTTACTTGCCCCTTGAGAGCCCGCCCCGCCGTGAGCACCGGGACGGCGCGCCTGCGGAGCGGCGCGGCGCTTTCCTGGGAGAGGAGGGGGCCGCGGCGTCCTCGCCACTCACGCCTCGCTCATCTCACGCCGCTGAACCACAAGCATCGCTTCCACTCCCAACGAGCCGCTCCTCGTTCGTCGCGAGCACGATGCACCGGAAGCCGCGCATCCCCCTCCGGGTCCCAGGAAAGCGGCCGCGACCCTCCTCTCCGACACCTCCCTTCTCTCCCGTGCCTTGATCTCCCGCGGGACGGGCACGATACTGAGCCCCCCTCCTACCGGGACCCGAGCGCGAAAGGAGCCCTCGTGAACGCGCAGCCGGAACTCGAGCGAGGCCGCGGCGCCGCCAGGTGGGTGGTGCTGGCCTTGATGAGCCTGGTCATCTTCGCCAACTACTACCTCTACGACTGCTTCTCCACGCTCAAGGAGACCCTGCAAACCGAGCTGCGCGCCACGTCCACGCAGTGGGGCTTGGTTCGCAACTGCTACAGCTTCCCCAACGTGTTCCTCTTCATGGTCCTGCTCGGCGGGATCTTCCTCGACCGCTTCGGCATCCGCAAGACCGGCTTCGTGGCCACGCTGTTCTGCGCCCTGGGAGGGGTCCTCACCGCCTACGGGGCCAGCGACGCCTTCCTGAACGGTGGGTTCGGCTACGGCTTGTTGAACTCTTTCCTCCCGGACTGGTCTCCCGGGGTCAAGATGATGATGCTCGGCCGGATCCTCTTCGGCCTGGGCGCCGAGACGCAGATCGTGATGCTGAACAAGGTGCTGGCCAAGTGGTTCCTGGGCAAGGAGCTGGCGCTGGCCTTCGGCATCAACCTCGGCGTGGCGCGCGTCGGAAGCGCCCTCGGCATGTCCCAGTCGCCGCGCGTGGCCGAGGCCTTCGGCTTCACCGCCGCCCTGTGGCTCGGCGCCGTGGTCATGGGCGCCGGCCTGATCCTGTTCTTGGTCTACATGGTCATGGACTTGCGGGACGAGCGCATCCGCGGCGCGGCGCGCGGCGCCGCCGCCCTGGCGCCCGGGGAGGAGTTTCACTTCAGCACCCTCGTGGCTCTCTTCGCCAGCAGGCCGTACATCCTGATCACGCTGCTCTGCGCGACGTTCTATGCGGTGGTCTTCCCGTTCCAGGACTACCTGGCGGACCTGTTGACCCACAAGTACGGTTTCAACGCGGTGAAGGCCGGCGACTTTACGTCGCTCGTTCCCTGGGGAGCCGCGGTCTTCACGATCATCTTCGGCGCCTTCGTGGACCGGAAGGGCAAGCGCGCCACGCTCATGCTGGGCGGCGCGCTTCTCCTCCTGCTCTCGAGCCTGTGCTTCGGCCTGACCATGCTATCGCCCTGGATCCTGGTGCCGGTCTTCGGCATTGCCTTCTCCCTGGTGCCCGCCGCCATGTGGCCCGCGGTAGCGCTCATCGTCGAGGAGAAGAAGCTCGGCACCGCGTATGGCTTCATGGCCTGGGTGCAGAACCTGCTGTGGTGGATGATGCCTCCGCTCGTGGGCAAGGTGCTCGACACGTCCAATCCGGGGGTGACTCCCGAGACGCTGGAAGCGGGCACCGGCGTCTACGACTACACCGCCACCATGATGGCCTTCTCCGCCCTGGCGGCCGTGGCCCTGATCGTGGCGATCGCCCAGAAGCTCGCGGATCGTGGAAAGGCCACTTGCGGTCTCGAGCTGCCGAGCGCCGAGGCGGCCGCCTTCAACAAGGCGCGGCGCGAGCAGGCCGGGTGAGACCCTGGCGCGCGCGCCTTTGTGGCGCGCTCGCGCACTGCCCGAAACACGAAGGGAACGAAACGATGAGAACCTGGAGCGCTCGTGTCTTCCGGGCGCTGCTGCCCGTGCTGCTTCTTTGCGCTGCGCTGTGCGCAGCCTGTTTCGCCGGCGAAGACGCCCCGGGTCTCTTCCCACCGCTCGAACCCTACGATTCCGGCTTCCTCAAAGTGTCCGACCTGCACTCGATCTACTGGGAGGTCTCGGGCAACGAAGAGGGGCTGCCGGTCATCTGCCTGCACGGCGGGCCAGGCGCCATCTGTGGTCCCTGGATGCGGCGCTACTTCGATCCCGAGCGCTTCCAGATCGTGCTCTTCGACCAGCGGGGCGCGGGCCGCAGCCGCCCCCTCGCCGAGTGGCGCGAGAACACCACGCAGTTGCTCGTCCAGGACATCAACGCGCTGCGCGAGCACCTGAAGATCGAGAAGAAGGCGCTGCTCTTCGGCGGTTCCTGGGGCACGACCCTGGCCCTGGCCTATGCCGAGCAGCACCCGGACAAGGTGTGCGGCCTGGTGCTGCGCGGCGTCTTCCTGGCCACGAAGCAGGAGACCGACCACTTCTATCACGGCGGCGCCGGGCTGTTCTTCCCCGAGGCGTACGCGGACCTGCAGCGCATCCTGCCCGCGCCCGAGAGCCTGGACTACCCGCGCCAGCTCTTCGAGATGACGCAGTCCGAGGACAGAGAGGTCCGCGAGAAGGCGGAGATGGGCTGGGTCGGCTTCGAGTCGCGCGTCGCGCACCTCCTTCCCGCGGAGAAGGAGGAGACCCAGCAGTCGCTGCGGCAGAACCGGCCGCTGGTGAAAGCGATCGCGGTCCTCGAGAACCACTACATGATGAACGCCTGCTTCCTCGAGGAGGGGCAGCTCCTGCGGGACAGCGAGCGCATCGCGCGCATCCCGACCTTCATCGTCAACGGCCGCTACGACGCCATCTGCCCGCCGGCCGCTGCTTGGAAGCTCAGCCAGCGCCTCGAGAACGTGAAGATCGAGCTGGCGCCGGCCTCGGGCCATTCGTCGTCCGAGCCCGCCATCGCGGAGGCGCTGGTGCGCGGCGTGGCGTGGGTGGCGGACGAGGTCGAGCAGGGGCGCTGAAGCGCCCCTGCCCGGCGCCGGCCGTTACATGGCCACCGGCGGCGGCGCCGGCTCGTCCGGCGAACCGGCCTTCGCCAACGGCACGAAAATCAGGTAGAGGGCGAGAAGGACGGCGAAGCCAACGGCCAGGATGCCGTGGGGAGTCCACGCGAAGGTCCAGAACGCCTCGCGGAAGAAGTAGATCGCAGCCACGATGAGGCCCATGAGCGCCTCACCCGCGATCAGCCCCGAGGCCGCCAGGATGCCGGCGTTCTCCACCCGCGCCTTCTGCGGATCGTTCAGCTTGCGGCGCGCGGCGAACACGTCCACGATCCACTTGATGACTCCGCCCACGAAGATGGCGAAGGTGGTCTCGAGGGGCAGGTACATGCCGACCGAGAAGAGCATCGGGCTCCGCACGCGGATCATGATGAGCGAGATCCCCATGACGATGCCGACCACCACCAGCGGCCAGGCCATCTCGCCGCCCACGATGCCCTGGGAGAGCGTGGCCATGAGCCCGGCCTGCGGCGCGGAGAGCTGGCGGTCGCCGAAGCCGGTGCCGCCCTGCTGAATGTTGGAGAAATGCAGGACGTAGAGCGGCAGGAACATGAAGGCGCCGGCGGCGACCACGCCGATCAGGTCGCCGACCTGCATCTTCCAGGGCGTGCCGCCCAGGATGTGCCCGACCTTCAGATCCTGCAGCATCTCGCCAGCCACGGCCGAGGACACGCACACCACGCTGGCCACCCCGAGGACCGCGATCACGCCCTCGCTGCCCGACATGCCGATGATCACCATGACCAGGGCGGCCACGATCAGGGTCGCGAGCGTCAGGCCAGAGACCGGGTTGTTGGAGGAGCCGATCAACCCGACCAGGTTGCCCGAGACCGCAGCGAAGAAGAAGCCGGTGATGAGCATCACCGCGGCCGCGGCCAGGGCCCCGCCGATCACGCCCGTGAACCAGGCGTAGAGCGCCGCCATGACCAGGAAGACCGCGAAGATGCCGCCGAGCACCACTTTGAAGTTCAGGTCGCGCTCCACGCGGCTCGTGGCCTCGTGGGACTCGGCGGACTTCTTCAGGTCCCCCACCGCGCGCCGCAGGCCCGAACCCAGGTTCTTGCGCATGCGATACAGCGTGTAGCCCGCGCCCACGAGCATGCCGCCCACGGCGATCGGCCGCACGATGAACTTCCACAGGTCCGTGGAGAGGGCCACCCAGGTCGCGTCATCCGTCGACACCGCCCCGGTCGCCGCCGCGTAGTCGTTGATGATCCAAGGGCCAAGGAAGAAGACCAGCATGGGCACGAACAGCCCCCACGCGAGCAGGCCTCCGGCGAAGTTGAGCGCGGCGAGAGTCGGGCCGATGATGTAGCCCACGCCGAAGTAGGCCGGGCTCACGGCCGGCGCCGACATCGTGGACACGCCGCCCGCCTTGATCGTGAAGGCATCTTCCTTGAAGCCGAGCCGCACCAGGCTCTTGCCGATCTCGCCGATGTTCAGCAGGAAGTCCTTCGAGGCGGCGAACACCTTCAGCTCGGCGAGGAGCTTCACCAGCGCACCAACTCCCATGGCCTGGAAGAGCTGGATCGCCGCCTCGGCGCCGCGCTGGCCTGCCTTGTGGATCTCGGAGGCGGCCACGGACTCGGGGAACGGGAGGTCCTTGTCCTCGACCATGACGCGGCGCAGGATCGTGACGAAGAAGATGCCGAGGATGCCGCCCACGATCATCAGCGCCGAAGCCTGCAGGTAGTCCTTGAGCGTGTTGAACTCCCAGAGGTGCAGGATGGCGAAGGCCGGGATGGTGAAGATCGCGCCCGCCGCGATGGACTCGCCGATGGAACCGACGGTGCGGGCGAAGTTCTCCTCGAGCAGGCTGCCGCGGAACAGGCGCAAGACCGCCATGCCGATGACCGCCGCCGGATAGGTCGCGGCGATGGTCATCCCCGCCTTGAGGCCGAGGTAAGCATTCGCGGCCCCCAGGACCACGCACATGATCAAACCGAGGATCAGCGCGCGGACCGTGAACTCGGTCATGATCTTCTCGGGAGGCACGTACGGCTTGTAATCCTTGTCCGCCATGGGACCTACTCCTTCCGTTCGGCGAGCCGCCGGGGGCGAACTACAACACGACCCCCCGCGTGGCAATTGCGGGCCGGGAGCGTAGCACAGGGGCCGAGTGAATCAAAGTTTCCGAGGCCGCGCCGCTCGCGCCAGGACGGCCAGGCCTCCTGCGCCCACGACCACCATGATCCCGGCCTGGATGCCCGTCTTGACGGGCACGGCGCCGGTGGCGGAGAAGACGTGGTAGACGACGCCCGCGGCGGCGCAGAGCAGCAGGCCGTAGACCGCGAACATGACCTTCCGCGCCCGCGCGCGCGTCGCTGGCGTGTCCCGGCCGAAGAGCTTGTGGTAGACGAAGAGCAGGACCGCGGTGGCCGCGCCGATCAACACGAAAACGAGCCAGAAGCTGCGCAGCTCTCCGGCCACGTTCTCTGCGCCCACGAGCGGCTTGAGCAGCGCGGTGTACAGCTCGCCTCCCAAGTTGGCGCCGACCAGGGAGCCGACCACGCCGTAGAGGAAGGCGTAGCCCATGTAGACCGCCTTCTGGTCCTCGGGCGCGATGAGGCCGATGTAGCTGTAGTACTTGGGATGGCAGGTCATCTCGCCGATGGAGAAGACCACGATCCCGAGCACGAAGACCCAGGCGTACTGCGACGAAGAGAGCAGCAGGAAGCCGGTCGAGCCGATCAGGATCCCGCCCACCATCGTCGGCAGGGCCTTGAGGTTCTTCACCGTCCGGCTCACCACGATCTGCAGCAGCACGATCGTCCCGGCGTTGATGGCCGTCACGTGCTCGGCGTCGAACGAGAAGGGAATGCCGAGGCGGGCGAACAGCGCGTTCACCGGCGCCGGGTCGATGAAGTCGCGCAGGTACCAGAGCACGGCGCCGAAGTTCTGGAAGTAGAGGATCCAGAAACACGAGTAGACGAAGATGAGCAGCATGAAGCGCGCGTCGGAGAGCACGGTCACCGCGCCGGCGAGCACTTGCCGCACGGTCTTGCTGCTCTCCGGCCGCGGCGGCTCGCGGTAGGCGAAGATCGTCAAGAGCAGCATGAGCGCGCAGTAGAGCGAGCTCGCGAAGAAGACGTAGCTCCAGGAGAAGCCCCGCAGGAAGCCGGCGACGAGCGGCGCGATGAGCGCGCCGAGGTTGATCATCCAGTAGTAGATGCCGAAGCCGAAGCCCGAGGTCTTCTCGTCGGTGACGCGCGCGATCGTGCCGGTGATGATCGGCTTGAACAACCCGGAGCCCGTGGCCATGACCAGGAGCGTGGCGAAGAACACCCAGTAGGCGGTCACCTGTCCGGAGAGGAAGTAACCCGCCGAGAGCAGGGAGAAGGCCACGAGCAGCATGCGCCGGTAGCCGTAGCGGTCCGCCAGGGCGCCGCCCAGGATGGGCACCACGTAGGTGGCGGCGTAGACCATGCCCTGCAGCAGGCCGGACTCGTCTTCGTCGAAGCCGAGCGCGCCGCCCGTCTTGTTCGTGAGGTAGATGCCAAGCAGGGAATTCAGGCCGTAGTACGCCCCGCGCTCGAACAGCTCGAAGACGTTCGCCAGCCAGAAGGTGGCCGGGAACGTGCGGAGGAGCGACCTCTTGCTCTCGGTCGGTCCGGTCTGGTTCATGAACGGGTGCTCCTGCGCCGCGAGGAGGGCACATTCTGCGCGGCCGCGGGAGCCGTGTCAAAGCCCGCCGGCGCTCATCTCGTCCATGGTCCGGTTCGCGGGCAGGCTCTCGATCTCGGCGTGGAAGCGGTCGAGCAGCTTCCCGACCTCGCCGCTCGCCGCGACCTCCCCGCCCCTTCCCCGCACCGCGTCCAGCACCGCCTGGATGCGGATCCTGTCGAGCGACGTGCCCGGGACAAAGCCGCCTCCAGCCGCGCTGTCCGCCTGGATGAGCAGCCCGCCGTCCACGAGCGGGCCGAGCGCGTCGGCGATCAGCCTGGGCGGCACGGCGAAGCGCGCCGCGAGCGCCACGGTCGAGACCGCTCCCTCGCCGCCGCGGAAGGCGCGCGCCACCGCGACCATGGCGTGCACCGCGAGGGACTCGAGGTCAGCCACCTTGGTCTCGGACTCCCGCATCAGATCGCGGTGCTCCGGCTCGGCCTGGTGGGCCCAGGCGAACTGCGCACCGAGCAGGACCGCCACCCAGCCCGCGTAGACCCAGACCAGGAAGACCGGAATGGCGGCGAAGCCGGCGTAGATGGCGTTGTAGCGCGCCACGCCCACCTGGAACTCGACGTGCAGCACCTGGAACACCTGCCAGAGCGTGCCGCCGAAGACTCCCCCCACGAGCGCGGACACGGCGTTGACGCGCGTGTTCGGCATGGTCATGTAAACGAAGCCGAAGCCGACCCACAGGACGAGCAGCGGCACCAGGCGGAAGGCGAACGAGAGCAGCGTCTCGAGGTGCAGCTCCTCGCTCAGGTAGTCGACGACGGCGTTGCTCTGCGCGGCGCCGGTGGCCGCCGTGGCGATCATCAGCACCACCGGCGTGACCACCACGAGCGCCAGGTAGTCCGCGGTGCGGCGCACGTAGGTGCGCGACTTCTTCACTCCCCAGATGCGGTTGAACGCGTTCTCCATGCTGGTCAGGAGCTTGATCGCGGTGAACAGCAGGAAACCGAGCCCCAGGATCCCCAGGTTCGAGAAGCTGGTGCGGCTGACGAACGAGAGCAGCCGCTCGATGGCGTCGCGCACGGGCGAGACCGCGGCGTCCGCGCCGGGCGCCCCGTTCTCGCCCGCGGGCTCTTCCGCCGGGGCCGGACTCGCGCCGCTCTCCGGCTCGATGCCGAAGGCGTTGTCCAGGGCGGGCATGATCGTGTTCGCCACCAGGTTGTCGTAGAACCCGAATCCCTTGGCCACGGAGAACGCGAGGGCCATCAGCGGGACGAGCGACAGCACCGTGACGTAGGTCATGGCCGCGGCCTGGTTCAGGCAGTCGTTCTTGACCAGGCCGCGCACCGCGAGGTAGAGCACGCGCGCCCCGCGGTAGAGAAAGGCGCGGAACGTGGGGATGCCGCCCAGGTCCGCGGCCCAGACGTCCCTCTTCAGGAAGCGGTGCAGGCGGTCCCACGTGCTCCCGCCCTCGCTGCCGCTCGCGCCGGTCTTCTTCCCGTTCGCTTCGTCCATCGGCCTCTCCACCATGCGAACAACCTACCGCGCGCCGCCGGCCGCCGGTCTCATCACCCCGCGCCGCACTCCTGCGCGAGATGGCGCTCGCGGTAGAACGCGAGCAGCCGCGCCATGTCCTCGGGAAGGGGCGACGCGAAGCTCATGCTCTCGCCGGTCACCGGGTGGTCGAGGGTCAGGCGGTGGGCGTGCAGCGCGTGCCGTTCGATGTCCGGATGCGGCAGCCCCTGCTCCTTCGCCTGAAGGCGCGCGCTGAACCAGCTCTGGCTCTGGCGCCGGCCGTAGACCACGTCGGCCATGACCGGGTAGCCGATGTGCGCCAGATGGACCCGGATCTGGTGGGTCCGGCCGGTGAACGGCATGGCCTTGACGTAGGTCGCGTCCTGGAAGCGCTCCAGCACCTCGTAGTAGGTCGAGGACGGTTTGCCGCCCTTGGGATCGACCATCATCCGATCCTTGTGGCGCAGGTCCTCGCCGATGGCGAGGTCGATGTAGTCCGAGTCGAAGGGCATGGCGCCCACGACGATGGCCCGGTACTCCTTGCGCACGCGCTTGGCCTTGAACTGCTCGACCAGGTGGACGCGCGCGGGGTTGGTCTTGGCCACGACCAGGACGCCCGAGGTCTGCCCGTCGAGCCGATGGACGATGCCCGGCCGGAACACGACTCCGACCTTGCCGATCCCCGGGTCGTGCGCGACCAGGGCGTTGACGAGGGTCCCGGACTTCGTCCCCGGCCCGGGATGGACGATCATCCCGGCCGGCTTGTTGACCACCAGGATGAAGTCGTCCTCAAAGAGGATGTCCAGGGGTATCGGCTCGGGCTGCGGCGTGTCCTCGGCGCGGGGAGCGAGGATCGCCTTGATCCGATCGCCGCGCCCCACGCGGTAGGCCGGCCGGACCGCGGCGCCGTTGACCGTGATCTCGCCCGAGGTGATGAGGCCGGTCAGAAACGACCGGGAATACGCGGGATAGAAGCGGTTCCCCAGGTAGCGGTCGATCCTCGACCCTGCCTCGTTCTCGCCGATGACGATGTCCACTTCCGTCGGCTGCGGTTCGGTCATGTCGCTCCTGCGTCCCGCACGAGTGAAACACGCTCTTCTCGGGCTGCTGGGCCCGCGAGCGCGGCGTTGGATTTCGATTGCGCGATCTCGCGATCCTGTTACCCTTGCCCAGCTTACCGCTACAGCAAGAGTCCTGTTGCTCGAATCCGCCGGTCCTTCAGGAACCCGAGGGACCTGGGCTCCCTGGATCGGCGCCAGGAGTGCAGCGGTATCCTTTCTCCACGAGAGTTGCCAGAGGAAGCGACTGATCCGAAAGTCGGAGTTCTCATGGACACGTCGTTCTGCCCGAGCACCGCACCTGTGAAGACGCTGTTCGTCGTCCTGCTCGCCAGCCTGTTCATTGCGAGCCCCGCGCTCGCCCTGTCGCCAGAGGACAGCCTGCGCCAGTCTCCCTGCCCGCCAGACCAGGCAGCCATGGTGCCGCCGGGCATGGTCTACATTCCGGGCGGCAGCGCCACCATCGGCTTCGACGCGCAGGAGATCCAGGATCGCGGAGTCGAGGTCCTCAACTTCTTGAAGACCCTGGCCGCCTCGGTCCCGCGCCACGAGGTGCAGCTCGAGCCCTACTTCATCGACCGCAACGAGGTCACGAACCTCCAGTGGAAGATTTACCTGGATCTCAACAGCCTGGAGCCGAGCAAGGACCTCATCCAGTACTCCTGGACCGACGGCAAGATCCCGGCGGGCCAGGAGAACATGCCGGTGGTGTGCGTCTCTCACCGCGAGGCCGAGGAGTTCGCTCGCTGGGCGTGGAAGCGCCTGCCGACCGAGGAGGAGTGGGAGTACGCGGCGCGCGGACCCGAGGCTCTCCTGTGGCCCTGGGGAAACGAGTTTTCAGGCGACAAGGCCTGGTGCGCCGACAGCAAGCCCTTCATCAAGCACGGCCAGGCAGTGGGCACCAAGCTAGAGGGCAAGAGCCCCTTCGGCGTCTTCGACCTGGCCGGGAACGTCTGGGAGTGGACGGCGTCTCCGTTCGAGGCCTACCCGAAATACGCGGACATCCAGATCAAGACCAAGTACAGCCGAGGCAAGCCCGAGAAGATCTCGGCGGCCGAGTTCTTCAGCAGCACGCGGCGGGTGATCCGCGGCGGCGCATTCGACAGCAACGAGGTGCCCCTGCTGAGCGCCGTGCGCCAGTACGCGGACCCAAGCACCTGGTACAACACGGTCGGCTTCCGCTGCGCGCGCAGCGCGCGGCCGGGAGTCGACGCGGTGCGCCGCGCCGTCGCGCAAGCAGGCCCGCAGCACTTCCACGACTATCCCATCGACTACGCCTCGATCCTGTCGCTGGAGGTCACTCACCACGACGGCCAGGGGCTGGTGACCGGAAACCAGGGCATCGTCTTCGCCCCGGTCAAAACCTGGAAGAACCTGACGGAAATGCAGAAGCTGTCCAGGCGCGGGCCGGTGGCCGTCGGCGTGCTCCTGACGACCGAGAACATGATCGAGCCCACGATCGTGGCGGGCGCGTACGTCGTCGCCTACAAGGTGGGAGAGACGAAGGCGAACGGCAATGGCGCCGCCGCCAAGCTCTTCCCGGTCGAGGGCTGGACCTACCGGGGCTGGGAGAGCCACGATCCCACGCTCGAGGCGAGGACCACGGAGGCCGCGCGCAAGAAGTCGGCGGCCGACAAGAAGGCCGCGCGCGCCGCCAAGAAGGAAG
>JACQZJ010000206.1:11133-13767 GCA_016213895.1 Planctomycetota bacterium | reverse complement strand
TGGTGCGCGTGACGATGGCGGACGAGTCATAAGGACAGGACCCGGCGCACGAGAACAAGGAACCGCGCCCATGAAGAACTTCCGCTACTCAGCCAAGAACCACGAGGGACGCACGGTGAGCGGCACAGTGGCCGCCGCCGGGCGCGACGAGGTCGCCGGCGAGCTGCGCCGGCGCAACCTCACCATCCTCGACATCAAGGAGGTGCAAAGCGCCTTCCGCAGCATGGCCAAGCGAGCGGCGCGCGCCGGGCCGCCGCGCCGGCGCGAGGAGCTGGTCGTCTTCACGCGCCAGCTCGCCACCATGATCACCGCCGGCATCACGCTGCTCGAGGCCATGGAGATCCTGGTCGAGCAGGCCGAGTCGCCGGGCTTCGGCGCGACGCTGCGCGCCGTCGCGGACGACGTGCGCACAGGGTCCGACCTGTCCCGCGCTCTCGCGCGGCATCCGCGCGTGTTCAGCGAGCTGTTCGTCAACATGGTCAAGGCGGGCGAGGTGTCCGGCCAGATCGACGAGATCCTGGTGCGCCTGGCCGACTACATGGAAGCGGCGCAGAAGCTGAAGCGCGAGATCAAGTCGGCGATGACCTACCCGATCATCTCGCTGGTGCTCGTGCTGGGCATCACCGCGTTCCTGATGGTGGGCATCGTGCCGCAGTTCCGGCCGATCTTCGAGTCCCTGGAGATCGAGCTGCCGGGCCTGACGAGGTTCATCCTCTCGATGTCGGACGCGGTGCGCTTGCACGGCCTCCTGCTCCTGGGAGGGCTCTTCGCCTGCGTCGCCGGCATCGTGATGCTCAAGCGCTCGCGCAAGGGCGCGTATGCCTGGGACGCCTTCCTGCTCAAGACGCCGGTCTTCGGCGTCCTGTTCCGCAAGGTGGCGCTGGCGCGCTTCTCGCGCACCTTCTCGACTCTCATCAGGTCGGGCGTGCCGATCCTCGGCTGCCTGGAGATCGTCGCCGAGACGGCGGGCAACAGGGTGGTGGCGCGGGCGGTGCACTCCGCCCGGGAGTGGGTGCGCGAGGGGCAGTCTCTCTCGGAGCCCCTGGCGCAGAGCCCCGTCTTCCCGTTGATGGTCACGCGCATGATCTCGATCGGCGAGAAGTCGGGCTCCCTGGAACATCTGCTGGAGAAGATCGCGACGTTCTACGACGAGCAGGTCTCGGCCCAGGTCAAGTCGCTGACCTCCCTGATCGAGCCGCTGCTCATCGCGGTCATGGGCTTCTTCGTCGGCACGATCGTGCTCGCCGTGTTCCTGCCGATCTTCAAGATCCAGGAGAAGCTGGCGCATGGCTAGCGGCGGCCCCCGTCGCGGGGCAGAGCGGGGCAAGAGGGACCGGGTGCGCTGGGCGGCGTGGAGCGCGACCGCCGCAGTGTGCGCGGCGCTCTTGTGCGCGGGCTTCGTGCGGCGCGCCCCGGACGTGGACACGCTGGTGAGCTGCGGCGCGCTGTACGCGCGGCTCGGGATGAACGACGAGGCGCGCGCCCAGCTGGAGGAGGCGCTGCGCCGGGACGGGAGCCACGCCCAGGCCAACCTCCTGCTGGCGCTGCTCGAGCAGGCAGAGGGGCGCCACGCCGCGGCCCTGGCGCGTTTCGCGGCCGCCGAGCAGGCGGTGCTTGCCTCGGGCGACGAGGCGTTCCTGGCGGATTACTACGTTGCCACGGGCCTGTCGCGCCTCGCCACCGCGGACTTCGCCGGGGCGGAGCGAGACGCGCTCCGCCTGCAGGGCATGGAGCGGCGCCGCGCGGCCGGTTTCGTGATTCAGTCCTTCAGTCGCCTGGGCGCCGGGGACGATACAGGCTTCCAACAAGGAATTGCGCGGGCGTACACGCTGGACCACCTCGACCCCATCTTTCGGCTGCGGGGTGAGTTCATCTCGGAAGCGATTCCGTGGGCGGCCGCGTTCTCCATAGGCGGATGAGCCGGGGCAAGTGCCCTGGCGCCGGTTAGCGAAAAGGAAACGGGGCCCCGCGCAGCGGCGGCTCTTGAACGACACCAAGTGGAAAACAGCAACATGAAGAACAACAGGGGTTTCACCCTCATCGAGCTCATGATCGTCGTGGCGATCATCGCGATCATCGCGGCCATCGCCATCCCGAACCTGCTGTCGGCGCGGTTGAACGCCAACGAGTCGGCGGCGATCTCCACCCTGCGCAACGTGGTCTCGGCCCAGGCGCAGATCCAGGCCCAGGCGGCCATCGACGTCGACGCTGACGGCATCGGCGAGCACGGCTTCTTCGGCGAGATGGCCGGCGTCGTGAACCTGCGCGGCGGCGTGGCTCCGCTGGTTCCGGCCTGCCTCTCCGGCGCGCTCGGCATCGTCGACGCGAACGGCTTCGTCAACAAGGCCGGCTACTTCTTCGCCCTCTATCTGCCGGCGGCGGCCGGCGTCCCGGTGCTCGAGGCGGGCGGCGGCGGCGATCCGGGCGGTCTCGACGACGACCTGTGCGAGAACACCTGGGCCTGCTACGCCTGGCCGGTCAATCGCAGCAACACGGGCAACCGCGCCTTCATGGTCAACCAGACGGGCGACCTGCTGCAGACCAACAACGCGGTTCTCAACTACAACGGCACGGTCTCGGTGCCGGCGGGCGACGCGGCCTACCTGGTGGCGGGCGACCTGACGAGCGCGCTGG
>JACQZJ010000206.1:0-11090 GCA_016213895.1 Planctomycetota bacterium | reverse complement strand
CGCTTCGGACGGCAACACCTGGGTGTCGGTGAACTGATCGTGAGCCGCCTTCCCCGCCGCCCTGGCGCGGGAAGACGTGGCCCGCGGTCATGGCCGAGGCTCGCCGGACGACGACTGCCGGCGAGCCTCGGCGCTTTTTCAGCGAGGGCAGCAAAATGAATCGACGCAAGCACGCGCGTTCCGCCCGTGGCTTCACGTTGATCGAGCTCATGATCGTGGTCAGCGTGATCGCGACCATCGCGGCCGTGGCCATCCCCAACCTCCTCTCTTCCCGGCTGACCGCCAACGAGGCGTCGGCCATCAGCACGCTCCGCACGCTGATCTCCGCGCAGGCGCAGGTCGCGGCGCGGGCGGCGGTGGACAGCGACGGTGACGGCCGGGGCGAGTTCCTCACCTTGGCCGAGCTCTCGGGCGCGGTGCGGCTGCGGGGCGTCGCGGCGCCGCTCGATCCCGCGGCCGTCTCCGTGAGCCTGGGACAGGTCTCGAACTCGGTGGTCAACAAGTCCGGCTACTGCTTCGGCATGTTCCTCCCCGGCCCGGGCGGAGCCGGCGTCGCCGAGGACCCGGGTGGCGGCATGGCGGCTCCCGGGGCGCTCGACGCGGACTTGGCCGAGACCTTCTGGGTCTGCTACGCGTGGCCAGCCTCGCGGGGCTCATCCGGGCGCCGGGCATTCGTCACGAACCAGTCCGGCGACCTGCTGCAGACGGACAACACGGTCCAGAGCTACAGCGGCGCCGGCGCGGCGGGCGTGGTCCCGGCGGCGGACGCGGCCTACAGCGCGGCCGCAGACATGACGGCGCCGCTCTCCTTCAATGGACTGCCGGCGGCCGCTCAGGACGGCGGCGTCTGGCTGGCCGTGAACTGAGCGCCGGGAAGGGCGCGAGACAAGAGGCGCGGGCGGCCCTCCGGCAACGAGGGGCCGCCCGCGCGCTTTCAGCCGCCGCTGCCAGCGCGGGCGCGGCGCTACCCGCCCTCGGCGTCCGCCCAGTAGCTCTCCGTGTTGTCGAGCAACGTGCGCAGGGGATCGTCCGCGGGCATGTTCTCGCGCAGGTGGCGCACGAAGGGGAGGATGTCCTTCTTCAGCAGGTCGCCGAGAGCCGAGATGGCGGCGGCGCGGAGGTCGCCGTTGACGGCGGAGGAGGCCACCTCCTTGAGCGCGTCGATGACGCGCGGATCGTCGTAGCGGCTCAAGGCCTGGAGCGTGAAACGGCGCAGGTTGCGCTCGGTGTCGATGCTCGTCGCGAGCGCGATCAGGGCCGGGATGGCCCGCGGCTCCACCGTGCCCTGGAAGTACTTGACGATCTCGATCGGACGATCGAATGAGGGATCGGGATTCTCGAGCAGGGCGATGAGCTTGCCGGTGATCTCGTCCCCGTGCTTCTTGAGGGCGATCTGCGCGCCGGAGAGGCGCACGCCCGGGTTGATGGCCGTGTTCTCGAACACGGCGCGCGCGAGCTCCACGGCCGCGTCGCTGCCGATCTGGTCCACGACGTGCGTGAGGATGCGCGTCTGGAACCAGGTGGGGTTGGCGATCTCGGGGTAACGGGCCGGGATCTCCGGGAAGAACGCGACCAGGGCGTCGATCGTGTCGTCGCCGCCGCGGCGCAGCAAGTCCTCGAGCCGCGCCCGCTCCTTCTCTACGGGCTCGCGCTGCAGGGGATCGTACTGGTAGCGGCCCAGCACCTCGGTCACGCGCGCCAGCTCCTCGAGCAGCTCGAGCGGCGTCCCGGGCTCGCTCGGCGCCTCGGCCCCCGCCGGCTGGGCGCTCGCCGCTTCCGGCCCCGGGCCGCCGCGCGCCAGGCGGTCGAGGAGGCGCGTCAGGCGGTTGCCCTGGTCGCTCAACTGGTAGCGCAGCGCGCTCAGCTCCTGGACCAGCTCATCGAACTCCTCGCCGAGGACGGGTTCATCCTCCGCGGCCGGGCGGAAGAGCGACGCCAGGAGGAGGAGGACGGCGGCGACCTGGAGGATGATCAGCGTCCAAAGCAAGCGGGGCGTGTTCAGGGTCATACCGTGCTCCGGCGAACGGGTTTGTGTGGAAACGCACGCGGCGCGCGCGTGGAAGACGCCCGCGACGGCTTTGCCACGCGGGCTGACGCCGTGTCGGGTGACAGCCTAGCATTTCACGGTCCAAGGTCCGGCGCCCGGCGCGGCGCGCGGGCGGGGCGCGGCGCGGGAAAGAACCGGCAGCCGCGAGCCCCTCCCGAAGGCCGGGGAACGGCAGCGACGCTCCTCACGCCACTTTCCCGTTCTCCGGTTCCCAGGGAAAGCGACCCGGCCGGTTGCCGGCGCGCGGCGCGCCGCTAGAAGGGGGCAGCGAGTCGAAAATCCTGGCTCCCGTCCTTGGCACATGTGCCTTGCTGGGACTAGGATTAGGTGCGTCCATACGTGGATCTGCTGGTCGAGAGGCACGTGGCAGGCGCCCGCGAGGGTGCAAAGCCCCCCGCGCCCGGTCTCCCCGTCCCGGCTGCCGAGTGAGGGATGTCCGCATGAGACTTCTCAAGGTCCTCGCCATCGTGGGGTTGTTCCTGGCCACGCTGCCGGTCGCGGCGCGGGCAGGCAGCCTCAAAATCAAGAACACGACCTTCGGCTGGAATCCCCTCACGCAGTCCATCCCGACCAGCGGCACCACGCCGCAGTCGCAGTTTCCGGCCATCGCGGTGAACCAGCCGATCGAGATCATCTTCGACAGCGATCTCCAGAAGAGCTCGGTCACCGCGTCGACCGTGAACGTGACGAGCATCGGCGCCGAGATCCTGGGTCCCCTGGGGCTGACGTCGGCCGTTCCCGGCGGTCAGATCGCGCCGGTCTCTCTCTCGGTGTCGAAGAAGAAGCTCACGATCCGGCCGGCGACGCTGTTCGCCGGATCGTCGGTCTCCTTCGGCTTCGCCGCCGGCGCCTACTACCGCCTGCAGCTCAAGGGCAAGGAGAAGGGGGTCAAGGGGGAGGGCGGCGACGCGCTGCAGAGCACGGTCTACATCAGCTTCCGCACCTCCGCCATCGTCTCCGATCCGTCGCCGGGCGCGCCTCAGGCCACGGTGAAGCTGAAGGACCATGCCGAGGGGGGAGTGACGCTGCACCAGACCAGCGTGGCGGCGCCGCAGCCGGGTTTCGACAAGACCACGCCCAATCCGTCCCCGAGCCTCAAGATCATCTTCAACGAGCACGTCCTGCCCTCGACGGTCCTGAACCCGGCCACCGGGATCAGCCCCACCCTGAGCATTCAGCTCGACGTCGACGACGTCAACACGACGCAGGCGGATCGGGTGCAGCTTCCGGGAGCGTTCGCCCTGTCGCACGGCCTCGAGAAGACGACAGTCGAGTGGACTTCGACGCTGCTCAGCATCCCGGGCGACCGGCTCTACATCCTGTCGATCAAACCCCTGATCCAGGATCTGGTCGGCAACTCCCTGTTCACCGAGACCGGGGACATCGGGCTCATCCACGTCTACGCGTTCCGCACCAAGGACGTCGGCGGCGTGCCGCTGCCGCCGATCAAGGAGACGTTCAACAGCGTCCTCTACCGCGACGATTCCGCGACCTCCGCGGACTGGGCTGGATCCGTGGTCGGGGTCCTGCTGAACGGCGTCGGCGGAGGCACGGGCGCGGACGGCTTGTTCGCTCCCACGCAGGACACCGTTCTTGCCACGTCCGTGTATGACTCGCAGCTGGGCCAGGACGTCCAGAAGATCTGGAATTTCACCACTTTCGACATCCCGAGCGGCGTGACGGTCACGGCGACGGGCGACTTCCCCCTGATCATGCGCTGCACGGGCAAGGTCAACGTGAACGGCACGCTCGACCTCTCGGGCGCCGCGGGCGAGGAGTTCAACGAGATACGCGTGGAGCCCGGCGCCGGCGGCGGCACCGTGCTGAGCGCCCGCGCGGTGCTGGATGATGCGACCGGCGCGGGCGGCGGCGACGGGGCTCTCGGCGGGTCCGTGACCGACGGCCAGAATGTCAACGTCGCGCTCTTCCTCGCCACCGTGCCGGGCTATGCCGCGCCGGTCTACGTGAACCAGGGCCTGAGCGGCCTGTCCAGCGCGATCACCGCGTTCCAGCTGGGAAAGAGCAGCGGCATCAACCTGAGCACCGGCATGGCCGGCCTCTGGCTGCAGCCGAACATCGGCACTGGATCGTCCATCACCGGGGCCTCGCCGGGGTCGGAGATCCTGCACGACCATCCTACGTTCGTGATCCAATCCGTGACGCTGCCGTCGGTGCTGCAGATCATCAGCGATACGCAAGATCCCCACTACTACGGCCCCCTCAACCAGCCGAGCCAAGACCTGTACGAGCTGCCCCCGCCGCCGATCGCCAAACCGGGCGACCCGTTCATGATCGGCGATCTCGCCGGCCACGAGGGCGAGACGGTGGGGCTTCCTGGCGGCGGAGGACAGGGCAGCCTGCCGCTGACGGTCGCGCAGTCGTTCATCACGCAGGTGCGCTCCGGCGGCGGCGGCGGCGGCGGCGCGCGCTTCGCCGGCACGGGCGGCGAGGACTCCCCGCCCGCGGGCATGTACGGCGAGAGCACCGGCACGGCGGGGGGCGCGGGCGGCGCCGGCTACTTGACCGCCGCGGTGGTCTCGAAGAGCGCGACCGTGCTCAACGTCAGCGGCACGCCGTTCGCCGGGTTCGACCTGGGCGCGGCCGCGAACGATCCGCCGTGCGTCGTCTTCCCGAACGCCGCCACGGGCTTCGTTTTCGAGATCGAGTCGAACACGGACAGCAGCGTCACGGTCAGGCAGGTCGCGCTGCCCAGCGACACTCCGGCGGACACGGACGGGAACAACCTGCTGAACCTGGACGACGTCGCGCTCGGCGCCTCATGCCGCGTCGAGCCCGGCTTCGGCGTTGGCGGCAACGGCGGCGGGAGCAGCGGCGTGCACCTCGCGGGGACGACCAAGCTCTCGGGGCCGCCGAACCTGACGCGGCCGACCTGGACGCCGGGCGCGGGCGGGGGAGCGGGCGGCGGGGCGATCTCGATCGAGTCCGCGCAGCGCATCTCGGTCCCGGTGACCGGCAGCATTCTCGCCCGGGGCGGCGCCGGCGGCCGCACGACAGGGCCCATCGGGTCGAGCGCGAGCGGCGGCGGCGGCGGCGGTGGCGGCTCGCTCCGGCTGGCCGCGGCCGATACGACGAGCTTCGCGGTCCGAGTCGACGGGCTGGTGGACGCGGACGGCGGCGCCGGAGGCCTCGGCTACGTGGACGGCGGCGCCGGCGGCGCCGGCCGGGTCAGGCTGGAGTCGGTCGCGGGCACGCTCGAATCGTCCGCCTTCCCGCTGTCCCACGTGACGCCGGCGCTGCTCAACAACGACATCGGCTACCTGATCCCGGGCCTCGCACCGAGCGCCGGGCAATCGCTCTTCTACTTCACCGAGAGCCTGGTGGTTCACTACATGGGCTACATGGTGACCTACAACGCCAGCATCAACGGCGTGCCGGCGACGGGGCTGGAGTACACGCTCGCGGATTACCTGCTCGGCACGCCTGCGCCCTTCACGATCACCTTCAACGATGCGCTCATGGACGCCGGCGGGGAGCTGGACCCGACTTCGGTGGACGAGGACTTCACCGGCGACGTCAGCTTGCTGAGCGGGCCGTTCATCCGCTTCCGCCTGGTGCTGCAGGCATCCATCCAGGTCGGCGCCGACGAGTACACGGACGTCGCCATCGACACCGTGCAGATCGACTTCGAGAGCTGAAGCTCGGGGCGGCCGGCGCAATGTCGGACGAGCCGCTGAACGGCGTGCTGGCCGTCGAGGCCGTCCTCGTCGGCCCGGAGCGGCTGCATCGCGGCGCGCTGGCGCTCGCGCAGGGCATGGTCGCCGCTTTGTGCCCTTCTCCCGCGCGCTGCCTGCCGGGGGCTTTCGCCGTGCCGGGCCTGCGCAACGCGCACACGCACCTCGACCTCAGTCTCGTCACGGATCTGCCGCGCGCCGAGCACGGCTTCGCCGCGTGGATCCTGGATCTCCTGCGCGCGCGCGGCCCGCTCGATCCGGCCGCGCTGCAGCGCGCGGCGCAGGCCGGCGCGCGCGACGCCTTGGCCTCCGGCACCACCGCCGTGGCCGACATCGACTCTTCCGGGGCGGCGGCGGCGGCGGTGGCGGCGAGCGGGCTCAAGGGCATGGCCTTTCGCGAGCTGCTGGGCTCCCGCGCCGCGCAAGCGGACGAGGCGCGGCGCTGGGTCGACGACTTCAGTGCGTTCGCTCCGGGAGGGCGCCTGCGTCCGGGCGTCTCCCCGCACGCGCCCTACTCGACCGCGCCGGAGCTCTATCGCGCGGCGCTCGCCCTGGCCGCGGAGCGGGAGCTGTGCTTCACCACGCACATCGCGGAGACCAGGGAGGAGGCGGAGTACGTCCACACTGGCGGGGGCGCCTTCCGCGAGCTGCTGCAGCGGCTGCGCGCGGCGCCGCCGTTCTCTTCCGCGCCGGGCGTCTCGCCGATCCGCTACGCGCACCGCCTGGGCGCGCTGCGGGCCGGCGTGCTCCTTGCGCACTGCAACTACCCGGAGGAAGGGGACATCGAGCTGATCGCCGAGAGCGGCGCGACCGTCGTGTTC
Organism: Planctomycetota bacterium; assembly: GCA_016213895.1. Classification (GTDB taxonomy): domain Bacteria; phylum Planctomycetota; class B15-G4; order B15-G4; family JADJEK01; genus JACQZJ01. The sequence continues at coordinate 4,530 of JACQZJ010000206.1, read as the reverse complement.
TGCCCGCGCAGCCATGACTTCTTCGCGCACGATCCGCATCCCGTGGCGCGCTGCCTCGCCGCGGGCGTGCCGGTCGCGCTCGGCACGGACTCCCGGGCGAGCAACCGCTCGCTGTCGCTGCTCGACGAGATGGCGTTCCTGCGCGGGTCGCGGCCCGACCTCTCGCCTGCGACGATCTTCTGGATGGCGACCGGCGCGGCGGCGCGCCTCCTGGACGGCGGCAGCGGCCGTCTGGAACCCGGCGCGGCCGCGGACGTCGCGCTCCTCGTCACGGAGCGCGCGGTGCCGCGCAGCGTGGAGGAGGCGCTCGATATCGTGACCAGCGGCGCCGCGCGCGTCGCGGCCACTCTTGTTTCAGGACGCCTGCGCCACCTGGCCGAAGTCCCGGCGTGGGAGGCGCGTTGCTTGACTCCCGGGGGATGTGGGTTATTTTCTTCTTTTCTGGAAGGACCGCGGGGTGACTCCTCCTCATGAGGGCGGCCCCGACGCTGGAGTCCGAATGAACTCGAGTCCCACCGAGGCGACGCGGCGCTTCGCGGAGATCGTGGAGCGGAGCGCAACCTTCCTGCTCAGCGGCCACGTGAACATCGACGGCGATTCCCTCGGGTCGATGCTCGGCATGTACCACTTCTTGAGACAGCGCGGGAAGCAGGTGCGCGCCCTGTGCTTCGAGCCGCTGGCGGAGCGCTACGCCTTCCTCGGCGGCGACGGCATCGTCGAGGTGTTCGATCCCGCGGTGCACTCCGACTTCGCCCGCGGGGCGGACGTCTTCATGATGTTCGACTTCTCGGGAACCGGACGCATGCCGGGCCTGTGGGATGTCGTGCGCGGCGGACGCGCGCTCAAGGTCTGCGTGGATCACCACCCGGCCGAGTCCCTGCCCGGCGACCTCAACCTGCACGTCGCGTCGGCTCCGGCCACGGGCAAGATCGTGCTCGACCTCATCCGCGCCCTCGGCGGCGAGGTCGATCGGCGCATCGCCGAGGCCCTCCTGGTCGCGATCGCCACGGACACCGGCTGGTTCCGCTACAACAACACCACGGCGCAGGTGCTGCGGGACGCGGCCGATCTCCTTGGTTTCGGACTCGACGCCGCCTTCATCTACCGCGAGATCTACCAGAGGAACGAAGTGCCGCTCATCCGCTTGATGGGTCGAGTGGCGGCCTCCATCAAGGAGGAGCTGGACGGGCGCTTCCTCTGGGCGACGATACCCAGGTCGCTGGTGGAGGAACTCGGGGTCGGCCCCTTCGAGACGGACGAGCTCCTGGACCTGATGCGCAGCAGCCACGCGGCGGAGTGCGTGGCCCTGCTCCGCGAGCTGACGGACGGCGGCGTGCGCCTCAACCTGCGCTCGCGCGGCAAACTCGACGTGAGCGCGCTGGCGCGGCGCATCGGCGGCGGCGGCCACCTGCACGCCGGGGGCGCCACGCTGGACGGCCCGCTCGGCGCCGCCGCGGCGCGGGTCGTGGCCATGGTCAAGGAAGCGCTGCAGCCGATCATGAGCGCGGGGCTCGCGGGTCCGCGGCGCACGCGGGGCTAGCACGCAAGCCGGGGTTTCGGTGTACGCGATCATCTCCGACATCCACGCCAACCTGGAGGCCCTGACGGCGGTCCTCAAGTGGATCGACGACGCGGGCATCAAGGAGATCGTCTGCCTGGGCGACGTCGTGGGCTACGGCCCGGACCCGGAGGCGTGCATCGACCTGGTCAGCAGCCGCTGCCGTTTCACGATCCGCGGCAACCACGACGACGCGGTCATGGGGGACGCCGTTGACTTCAACCCGATCGCGCGCGAGGTCATCGAGGGCACGCGCCAGCTCCTCAGGCCCGGGCTGTTCTCGTCGGCGGTCAAGCGCGAGCGCTGGGCTTTCATCCGCGGGCTGGAGCAGCTGCGGCGCGAGGGGCGCGTGCTCTACGTGCACGGCTCGCCGCGCGACCCGGTCAAGGAGTACGTCATGCGCACCGACGTCGTCTTCGCGCCGGAGAAGCTGCAGGACGTCTTCAGCCGCATCGACTGGATCTGCTTCGTGGGTCACACGCACCAGCCGGGGGTATTCAGCGAGCGCAAGGAGGGGGGGCGCACCACCTACGAGCACCGCGCCCCGCACGAGCTGGGGGCGGAGGCCTCGATCGAGGTCGGTGAGCAGAAGGTGCTGGTGAACGTCGGTTCGGTCGGCCAGCCCCGAGACCAGGACTCGCGCGCCTGTTTCGTCGTGGTGGAAACGGACGGCGATGGCCGTCGCGCGAGAGTCTCGTTCAAGAGGGTGGTCTACGACTACCGGCCGACCATGGAGAAGATCGAGGCGATCGAGTGGATCAACAACCTGTGCGCCACGCGCCTGGAGATCGGCCGGTAGCGCGGCGCCGCCGCGCCGTGATTCACTGCGGCTCGAGGTTTCCGAGGTCGTAGATGACGAAGGGTCCGCGCTCGCTGCGCGCGCCGTGCTCCCGCAGGTGCTCCGCGAGGTCCGTCGAGACGGCCGCGCCCTCCTCGGCCGTGTTCAGGAACAGGACGCGCTTGCCGACCTTGCCGAAGGCGCGCGCGCGTTTCAACTCGGCGTCGAGCTGCGCTCGGTCGCGGGCCCAGACGACGTAGCGCTCGGCCGTGGCGCTCACCTGGAGCGTGAAGTAGTGCGGCAGAACGACCAGCGAGCCCATCTCGGTGTGTTCCTTGATCATCTCGCCGAACTCGCTGAGCTTGAAGCTGCGCCGCTCGCTCAGGACCTGGACTGAATGGAAGACCTGCCAGCCGAGCAGGACGATCAGGGCGCAGGTCTGCAGGCCGTAAGCGGCCCCACGAGCCGGCCGTGCGGTCACTCGGAAGCGAAAGACGCTGGCCGCGAGGATGGCGAAGGCCGGCAGGAGGTAGAGCTGGTAGTAGTCGTGCCCGCGCGCATGGTTGCCCAGGATGACGACGTTGCCCAGGCCGAAGGCGAGCATCACCAGTCCGGCCAGGGAGGCGTCGTCCAGGCGGCGCCGGGCCAGGCGCGGCAGGGCCAGCGCCAGCCCGGCAAACGCGAGGGCCAGAAGCGGCCAGCCGAAGAGCGTGGCGCCGTATTCCGCCATGTTCCGGCCGAAGTCGGCCCAGTCGAAGTCCGGCGCCAGGGGAGTGACCGCGCGGTAGTAGGCCAGGGAGGCGTCGGGCGCCTGAGCGCTGAAGCGGCTGAGCTGGATCATCACCTGCGCCTGCACCGCCAGGACGACGAGAACTGCCGCGGCGAGGAGGGCCAAGGCGTGGATCAGAGGCCCCGCCCTGCCGCCGCCAGCGGGCGCGCGCCGCCGCCGGAAGGCCGCGCAGGCGGCCAGGCAGAACGGGAGGCCCAGGGCGATCCAGTCGCAGAAGACGGCAGCCGCCTGGGCCAGGAGGGAGCGCCAGAGGTCCTTGCGCTCGCCGTCGTGCTGATAGCGCAGGAAGAAGTGCAAGGTGAGCAGGACGAAGAAGAGCGTCGGCACCTCGAAGTTGACGAACGGGCCGTAGTACACCCCGATCGGCGTGAGCGCGGCGATGGCGCCGGCCGCGGCCGCGGTCGCCAGGCCGCGCCTTCTGGCCAGCCGGTGCACCAGGAAGATGACGCCGATGGCGAAGGGCACGAAAGCAAGCCGCAGGCCGGAAGGGTTGGTGCCGCCCAGCCCGGCGCCGATCGTGGCCAGGAGGATCGCCCCGGGCGGGTGGTGGAGGTAGTAGGCGAAGTGCTCCTTCCCGGCCCAGTCCGGGTTGAGCACGGCCACGCCGCCCGTGGTTGCCAGCCCGTGGCGCAGGTGGTTCCGCGCCATGATGGCGAAGAAAGCCGCGCAGGACCCGCGATGCCCGTCTTCGTACGGTTCGAGCAGGTCCTGGCAGCGCAGGAACGACCCGCACAGCACCGCGACGATGAACAGCCAGACAGCGAGCTTGCGCCCCACGCTGGAATGGTAGCGATCGGCCGGGGATCGCGAGCACGTTTACCGCCGGTGTCGCATTCCAGGGCGCGCGCTTCTGGCGGCGCGGCGCGCTTCGCCGCTGCAACGCAACGGGCGAGGCTATGCTACGGGAGGACGCGAAAGCAGCGGAGCATCCAATGGAGCAGATCTCTGTCGTCCTGACCACGGTTCCGGACGCCGCGGCCGGAGCGCGCATCGCGCGCTGCCTGGTCGAGGAGAAGCTCGCCGCCTGCGTCAATGTCGTGCCCGGGCTGCGGTCCTTCTATCGCTGGGAGGGGAAGCTCGAGGAAGGGGCCGAGGCCCTGCTCATCGCGAAGATCCGCTCCGAACGCTTTGACGAGTACGAGCGGCGCATGAAGGAGATCCACCCCTACTCGGTCCCGGAGATCGTCGCCCTGCCGGCCGAGCGCGTGTCGCAGGCCTACCTGCTCTGGTGCCTGGAACAGGCTTGAGAGAGCGCGTGCCGCTCGCGGCCGGCCGGGACCCTCAGTTGCCCCGCCCGGCGAGGCGGTCGATCTCGGCCTGGACCTGGCGGGCTTCCGCCGCCCTCCCCTGCGCCTGGTAGAGCCGGCGCAGCTCGTCACGAGGCGCGATCGAGCTGGGAGCCTC
>JACQZJ010000030.1 GCA_016213895.1 Planctomycetota bacterium | reverse complement strand
CCGGGCGTGTCCGGCAAGAACCGCCGGACCGTGATCCAAGGAACCGGACCGGTCCCCTGGCGGTCGTCCCCCTTCCCGCCCTCGTGGAGGTCGCCTTTCCCGGACTCGACCGCGGGGTACTCCCTCGAGCACTGGAGGGTGATCCGGAGCGCGATCCTGCCCAGGCCGCCTTGGGCGTGGTGCTCGTGGCGCCGCTCGACGAGGCGGACGCCTGGCGGGACGTCGTCACGCAGCTCGACCAGGGCGAGGGCGTGCGAACGCTCACGTACTCGCCGCGCACCTTTCCGGTGAAGGACGTGGCCGCGCTCATCTCCTCGGTCGTGGACGAGCCGCTGAAGAAGGCCGGGAGCGAGCCGACGTTCCGCCTGGTGGCGGACGAGCTCACCGGCACGCTGATCGTGACCGGCACGGCGAGCCAGCACGCGATGTTCGCGGGCATCGTCGAGCGGCTCGATGCGGTGCCGCCCCGAGCGCGCCGGCAGATCCGCGCCTTCCCCATCAAGAACCGCGGCGTCCGCGAGGTCGTGGCCCTGATCCAAGAGCTCGTGGACGCCGAGTTGTTCGAGCCGGCGCCGGCCGCGCCGTCTCCGGCCGCGCCGCCCGCGCAGCGGAGCGTGCGCGAGGTCAGGCCGGAGGAGCCCTCCCCTCCGGCGCCGCCGGACGCGGACGGCGCGAAGCACGGAGCCACAGGGACGCCGCCGAGCGATTCCAGCGAGGGTCTGCGGATCACGCTTCAGTGCGCGTGCGGGCGGAGGGCGCGAGAGGACGCGGCCGAGGGGCTCGGACGATCCGGTCCGGGGGAGACGCTCGGCGGTCTCGAGGCTGGACCGCGCTGGACCGCGAAGCGGCTCCCGCCGAAGACTCCCGGCCTGGAGGAGTGGGCCGCGACCCGGGCGCGGTGGTGGAAGGACCTGTAGGCGAAGGGGAGTGAGTCTCGAAGCGTGACTCGGCGAATCCGTCCCGGTCCGTGATGCCCGGCGCCGGCACCGATCGCTCGCATGCGAGCGCTCCGGCGCCTTCGTGTCTCGGCCGCCCACGGGCACCGCCTCCATCGCGGCATCTCCGAACGGTTAGTCGGCGAGTACGGCGCCTGAACGCCGATCGCGGCAAGTCACTCGCCAACGGAGGATTACCTGCTATCTGACACGATGTCAGTTGGACCATGTCCCGCCAGGCGTCCGCCTCCTCGGGGAGCGCGACCAGGGTCTCGCTCGCGTCCCGGATGACCTCGGCGCCGGCCATGTTCCCTCCTCAGCCGCGCAGCTCGTCCCGCACGCGCTCCAGCAAGGCCTTGGTCTTCCTGATGCCCTCTTCCTCGGAGAGCGCGCCGCCCTCGTACTCGATGCCGACGTGGCCGTGGTAGCCGGCCGCGAGCACGATCTGCAGCATGCGGCGGAAGTCGGTGTGCTCCTCGTTGCCCTCGGCGTCGAAGTCGTGCGACTTGGCGCTGACCGCCTTGGCGAACGGCATCATCTCGATGACGCCCTGGTAGCGGTCGTACCAGTCGTCGCCGCCGAGGTGGAAGTTGCCGAAGTCGGGCAGGGTGCCCACGCGCGGATGATCGGCGCGGCGTATGACGTCCGCCAGCCAGGCGCCGTCGGACGACAGGCCGCCGTGGTTCTCCACCAGCACGTTGACGCCGTACTGGTCGCCGATGCGCCCCAGGCGCTTCAAGGAGGCAGCCGCGCGCCGCGCCACTTCCTCGCGCTCGCCGTCGCCGGCGGCGTTGACGCGGATCGAGTGGCAGCCGAGGAAGCGCGCCGCCGCGATCCACTTGAAGTGGTTCTCGAGCGCCAGAGCGCGCTCCTCTTCGTCCGTTGCGGCGAGCCGCCCCTCGCCGTCGATCATGATCAGCAGGCTCTGCACGCCCGCCTGCGCGGCCCGCTTCTTCATCTCGGCGAGGTAGTCGAAGTCGACCGCCTTGTCCGGAAAGAACCCGCTGACGTACTCCACCGCCGCGATCCCGTATTGCTCGCGCGCAATGCGCGCGAAGTCGAGGTTGTCGAGATCACCCGCGTAGAGCGCGCGGTGCAGGGACCACTGCGCCAGCGAGATGCGGAACAGCGGCTCGCCCGTCCCTTCCTGCGCCTGGAGCGCGCCGGGCAAGAGCACGGCCGCGCCGATCGCACCGGCGGAGGCGAGGAACTCGCGGCGCGTCCCGTGGGCCGCGCGCTGCTGCTTCATCATGCCGTCGCTCCTTTACGCCCGGGCCGGCGCGGCCCGCGGCGCGTCATCACCCGGCCAGGACAGCGCGCGCGCCCAGCGGAGTCAAGGACCCGGGGCCGATCGCCGCCGCGCGCGCGGCCGCTACGATGCACGCCACCCCGGCGAAACGGAGCGAAACCGATGAGCAGGAAGATCGCCCTCTTCTGGCCCGGCGACGGCCGGGCGCGGCCGAACGAGCTGGCCCTGCCGAGCGTGCGCGCGGCGACCGCGCAGATGGAGCGCGCGCTCGCGAAGCTCGGCCGCGAGCCGTACCGCGTGGAGGGCTTCCTCTCCAAGCCGCACCACGCCATCGAGAAGCTCGGGCCGATCCAGGACCCGATGATCGGCATCTGCGTGCACTGGTGCTACGGCCCGCACACCACCGACGGCGTGGTCGGCAAGGACAACCCCCTGCTCCTCGCCAGCAACTTCTCCGGCGAGTGGCCCGGGCTGGTCGGGCTCTTGAACACCGGCGCCTGCCTGGAGAGCCTCGAGCGCCCCTTCTCGCGCATCTGGACTGACGCCTCCGACTGGAGCGCCGACGCCGCCTTCATGGCGCGCCTCGAGGAGTGGTGCACGACCGGCCGCATCGGCTACCCCGAGGACGAGATCTCCCTGCACGCTCCCATCGGCCCCGAGGCGGCGCGGCGCGCGGCCGCGGTGGCGCGCGGCCTGCGCGCGCGGCGCGCCCTGCTGCTCATGCTGGGCGACACGTCCATGGGGATGATCAACGGCTACTTCGGCCCGCGGCTGCTCGCGCGCCACGGCTTCGCCGAGCACAAGATCGACCAGGCGTGGCTCCTCGACCGCGGGCGGGGCATCGCGGAGGAGCGCATCGCCGCGGCCCTGGCCTTCGTCAAAGACAAGGGAGTGACGTTCCACTGGGGCGAGGAGGGCGCCGCGGACTTCGACGAGCACGCCACGCGCGAGCAGCTGCGCGACTACCTCGCGGTCCTCGACCTGATCAAGGAAGAGCACGCCGACTGCGCCGGCTGGCAGTACCAGCTCGGCCTGATCCCTCTGCGCCCGCCTTCCGACTTCGCCGAGGGGCTCTTGAACTCCGCCTGCCGGCCCGAGTCGGACGGCGAGCCGTTCATCTGCGCCACCGAGGCGGACCAAGGGAACGCCGTGCCCATGGAGCTCTTGAAGCGCCTGCTCAAGGAGAAGGGCCTGCATCCCGCGGTCATGTTCCACGACGTGCGCTGGGGAGGCGCGCACGAGGGGCGCTTCGTCTGGGTGTTGCTCAACTCCGGCTCCTGCGGCGCCTACGCCTTCAACCACGACCCGGACACGCTCCGCGGCGTGCACAGCTTTCGCCAGCCCGCGGAGTACTTCCCCATCCCGGGCGGGACCTTCTCCGGCGAGAGCCTCCCGGGCCGCGTCACCTGGGCGCGCGCGTACTTGAAGGGCGGAGTCCTGTGGATGGACATCGGCCGGGGCGAGGTGGTGGCGCTGCCGGCGGAGAAGCGCGACGCCTGGTGGAACGGCACGAACCGGCAGTGGCCGCTCATGGCCGCCGACCTCGGCGTGAGCCGCGACACGATCATGGCCCACTACCTGTCGAACCACGTGGCGGTCGCGTACGGCGACGTGTTCGAGGAGATGGCCGCGCTCTCCCTGGAGCTGGGCTTCCGCCTGCGCGTGCTCGCCAGGAAGGAGTAGAGGGATGGTCTACCTCGGGATCGACGTCGGCACCGGGTCGGCGCGCGCCGGCCTGTTCGACGGCCGCGGCAAGATGCTCGGCATGGGCGTGGAGCCGATCCGCACGTGGCGGCCGCAAGAGGACTTCGTCGAGCAGTCGTCGAGCAACATCTGGCGCGCCTGCGGCGAGGCCGTGCACGCCGCGCTCAGCCAGGCCGCGCTCGACGCCGGCCAGGTGCGCGGCATCGGCTGCGACGCCACATGTTCGCTCGTCCTGCTCGACGCCGAGGACAAGCCGGTGAGCGTCGCGCTCGAGGGGGACGACGAGCGCAACGTCATCGTCTGGATGGATCACCGCGCGGCCGCGCAGGCCGCGCGCATCAACGCCAGCGGCCACGAGGTGCTGCGCTACGTCGGCGGCGTCATGTCCCCCGAGATGCAGAGCCCCAAGCTGCTCTGGCTCAAGGAGAACCTGCCAGGGAGTTTCGCGCGCGCGCGGCGCTTCCTCGACCTGCCCGACTTCCTCTCCTTTCGCGCCACGGGCCGCGACACGCGCTCTCTCTGCACCACGGTGTGCAAGTGGACCTACCTCGGGCACGAGCAAGGCGAGGGCGAGAGCGTCGGGCGCTTCGATCCCGGCTTCTTCCACGCCGTTGGCCTGGGCGAGCTGGCGGAGGAGCGCTTCGCGCGCATCGGCAGGCGCGTGCGGCCCATGGGCGAGCCGGTCGGCGGGCTTCTGCCGCGCGCCGCCGCCGAGCTCGGGCTTGTCGCCGGCATCCCGGTGGCCGTGTCCATCATCGATGCGCACGCCGGCGGCATCGGCCTGCTCGGCGCGCCGCTCGACGGCCGCGCGCCCGGCGAGGACGAACTGGAAGAGCGCCTCGCCCTGATCGGCGGCACCTCGAGCTGCCACATGGCGGTCTCGCGCACGCCGCGCTTCATCGACGGCTTGTGGGGCCCGTATTTCTCGGCCATGGTGCCGGGACTGTGGCTCACCGAAGGAGGCCAGTCGGCCACGGGAGCGCTCATCGACCACGTCATCGCGAGCCACTGCCGCGGCGCCGAGCTGGAAGAGGAGGCCCGGCGGGAAGGCGCCACCGTCTATGACCTCCTGAACGCGCGCCTCGAGCGCCTCGCAAGCGGCCTCGACGCGCCTCCCGCGGCTTTGACGCGCAGGCTGCATGTCTTGCCCTACTTCCACGGCAACCGCAGCCCGCGCGCCAACCCGGACCTGCGCGGCATGATCTCGGGCTTGAAGCTCAGCGACAGCGCCGACTCCCTGGCGCTCCTCTACCTCGCCGCCATCCAGGCCATCGCCCACGGCACGCGCCACATCATCGACGTCATGAACGCGCAGGGCCTTCGCATCCGCGAGCTGGTGGCCTGCGGCGGCGGCACGAGGAACCCCATCTTCGTGCGCGAGCACAAGGACGTCACCGGCTGCCGGGTCATCCTGCCGCGCGAGCCCGAGGCGGTGCTGCTCGGCGCCGCCATCCTCGGCGCCGCGGCGACGCGCGACTTCGACTCGGTGCTGTCGGCCATGCGCGCGATGTGCCAGAGCGACCGCGTCCTCTTGCCCGAGCGCGGCGCGACGGCCAGGTACCACGAGCAGAAGCACCAGGTCTTCCAGCGCATGTACCAGGACTTCCTGGCCTACGACCGGATCATCGGCGCGTAAGCGCGCGGGAAGCGACGCGGGCTACGGCCCGAGGATCGGCTCGGTGCTCACGCCGATCGCCAGGCCGTTCGTGGAGGAGACGCCCCCGAGCGCGTCCGCGTCGCTGAACAGGGCCTGGATGTAGACCACGCCGGCCGCGGTCGCCGGCGGGATCGGAGCGCTGAAGCTCAGCGAACCATTGCCCGGCCCAGAGCCGCCCGCCGTGATCGGAACGACGAGCACGAGCGGCGCGTTCAAGACGTAGCAGTAGGGCGTGACCGGAAGCTGGCCGGTTCCGGCGCCGACCGTGATCAGGCCGAACGCTCCGCCCAGGGCCTTGGTGACCAGAATGGTGATGGTGAAGCCCGGCTCCGGGCAGCCGGATCCGGAGAGCGCCGGCACGAAGGCGCCCGTGCCCGGGCAGCCGGTTCCGAACTTCAAGAAGCCGCCGGAGCAGCCGATGTTGTAGAGCGCGAGGAAGCCGTCCGAGTACCCCCCGCCGAAGACCGGCTGCGCCGTGCCCAGGCTCACGGGCAGACCGGCGGAGGAGGTGCGGCCGGCGACGCACGCGTTCCCGGCGCTGTTCATGGCGACGTCGTTCCCCGCGTCCCCGGCCGTCCCGCCGATGAGCGTGCTGTAGGTCAGCGCCGACCCGTCCTCTTCCAGCCTGGCGACGAACGCGTCCGTCATGCCCGCGAGCGTGCCGGTGGAGCCGTCGCCCAGCGCTGGAAAGTCGGTCGAGTCGGTCTCGCCAGCGACGGTCGCGAAGCCGAGCGCGTTCACCGCGATACCGTTCGCCTGCTCGGGGTAGATGCCCGCGCCGTTGCCGCCGAGGAAGGTCGAGTACATCAGCCCGCTGCCGGTCGGCGTGAGCCGGGCGACGAACGCCTCGCCGCTGCCGCCGTAGAGGCTGTCGTAGGCCCCCGGCGTGATCGGGAAGTTCGAGGACTTCACCCCGCCGGCGATGTAGACGCTGCCGTCCTGGCCGACGGCGATGGCGTTCCCGGCCTCGAGCGCGGCGCCGCCCAGGTAGGTGGAGAACTCCGGGACCGAGCCGCCCGCGCCCACCGGGTAGATCTTCAGGGCGACGATGTCCTGGCCGCCGTTCGAGGTCGTGTTGAAGGCGCCCGGGCTCACCGGGAAGTCGGCCGAGTCGGTCTGGCCGGTGACGTAGGCGCGTCCGGTGGCGTCCACGTCGATGCCGAGGCCGAGGTCGTTCGCGGTGCCGCCGAAGTAGCTGGCGTAGGTGAGCGCGGAGCCGGCCGCGTCGAGCACGGCCACGAAGCCGTCGAACACGCCCGGGCCCTGCAGAGTCTTGTCGAAAGCGTTGGCCGTGAAGGGGAAGTTGCTGGAGGAGGTGTCGCCGGTGACGTACACCTCGCCCGTGCTGAGGAGCGCCACGCCCACCGCGTTCTCGCTGCCGCCGCCGCCCAGGTAGGTCGAGAACACCAGGCTGCTGCCGCTGGCCGAGAGCTTGAGCACGAAGCCGTCGCGCGTGCCCTTGCGGTTGGTCTGGAAGGCGCCCGCCGTGGTGGGGAAGTTGCTCGCGGTCGATGTGCCGGCGACGATCGCCTGGCCCGAGGCGTTCACCGTCAGGTCGCTCGCGAACTCGCCGAGGAAGGTCTCGCCGTCCGTGCCGCCGATGTAGGTCGCGTAGAGGAGCGTCGTGCCCGTGGCGTTCAGCTTGGCCACGAACACGTCGTCCGCGCCCACGCCGCTGCCGTTGAACGACGTGTCGAAGGCGCCGGGCGTGGTCGGGAAGTTGAGCGACAGGGTCTGGCCCGCCACGTAGATCGACTCCTCGGGGCCGGCCGCGACCGCGCCGATCACGTCCGAGCCGCTGCCGCCGAGAAAGGTGGCGAACGCCATGCCAGGGTCGATGACCAGACGCTCTCGAGCCGACTCCCAGCCGCTCACCGCGAAGCCGAAGGCCGAGTCGTCGAGCAGCAGGTAGCGGCACTGCACCTCGCGGCGCGCGCCGTCTTCCGCCACGGCGTAGGTCTGCGGCCGCTCCTGCCGCAGCGGGCCGATGGCGGTGTGGAGGAGGAGCGCGCCGTCTTCCGCCAGGGAGAGCCCGTCCGCCCCCTCGCAGCGCACCACCACCCGCGCCGGATCGGCGCCGGGCTCGAGCACCAGGTCGTACTCCACCTTCCCGTTCGTGTCGTGGACCACCACGTCGATGCCGTCGTAGAGCCCCGCGTAGCGGATGGAGTCGAAGGTCCTGAGGTCCGCGGCCCAGCGCGCGGGGTCCGCGCCGGTGAAGTAGCTCACGCGGCCGGGCAGCTCGCTCTCGCCCTCAAGGCGCGCCCTGCTCGACGCGCCTTCGAAGGTGAGGTGCACGGTCACCCCGCTGAGCTCCGTGAGCGCGGCAGGATCCGGGCGCACCACCCCCTGCACGATCATGGTGCGCTCGGTGAAGAGGGCCGTGATCCCGCTGCAGCGCAGAAGGAAGCGCGCGCGCGCGTCCGCCTGGCCGCCGTTCTCGACGAAGCCTGGGGAAACCCGCTGTCCCGCGAGGAGCGTCGCGGCCGTTTCCGACGAGTCCGCCCGGGCCGTACCCGGGGCCAGAAGCGCCGCTGCGAAAAGAGCCGCGGCGACAGGGATCCAGTGGCTCTGCATTGATGGGATCTCCAGTCGGGTGATTCGGCGTCCCCCTGGGCCAGGGAACACCGACCTTGACAGCCTACCACGTCCGCGCCGAGGGGGCCATCGGACGGGCCGACGTTGCAGGCGGCCGGGCAGGCAGTTGGGACGGACGTTCCTTGCGGGTGACAGGAGTGTCTACCGCCTTCCGGGGGCGGGGTGACATCCTTCTTGGCTTGAACTCAGCACTTGCGGCGCTTCTTCGTCTACCTCGCTCAGGAATCCGGGGCGGAGCAGAACCTGGCCGACCGTGCTGCTGACCTTGACGTTGACAAGCGTTCGCTGGAAGGCTGGCTCGCGCTCCTGCAGGCCGCTGGCCTGATCCGCCGGCTGGACCGGCACCCCGCCTCCAGCAAGGCGGGCCCGCGCCTGAATCCGATAGCGAAGTACTTCGCCGCGGACCACGGCCTGGTCGCCGCCCTGTCCGTCGGTCGAGGAGCCTCGATCACGGCGAACGCCCGCGTGGTCGAGACGGTCGTGTACCGCCATCTCCGGGAGCTGACCCGCAGCGGCCTGTCGTACTTCCGTGACAGCAAGGGGGAGTGCGACTTCGTCGTGGATGCAGAGGACCGCCTGACGGCCATCGAGGTGACGACGGCCGATCCGTCCAGGCACAGCAAGCTGGAACGTCTCAAGGAGGCGGCGCAGCGGCTCGGGGCGGAGCAATCGGTGGTGATTCACTGCGGCCTCGAGGAAGTAGAGCGCTCGGGAGTCCTGCTCCTCCCCTTGCACCGCTTCCTGCTCGATCCCTGGCTTGCCATTCGCCGGCCGGAGGGCATGCCGTGAGCTCGCGCCTGGACGCAAACCGCGCGGAAGGGCCGCGCCTCGAGTACAAGAGCGCGGCGGCGCTGAAGGACACGAGCCGCATCGCCCGCGCCGTGGCCGCGATGCTGAACGCAAAGGGCGGGGAGATCTGGATCGGCGTGCGCGCGGAGGCGGAAGTGCCGGTCGAGATCGAGGGCGTGGAGGACGCTGCACGCGCACGCCGCAGCCTCGAGGACGCGCTCTGCGACCTGCTCGAGCCGCCGTGGTCAGCCGAGCTGGGCACGATCGAGGAGGTTCCGCACGGCGCAAGAGCCCTCCTGGTCGTCGTGTGCAGGGAGAACGCCGGCGGCGGACCATTCGCCGTTCTCGGGCGCGACGGCCGCGAGTTTCTGACGCGCGCCGGCGCGCGCGTGCGCCGCATGTCGCGTGAGGAGCTGGCCCGAGCGTTTTCGAAGCCCCGAGACCCGCGGCCCGACGGCGAGGCCATGCGGATCATCGAGGACTTCCGTGGCCTCGTGACCGACAGGAAGCGCTTCCCGGACCGCTTCTGGATGCTCGCCACGCCGGGCACGCCGATGACGCTGCCATTCGATGACGACTCGTTCCGGGCCAACCTGCACCAGACTCTCGTGGATCCGGCGCGCAGCGGGAACCGCCCTCAGGGATTCACCGTGGTCAACCGGTTCGCGACGATCGACCTGCGCGCTGAGGCCGCATGGATCGGCGCCGACGACGACGCACACTGGTCGCTGCGCATCGACCACGGGGGGACGCTGTCCTTCCACGTGCCCCTCGACGTGCTCGCGTTCAACCTGCCGTTTCGCAAGGAACGTGCTCTCTGGCCCTACGTCCTCTGCGAGCTGCCGGCGTCATTCCTGCGGCTGCTCGACGCCCTCTACCAGCTCGCGGGCGTGGATGACGAGACCCCGATCCTGTTCGACATGGGACTGACCGGCGCAGAAGCGTGGACCCTGGGCCCGCATTCGCCGGATGCGCTCGGCTACCGGACGAACGCACGCGCCTTCGACAGAGACGCGCTCCTCTGGAGCGATCCCTTGCGCTTCACGCGCCGCGAGCTGCGCCAGCGCGACGCCATCGCCTTGCGCGCCGTGAGCCGCATCTATCGCGAGTGGGGCCACGACGGGGACTTCCTGCCGCGCGAGTGGAACCGCGACACGAAGCGGCTGGAACTCCCCGACTGACCGCTGCCGCGCCCCAGCGGTCAGGACTCGTCCCGGATCTGCGCCGCGTGCCACATCTCGCGGAACTTGCCGCGCACGTACGGATCCAGCTGGTCGCCGTAGCCCAGTGGCAGCCCGTTCACGCGGATGAGCTGGATGACGTCGTCGAGATCCCGGGGGCGGTGCGGCGCAGTGAGGCCGCTCGCCAGCTTCAGCGTGATGAGCGCGCTCAGGGTCAGGATGGGGACGCCGTTCGCGTCGAGCTCGGAAGAGGAAGCCGGGTCAGGGAACCTGACGGGCTTCGGCTTGCCGTCTCCCGGGAACTCCCCGGCGATGCGGACGTCGATGCGGACGCCGTGGGTCGTGTCCCGCAGGCCCCTCGACCCTTCGAACTGCTCCACCCAGCCGCGACCGAGCCATTCCTTCTTGAAGCGCGCCAGTCCGTCGGCCGTCAGCAGAAGGGCCACGTCTTCCGTCGTGCGCACGTGCCCATGCGCGTTCGCGGCCAGCGCGCCGGCCACGGCGAAGGGGATCTTCTTCCTGGCGAGGGCGCCCGTGATGCGCGCCGACGCCACCTGAATCGGGGACTTGCCCATGAAGAACTCCCCGGCTCGGCGCACGACTTCCGCGAAGGTGCTCCTCACGGCCTCCATCGTAGCACCGTCCCGTCGCGAGGAAGCGTCAGGCTTACCGTGCCCGCGCCCAGTCAGTCGCTCCCGAGCAGCTCCGCCGGGTCGGTCACCGGCGAGAAGCAGGTGTAGTCCTGGCAGAGGTAGACCGCGGCCTGGCCGCGCACCGGCGTCTTGCCCTCGATCAGCTCCAGGACAAGGGCGTCCGGCGGCCGCGCGGCCGCGCCCGCTTCGGCCAGGGCCAGCACCCGGAACGGCCGGAACTCGCGGTAGTACGCCGCGACGAGGGCCTCGAGGTCGGCCGCGCCCCTGGTGCCGGCGAAGACCGCCTCGCGCGGCGGCTCGAGGTACATGGCGGCCGCGGTAAGCAGCTCGGGGAAGGCCAGCGGGGAATTGCGCAGCGACGCACCGTACGCCTCCAGGCAGCGCCCCGCCCGCTTCCGCAGCTCGGCAGAAGCCAGCAGGTGCGAAAGGCGCAGCAGGTTCTTCACGGCCACGGCCGTGCCCGAGGGAGTCGCGCCGTCCGTGGCGTCGCGCGGCCGCACCAGCAGGTCGGCGGCGCCGGCCTCGGCGTCGAAGAAGGTCCCGCTCTCCTCGTCCGAGAACAGGGCCAGCATGCACTCGCTCAAGCGCTCGGCCTCCTCCAGCCAGCGCAGGTCGAAGTCGGCCTCGTACAGGTCGAGCAGGCCCTGAACGAGATGGGCATGGTCCTCGAGGCCGCCAGGAAAACGCGCCTCTCCCTCGCTGTAGCGCCTGAGCAGACGGCCGTCCTCTTGCAGGCGATCGAGCAGGAAGGCGGCCGCCTCCTCGGCCGCGACCACGTAGCGCGCCTCGTCGAGCGCGCGCCCGCAGAAGGCGAAGGCCGAGATGGCGAGGCCATTCCACGCGGTCACGACCTTGTCGTCCCTGAGCGGCCGCGCGCGCCGCGCGCGCGCCGCGAGCAGCCGGCGCTTCGCCTCGGCGAGCCGCCCCGCTCCCGCGTCCGCCGCATCCGTCAGATGCAGGACGGAGCGCCCGTCGACGTGGCCCTCCTCGGTCACGCCGAAGGCCGCGATCGCCTCCTGCGCCAGGTCCGCGCCAAGCACGGCGCGGATCTCGTCAGGCGTCCAGGTGTAGAACAGCCCCTCCGCGCCCTCGCTGTCGGCGTCCTCCGCCGCGGCGAAGGCCCCGCCCGCGAGGCGCATGTCGCGCAACAGGTAGTCGAGGATGCCGCGCACCACGGCCGCGAAGCGCTCCGCGCCCGTGCGCTGGTAGGCCTCGCAGTAGATCCGGGCGAGCAGGGCGTTGCCGTAGAGCATCTTCTCGAAGTGGGGCACGAGCCACTGCGCGTCCACCGAGTAGCGCGCGAAGCCGCCGCCGAGCTGGTCGTGAATGCCGCCCCGGGCCATCGCGTCGAGCGTCTTGACCACCATCTCCAGCGCGGTGTCATCTCCAGTCCGGTACTCGTGGCGCAGGAGCAGGGCGAGCGTCATGGGCGCCGGGAACTTGGGCGCGCCTGCCTCGCCGCCGTGCGCGTGGTCGAAGCCCTGGCGGCAGCGCTCCACGGCGTCCTCGATCAGGTCGGGTTCGATGTCTCCGCGGCCGAGCAGCAGCGCGCCGCGCGCCTCGAGGTAGCGCGTCACGTCCTCTCCCGAGCGGACGATGCGCTCGCGGTCGCTGTCCCAGGCGCCCTTCAGCGCCTCGAGCAGGCGCTTGAAGCCGGGCCGGCCCAGCCCGTCGTCCGGCGGGAAGTAGGTGCCGCCGAAGAAGGGCACGCGCTCGGGCGTGAGGAACACGCTCATCGGCCAGCCGCCGCTCCCGGTGCGCGCGGTCACGTAGGCCATGTAGATCGCGTCGACGTCCGGCCGCTCCTCGCGGTCCACCTTGATCGACACGAAGTGCTCGTTCAGGTAGGCGGCGATCTCTTCATTCTCGAACGACTCGCGCTCCATCACGTGGCACCAGTGGCAGGTCGAGTAGCCGATCGAGAGGAAGACCGGCTTGTCCTCCTCGTGCGCCCTGGCGAAGGCCTCCTCGCCCCAAGGATGCCAGTCGACCGGGTTGTAGGCATGCTGCCGCAGGTAGGCCGACTTCTCCCGGAGCAGCCGGTTGGCGCGGCCCTGCTGCTCCTGGGCCTCGGCCGCGAGGGCGTGGCGCGTGGCGGCCCAGAAGAGGAAGACGATGAACGGAAGCAGTCGAAGGTCCATGGCGAGCCTGTTCTCTGGCCCGTGCGGCGCCAGCAGCCGGGAGCGTGTCCGAGCATTCCGGCGGCCCGCATGGCCGAGCGGTCTCGGGCGGCGGCGAGGCGCGTGGGGGAAGCAGCTCTTGGTCAAGCCGCAAGGAGACGAGCGGCGACGGGAGCGGCCGCGAGGGCTATTCGTGGACCCGGCGCACGTTCGAGCGCACTCTTAAGTAGCGCGGACCCGGCCGGCGCGCAAGCGGCGGATGCGGCGCGCGCATCACTGGTCTCCCGTGGGAGTGACCGTCGCCCCCTCCATCATCAGCACGACCGTCCGCTCCGGGGCGCGCGGCCGGTGCAGCGTGCCGCGCGGAACCACGACGCCCTGGCCGGGCGCAAGCTCGATGGTCTTTCCCTCGACGTCGATGAGCAGGCGGCCGCGCACGACGTGGAAGAACTCGTCTTCCCGCTCATGCGCGTGCCAGTGGAACTCCCCGTGCAGCACGCCGAGGCGCACGACGCAGTCGTTCACCCGGCAAAGGGTCTCGTTGTACCAGGGGTGCGTGCACGAGCGTTCGATCTCCCCCACGTCCATGCGCTCGAGCGGGCCGAAGCGGACATCGGTGCGGATCACGTAGAGCGGCGGATCTGACATGCGAGGCTCCTTCGGGTCTGGCGGCCGGCCGGAGAAGATTGTACACGTAACTACTTGTAGAACAAAGTTATACGCCGCCTTGAGTGGGTCAGCATGCCGGGACGAGACCGGGGTGGCACCCTCAAGGCCGGCAGGGTAGGACGGAGCGGCGGCCCGGCACTGCACGTGGCAGTTGGGGCATCTCTCGATCGCACTCTCTTGACGCTCCGCTTAGTGCATCTACATAATGGACCATGGGAACAGAACCACTGTTGTCTGGAGTGATCCGGACCCACCTTCAGGAGTCGTAGCAAGCATGAAACTCGCAACTCTGGCACTCGTCGCGGCGGGAATGATCTCGGCAGCGCCCGCCTTCGCGGCGAACGAGCGGTCCGTTCCGTACAACGGACCGATGACGCACGTCGTGTACGACCTGGCGACGCACACGGTCACCCCGTCCCTGGTGAAGGGCGCCCCCCCCACCAACCCCGTCTACAACAACACCACGACCAACGGCTACTACTACAAGCCGGCCGTGGGCAAGTACGTCATGGACTGGGGCACGCTGGCCGCGACGCCGTACAACTGCATCACGCAGTTCGACATCGCGTACGTGACCTCGTCCACGGCCGCGGCCGGCGTGGACATCAAGGTCAGGGTCTTCTCCGGCGCCACGGGCTACGGCACGCAGGGCACGCTGGAGTTCGAGCTTCTGCTCACCGGGCTCCCCGGCTCCACCAGTGGCAGTCCGACGGGCTGGCTCGTCAACGTCCCCCTCAGCCCTGACCTCTGCTTCCACCTGCCGGACGGCCCCATCGGCTACGCGTACGAGGTCTTCGACACGCTTACCGGCCCCTACCTCATCGGACCGCCGAACGAGGCGGGCGTGGCGAACGCCTTCGACAGGTACATCGCCGGCACCAACGTCTATGACGGAACCTACTGGTTCGGCGGCACCCCGTTCGCGTCGTTCTACTTCGCCCTCCACGGCTGGGAGTCGTTCATCAACTTCGGCGCGGCCTGCACGGGCACGGGCGGCTTCCTGCCGAACCTCTCGCTCGGCGACTGCGCCTGCGCGGGCAGCACCGTGACCCTGACCATCTCGAACGCCCTGGGCGGCGCCCCGGCTGCGCTGATCATCGGGGCCTTCCCGGGCGCGATCCCGCTCGACCCGTACGGCATGTGCTTCCTCGACATCGGCGCGCCCTTCATCCTGACCTACCTCGGACCCCTTCCGGGCGCAGGCCCGGGCGGCGGCGGCCTCTCCTTCGCGGGCGTCATCCCGTCTACGGCGCCGGCCGGCACGGTCTACACGCAGGTGGTCATCCAGGACGCGGGCAACCTGATCACCACGAACGGAGTCCAGATCGACATCCCGTAGCCAGCGGGAGTCCATCAGCCCAGTAACCACCCCGGGGGCCGGGTCCGGAAGCGGGTCCGGCCCCCTTCGTTTCCAGCGCGAGCCGCGATTTCCCGCGCTAACCCCGGCGCGGCAGCCCCGTCTTCCAGCGCGCGGTTCGAGGGACGCCCCTCGGCCGCTCAAAGGAGGCTCCATGGATGACGCGCGGCTCGCCGAGCTGAAGAGGCTCCTCGTGTGGGGCGAAGATCCCTCCGGCGCGCTCCTCTACTTCATCGACCACCTCGCGGACGATGCGGACTTCCTCGAGCGCGGCGTGCCGATCCGCCACGGCCTGCTCGAGAGCGTCCTGCCGGAGATGGCGCGCTCGGCCTTCGGCGCGCAGGTCCGCCTCTCGGACCTCCGGCTCAGCCTGATGCCCAGGCACCGCTTCGTGCACGGCAGCGTGCGCCTGGACGGCGCGCCTTCGCTCGTGCTCTTCTTCGAGGACGTGCTCGTGGGGATGTTGGCCTCGATCCTCGGAGCGGAGGGCGGCGGCAGGTGCGCCATCGTCCTGTTCAGCAGCGCCGCCCCGGCGGCGCTGGGCGAGCCGTCGCGGAACTAGCTCGTCCTGGACGGTGGCCGGCGACGCCGCCGCCCGTGCGCCCAGCAGCGATCCGCGCCGGTTCGCCGGGCGCGCCGGCCGGGTATGCTGGCCGGCCGCGTCCCCGCGGACGACCACGGGCTCGCTGGCTGAGCCGCGCGGCCTCCCGAGGGGCCCCGACAAGGAAGACGAGACGGACCCTCTCCCGGTCCGCGACAGAACCAGGGCTCGAGAGCCCGTTGAAAGGACCACGTCGATGAAGACCTTCGCCGCGTTTCTGTGCGCCGCGCCGCTCCTGCTCCTTTCGGTCCAGGCCGCGACCTCGACCGAGGAGTGCGACATGAAGACGGTGATCAAGGCCTACTTCTGCGCGGAGTGCGACGAGGTCTACGAGAAGAAGGACCTCATCTCCGACAAGGAGTACTACTTCTGCAAGGACTGCGAGATCGCCGCGGACAAGGCCGGCGACTGCGAGTGGTGCAACGCGCCGCTCGAGAAGAAGGTCTCCGGCAAGGACGTCTGTCCGGCCTGCTACGCCCCGCCCGCGGAGTGCGAGGCCTGCGTGAAGGTCTACTACGAGTGCCCCGATTGCGGGGAGACGGCCCTCGAGCCCGGAGCCTGCCCGGTGTGCGACGACGAGAAGAGCCCGCAGCTCGAGAAGATCACCTCTCTGGCCGTGATCCAGTACGTGTGCGAGGGGTGCTACAGCCCCTCCCTGCTGCCCGGCAGGTGCGTCAGCGACGAGTGCGACCACGAGGGCCAGGAGCGCGTGAAGACCTGCTCCGAGTCCGGCACGTTCCCGCACGTCAAGTCCAAGTAAGGCCGGCGCAACGGGAACTCGCCGGTTGTGTCACGGCGGCGCCGGGCGCTCTCGTGCCGGGCGCGCGCGGACGCGCCCGGCCGCAGGTATGGTGAATCCATGCGCGCGCGCCGCCGGGATCTCCTGGATCGCTACCTGGACCTCCTGCTGGAGGCCGGGAAGAGCGTCAACCTGACCTCGGTCCGCGACCGCGACCAGGCGTGGCGCCGCCACGTGCTCGACAGCCTGACGCTCCTGCCGCTGCTGCGCCCCCTGGGGCCGGGGGCGCGCGTCATCGACGTCGGGTCTGGCGGCGGCCTGCCGGGCGTTCCGCTCGCCGCCTGCCGGCCGGACCTGCGCGTCACGCTGCTCGAGGCGACTGCCAGGAAGGCCCGCTTCCTGGCGCGCTGCGTGGCGGAGCTGCCGCTTCCGGGCGCGTGCGTCCTGTGCGAGCGGGCGGAGAGCGCGGCCCGGGATCCGGAGCACCGCGAAGGCTACGACGCCGCGACCTGCCGCGCGGTTGGCCCGCTCCGGGAGATCCTGGAGTACACCCTGCCGTTTCTCAAGGTCGGCGGGCTGCTGCTCGCCATGAAAGGCAGACAGTTCGAAGAAGAGCTGGCCGCGGCCGAGAACGCCCTGCGCGTGCTCGGAGGCGCAGCGCCGGACAGGATCGAGACCGCCGGCGGCGCGGGCGTGGTCCTGGCGATTCGCAAGGAGCGCCCGGTCCCTGACCTCTACCCGCGTTCCCCGGGCCGACCGCGCAAGCGGCCCCTCTGATCCCGGCGGGCGGCCGTCACGGGCCGCCGCCTCTCCTCGCCCACGAGTAGAACGGAACGTAGACGAGTAGCGCGGCCGCGACCGGCAGGAGCACCGTGAACAGCCGGTGCAGCTCCTTGAGGATGCCGAACGCCAGGAAGAAGCCCATGGCCAGGCCCACCAGGAACGTCACTGCCGGGTGCCAGAGGCCGCCGGCCCGGGACCTCCCGGCCGCCTTGGCGAGGCTCGCAACGTCCGCTTCGAGCTTGACGATGCGTGCGCCCAGCTCTCCCGGCTCGTTGCTCTCGCTCAGCGCGGCGGCGCCGCCGCGAGTTGGAAGTCCGAAGATCGAAGTCGGAAGCAAGAAGACCCCTGGGCCCGCTTCTGTCTTCCGCAAGCCTGCGTGGCGCAGGTAGCGCCGCGAGGATCTCCTACCCCTTGGGCGATAGCGCCCTTCCCCGGCATCCTCGCGGTCCTGCCCGCTCGCGACGCATCCCCGGGCTCCCCAAGCTCAAGCAATCCGCCTGAGAATCGTGGGTTCCAGATGAGCCTCTCCTGCGGAGAGGCTCATGGCTTCCCTCGGCAAGGCTGCTACACTGGCGCTCTCTCTGAGTCGCGGAGGACAAGACGATGGCTTTCCGGCACGTGATGACCGCCGCCCTGCTGGCCCTGGCTTCATGCACCTCGTTCCCCCACGAGGAGACGTCGCCGCTCGTCAAGGATCAGCCCTCCGCCATCGCCGGACTGCCGATCCCGGACTCGGAACCCATGCGCCCCGCTCTCAGCACGTACTTCAAGGTGCAGGACACGGCCAGCGGCGTCACGATCGGCTACGTGGTGCGCTGCGATCCCCTGCCCGAGAACGCCGGCGTGGACCGCAAGTACGCCGACGGTACCATGTTCATCGAGAACAACAAGTTCGAGCGGATCGGCTTCGTCACGCCGCTGGGAAGAGGCTACCGCCATCAGGGAGCGGACGCGCAGGAGGTCGGGCAGGGAACGGTGGAAGAGCTGCTTCCGCTCTTCTTCGGCAGGCCGGACCTCAAGCTGCTGCCGCTTGACCAGTAGCTCCTGGTAGCGCGCGCCGCCTCCTTCTCGGCCTTCCTCGCCCGCGGAGCGCTACGCCCGAGCGGCGCCGGCCGCGCGGCGAAAAAGGCGAGGTCGGCGGCTTCCACCATCCATTTCACCCCTCCCGTGCGCTAACTTGCAGCAACGGCGGTTCCCAAGCGAGAGGAGGCGGTTCCAATGAAGCTCAGTGTCAAGGGCATGGCGCTCGCCGGCGGAGTCCTGTGGGCCCTGTGCATCCTATGCGTCGGCGGAGGGGCGACCATCCTGGGAGTCACGGAAGGGGCCTACTACGGCAAGGACTTCCTGCTGGCCATGGCTTCGATCTATCCCGGCTACCACGGGACTCCGGGGCTGACCGACACCCTCGTCGGCGCGGCCTACGCCCTGCTCGACGGGCTGGTCGGAGGCGCGGTCTTCGCCTGGCTCTACAACTGCTTCGCCTGCGGGAAGAAGTCGGAGTAGCCCGGACATCTCCTCTGGGCAGTGCGGGAGCGTCGCGGGACCAGGATGCGCCGCGGATCGCTCCGGCCGCATGGGCCCGCACGGGAGGTCGCGACGTGAGAAACGTCAGGAGGAAACCCGACAAGCCGCGGTCGCGCGCGCACGCGCACGAAGACCACGACATGCTCACCATCGGCCCGCGCGCCGAGCAGGACTTCACCACCACGGACCCGTGGCGCGCGCTGCGCATCCTGGGAGAGTTCGTCGAGGGGTTCGACGCGCTCTCCAAGGTCAGCCCGTGCGTCGCGCTCTTCGGCTCGGCGCGCAAGAAGGAAAGCGACCGCTGGTATCGCGCCGCGGAGCGCACGGCGAAGATCCTGGCCGCCGCGGGCCTGAACATCATCACCGGCGGCGGGCCGGGCATCATGGAGGCCGGAAACCGCGGCGCCTACGGCGAGACCGGGCTCTCCATCGGCTGCAACATCGAGCTGGCGCACGAGCAGGAGCCCAACCCCTACCAGGACATCTCGCTCTCCTTCCGCTACTTCTTCGTGCGCAAAATGATGTTCGTCAAGTACTCGATCGGCTACATCATCTTCCCCGGCGGCTTCGGCACGCTCGACGAGCTGTTCAACTCGCTCACGCTGGTGCAGACGGGCAAGGTCGAGCACTTCCCGATCGTCCTCTACGGCAGCTCGTTCTGGCAGGGGCTGCTCTCCTGGCTCAAGCGGGCGCTGCTCGCCGAGAGGACCATCGCGCCCGGGGACGTTGACCTCTTCATCGTGGCCGACCGTCCCGAGGACGCCGCCGCCCCCATCGTCGCCAAGGCCCGCGAACTGGGCTACCTCACATGAGCGCTCGCCGCGCGCGGACTTCCCTTCGTCCGCCCGCGGCGGCCGCGGTTTCGCGTCTTCCCCGTCCCGTGCCGTGGAGGCATCAGCCATGCCCGTGAAGAAAGCCAGCCGGACTCCTTCTCCCGCCGCCCAGGCAGGTCCTCTGTCCGCCGACGAGCTGCAGAGGATGGACGCCTACTGGCGCGCGGCCAACTACCTCTCGGTCGGCCAGATCTACCTCCTCGACAACCCGCTGCTGAAGAAGCCGCTGGCCCTGGAGCACATCAAGCCGCGCCTGCTCGGCCACTGGGGCACGACCCCCGGCCTGAACTTCCTCTACGTGCACCTCAACCGCATCATCAAGGCGCACGACCTCGACATGATCTACGTGGCCGGGCCCGGCCACGGCGGCCCGGCCCTGGTGGCGAACACCTACCTCGAGGGAACCTACAGCGAGGTCTATCCCAACATCAGCCAGGACGCCGAGGGCATGAAGCGCCTCTTCCGGCAGTTCTCCTTCCCGGGCGGCGTGCCGAGCCACGTCGCCCCGGAGACGCCGGGCTCGATCCACGAGGGCGGCGAGCTGGGCTACGCCCTTTCCCACGCCTATGGCGCCGCCTTCGACAACCCGGACCTGATCGTGGCCTGCGTGGTCGGCGACGGCGAGGCAGAGACCGGGCCGCTGGCCACGGCCTGGCACTCGAACAAGTTCCTGAACCCGGCCGGCGACGGCGCGGTCCTGCCGATCCTGCATCTCAACGGCTACAAGATCCACAATCCCACGGTGCTGGCGCGCGTGCCGCGCGCGGAGCTCGAGAGCCTGTTCATCGGCTACGGCTACAGGCCGTACTTCGTCGAGGGCGACGAGCCGCTGGCCATGCACCAGCAGATGGCCGGCGTGCTCGACGCCGTCCTGGCCGAGATCCGTACCATCCAGACCGAGGCCAGAGGAAACGGCCGCGCCGGCCGCCCGCGCTGGCCCATGATCGTGCTGCGCACGCCCAAGGGGTGGACCGGCCCGCGCGAGGTCGACGGCCAGAGGACCGAGGGACACTGGCGCTCGCATCAGGTGCCCTTCGCCGAGATGAAGGAGAAGCCGCAGCACGTGCGGCTGCTCGAGAAGTGGATGAAGGGCTACCGGCCGGACGAGCTGTTCGACGAGCGGGGCGTCCTGCTCCCCGAGCTGGCAGAGCTGGCGCCGCGGGGCGCGCGGCGCATGGGCGCCAACCCGCACGCCAACGGCGGCGTGCTGCTGCGTGCGCTCCTCATGCCCGACTTCCGCGACTACGCCGTGGCCGTGCAGAAGCCGGGCACGGTCCCGGGCGAAGCCACGCGCGAGATGGGCAGGTTCCTGCGCGACGTGATGAAGCAGAACCTCGCCTCGCGCAACTTCCGCGTGTTCGGCCCGGACGAGACGCTCTCCAACCGGCTCGGCGCCCTCTTCGAGGTGACCGAGCGCGGCTGGGTCGGAGACGTCCTGCCCGAGGACGCGGACGGCCACCTCGCCCCGGACGGGCGCGTGATGGAGATCCTCTCCGAGCACACGGTGCAGGGATGGCTCGAGGGCTACCTGCTCACCGGCCGCCACGGCCTCTTCTCCTGCTACGAGGCCTTCATCCACCTGATCGACTCGATGTTCAACCAGCACGCCAAGTGGCTCAAGGTGACGACGCGCGAGATCCCCTGGCGGCGCTCCATCGCCTCGCTCAACTACCTGCTCACCTCGCACGTCTGGCGCCAGGACCACAACGGCTTCAGCCACCAGGATCCGGGCTTCATCGACCACGTGATCAACAAGAAGGCCGACATCATCCGCGTCTACTTGCCGCCGGACGCCAACTCGCTGCTCTCCGTGACCGATCACTGCCTGCGCTCGCGCGACCACGTCAACGTCATCGTCGCGGGCAAGCAGCCGGCGCTGCAGTACCTGGACATGGACGCGGCCATCAAGCACTGCACGGCCGGCATCGGCATCTGGGAATGGGCGAGCAACGACAAGGGCGGCGAGCCGGACGCGGTCATGGCCTGCGCCGGGGACATCCCGACGCTCGAGACCTTGGCCGCCGTCGACCTGCTGCGCCAGCACCTTCCCGACCTCAAGCTCCGCGTGGTCAACGTCGTGGACCTGATGAAGCTGCAGCCCAAGGAGGAACATCCCAACGGCCTGTCCGACCGGGCGTTCGACGCGCTCTTCACCAGCGACCGGCCGATCATCTTCGCCTATCACGGCTACCCGTGGCTCATCCACCGCCTGACCTACCGCCGCACCAACCACAAGAACCTGCACGTGCGCGGCTACAAGGAAGAGGGCACCACGACCACGCCGTTCGACATGGTGGTCATGAACGACCTGGACCGCTTCCACCTGGCCGGCGACGTGATCGACCGCGTCAAGCGTCTCGGCAGCAGCGCGGCCTACGCCAAGCAGTACATGGAGCACCGCCTGATCGAGCACCGCCAGTACATCAGGAAGCACGGCGAGGACGTGCCCGAGATCAGGGACTGGCAGTGGCCGTACTGACGGCCGCGGCAGCGCCTGCGCCGAGCACACTGGAGTCGGACAGGAGGAACCGAACTTGGACTGGATGACCGATCCCCAGGGTTGGATCGCCCTGGGCACGCTCACGCTGCTCGAGATCGTCCTCGGCATCGACAACATCGTCTTCATCTCCGTGCTCGTCGGCCGCCTGCCGCAGGAGCAGCGCAAGAGCGCGCGCCTGCTCGGCCTGATCCTGGCCATGGCCACGCGCATCCTCCTGCTCCTGTCGCTCACGTGGGTGCTGGGGCTGACCGCGCCGCTCTTCCAGGCGTTCTCGCGCGAGATCTCCGCGCGCGACCTGATCCTCGTCGCCGGCGGCCTGTTCCTCTTGGCGAAGAGCACTCTCGAGATCCACGGCACGATCGAGGACCACGCCGCCGGCCCGCGCGCGGCGCGGGCGCGCGCCTACGCCGGCACCCTGCTGCAGATCGCGCTGCTCGACGTGGTCTTCTCCCTCGACTCGGTGATCACCGCCATCGGCATGGCCAGCCACGTGCCGGTGATGGTGCTTGCCATCGTCATCGCCGTGCTGGTGATGATCGCCGCGGCCGGAGCGATCGGCCGCTTCGTGGACGGGCATCCGACCTTCAAGATCCTGGCCCTGAGCTTCCTCGTCTTGATCGGCGTGGCGCTCGTCTCGGACGGCCTCGACTTCCACATCCCCAAGGGCTACATCTACTTCGCCATGGCCTTCTCGGTCATGGTCGAACTCTTGAACATGAAGCTGCGCCCGCACCGGCATGGAGCCGAGGCAGGGAGCGCCGCCGCGCCCGGCGCGCGCTCGGCTTGAAAGCCGCCCGGGGCGCATGGAGAGGAAGACCCACAAGAGCGCGCTCTGCCTGATCCCGCCGGAGGGGACCTGGGAGCCGATCCAGGCCATCCGCGAGGTCCATGACCGGCAGTTCGAGCGCTGGATGCCGCACGTCAACCTCCTCTACCCCTTTCTGCCGGCGCGCGAGTTCGAGGCGCAGATCCCGGTCATCGCGCGCGCCGTCCAGGAGATCCGGCCGTTCCTCGTGCGCCTGGCCGCCTTCTCCTTCTTCCAGCACCCCTCGGGCGGCGCGACCGTGTGGCTACGGCCCGAGCCCGCGGAGCCGCTGATCCGCCTGCAGCAGGACCTCGAGCGCGCCTTCCCCGAGCTCGGCGATACGTCACGCTCCGCCGGCGGCTTCACGCCGCACCTCTCCGTGGGCCAGGCCTCCTCCGCGGCGCACGCGCGGCGCCTCATCGAGCGGCTCGAGCGCGAGTGGTCCCCGCTTTCGTTCCTCGCGGACCACGTCGCCCTGATCCAGCGCGGCGCGGCCACGCCCTTTCGCGTGGCACGGCGCATCGCCTTCTCCGGACAGGACGCGCCCGCGGCACGCGGTGATCCTCCCGGCGCGCGCTGAGCGGCCCGCTCGCTCGGCGCCAGCGAGCCCACCGCGCGTCGCTACCTCGACATCCTCACGAGGCTTTTCCTCGTCCGCCAGCTCCAGCCGTGGCACGAGAACCTGACGAAGCGGCAGGTCAAGGCGCCCAAGGTCTACCTGCGTGACAGCGGCCTGCTGCACGCCCTCCTGGGACAGGCCCACGACCGGGACATCCTGGCTCATCCCAAGGTGGGCGCTTCCTGGGAGGGCTTCGTGATCGAGGAAACCCTGCGCCTGGCGCGGCCCGAGGCGGCCTACTTCTGGGCCACGCACACCGGCGCGGAGCTGGACCTGCTGCTCTTCGTGCGCGGCCGCCGCATCGGCGTGGAGGTCAAGTTCCAGGACGCGCCGCGGCTCACGCCCTCCATGCGGAGCGCGCTCGAGGACCTCGGCCTGGACCGCCTCGCCGTGCTCTACCCCGGTGAACGGCGCTATGCCCTGGGGCCGCGCGTAGAGGTCGTGCCGTTTGCCGAGCTTTCGGCGCGCGGGGCGGCGGCGCTCTACGGCGCCGGCGCGCGGCCGCCGCGTCCCCGGCGCAGGAACATGGCGTAGACGAGCGCCCCGGCCGCGAGGATGGCCACGCCGCGCCCCATGCTCCGCCACTGGACGATCAGGGTGCCCGCGGTCACCGCCGCCCCGCAGCACCGCGGGCGGCAGTTGGAGTGCAGGAGCCGGAGGAGGCGGGGGGGCTCGCGGCCCGGCGGTCGACGCTGGCCGCCAAGGAAGAGGCTGACCGCCGAGCGCTCACCGCCTCGCCGCGGAACCACCGCCGCACGAGGATCAGGATGTCACCCCTTCCAGCCACCACGGACCGACGACCAGCGCTTGGTTGCGGCCCCGCCGCGATGGGCAGTCGCCGCAACGACCGCGGCCTCACGCCGATCGCCGAACACAGGGCAGGGTCAGGCCTCCCTCCGCGCCAACCAGCGGCGCCGGCGGCCCCACGGCTTGCCCCTGCGCGTATCCCACCCCCAAGTCCTGCACCTTCTTCAGAATGGCCTCGCTCTCCACCTCGGCCGCGATCGTCGTAATGCCCATGATCCGACCGATCTCGTTGACGGCGCTCACGAGCGTGCCGAACACGGGGTCCTCGACGACGCCCCGCACGTAGTGACCGCCGATCTTCACGAAATCGACCGGCAGCGCCTTGAGGTGGGCGAACGAGGCCAGCCCGCTGCCGAAGTCGTCCAGCCCGACTCCGCAGCCCACCGCCCGAATCTCGGCAATGAGGCGCACCAGTTGGGCGAAGTTCCCGAAAGCCGCCGCCTCGGCGACCTCGAAGGAGAGAGCCCCTGGCGGAAGGCGGTGCTGCGCCAGGCACTCCTGCACGACGGCGACCAGGTCCGCATCCTCCAGGGAAGAAACGCTGAGGTTGATCGAGCACAGGGGCAGCTCGCACTCCGGGTGGTCCCGGTGCCACTTGCCCAGGAGCGCGACCGTCTCGCGCACGACCCATCGGTCGATCGCCGCCGTGAGGCGAAAGCGCTCGGCGTGCGGGAGGAACGAGTCGGCGGTCTCCACGCCGCCCTGCTCGTCCGGCAGGCGCAGGAGGATCTCGCACCGTGGGCGTGCAGGACGCTCCAGCCCCAAGGGCACGATCGCCTGGGCGTACAAGCGAAAGCGGCCCTCGTCCACCGCTCGGGTGAGCCGCGTGATTCGTCGGTCTTCCACCTGCTGCTGGCCCTCGAGGGCCGCCTCCAGCCGCTCGAGATGGACGCGGTTGCCTCCTGCGTTCTTGGCAGCGTAGCAGGCGCTATCCGCGGCGCGCAGCACGTCCGCCGTTCGTCCGCTCGCGGCGGTGATCGGGATGACGCCGACGCTGACGCCGAGCGAGAAGCTCCTCCCCGCCCACTCGAACCGGTGCCTTTCGATCGCCCGCTGGAGGCTTCCAGCGATTCCCTCGGCCTTTGCCAACGAACAGTGTTCGAGAAGGACACCGAATTCGTCGCCGCCAAGGCGCCCGATCGTGTCGCGGCTGCGCAGGCGAGCACCCAGCAGGCGCCCGATCGTGCGGAGCAGGTCATCCCCGGCCTCGTGACCGCAGGTGTCGTTCACCACTTTGAACCGGTCCAGGTCCAGGTAGCACAGGGAATGCTCCGCCGCACCCAGCGAGACATCCGCCACGACCCGCGCCAGGCGTCGCTCGAACTCCTTGCGGCTGACCAGACCCGTGAGGGCGTCATGCGTCGCTTCGTGTGACAGTTCGCGGACCACGCGCCGTTTCTCGGTAGCGTCGTGAAAGACCAGCACCACTCCGATCGTGTCCCCGTGGCGGTCGCGGAGCGGGGCCGCTGAGTCCCCGACCGCGACTTCCGTCCCATCACGGCGCAGCAGCAGGACGCCATCGGCCAGGTCCACCGCGCGCCCTTCGCTGAGACAGCGAGCCGGGATGCTCTCGATGGGCTGCCGCGTCGCGTCGGAGACGAGCGCCAGGACGGTGGCCAGGGGCTGCCCCAGAGCTTCGGTCATGCGCCAGCCGGTGAGCCGCTCCGCCGTGGGATTCAGGTACGTGAGCGTCCCCGCCACGTCGGTCGTGATGACGGCATCCGCGATCGATGCCAAAGTGACGATGGCTCGCTCCTTCTCCTGGTAGAGGACCTCTTGAGCGTGCCTCCACTTGGTGAGATCGCGAATCGTCACCAAGACGAGCCCCTCCTCGCCGGAACCAAGGGAGCTGCGGTTGAACTCCACCGGGAACTCGCTCCCGTCCTTTCGCCGAACGAAGAGGCTGACCGACGCATTCTGCGCGCGGATCCCTCGCGACTCGGCATCGATCAGGTGCAGCGACCCGGACACCTGCTGGAAGCGCTCCGGGATGAGCCGACTCAACGGCTCGCCCAGCAGATCCGTCTGAGTCCAGCCGATCAGTCGCTCGGCCTGCCGATTCAGCGCGACCAGGTTTCCCCGCGGGTCGACGACGAGCATGGCGTCGGGGAAGGCGTCGAACAGCTCTCGGAATCCCTCTTCCTGCACGGAATGCTCAAACATGGTTTCTTCTTCCTCCGCGCCGCCAGCGCCATGGTCGCATGACGGACGCTGTTGGGGCACCTCGCTCTGAGGGCCGTGACTTGCTTGGAGAACCTCCGCATCCTTCTCCTTGGCGCGACGTGCTGGGGCGTCGCTCGTGACGTCTCGGACGCGCCAGCTAAGCCCCGGCCCCATCGCCTGCGACGGGCACCAGGTGGTCAACCTACAGGCTGGCGCCGGCCAGCGCCAGTCGCCCGCAAGTGCTGGAAAGTCACGCAGCCGCGAGGCACGTGCGGCCGGCCGCCTGGCCCGCCGCTGACCGCGCCGCCCTGAAGCGCAGCCGCGGCTCACGCCCTCGATGCGGATCGCGCTCGAGGACCTCGGCCTGGACCGCCTCGCCGTGCTCTACCCCGGTGAACGGCGCTATGCCCTGGGGCCGCGCGCGGACGTCGTGTCCCTCGCGGAGCTGGCGGCGTGCGGGGCCCGGGCGCTCTACGGCGCCGGCGCGCGGCCGCCGCGTCCCCGGCGCAGGAACATGGCGTAGACGAGCGCCCCGGCCGCAAGGATGGCCACGCCGCGCCCCGCGCTCCGCCACTGGACGATCAGGGTGCCCGCGGTCACCGCCGCCCCGAGCAGGCCGAAGAGCGCGGGCGCCCAGGGGTAGCCGAAGGCGCCGCGCTGCAGCGCCGCGGGCCGCGAGCGGCGCACGATGACGAAGAGAGCGAGGGCGTTGAGCGTGAAGAAGAGCCAGTCGGCGAAGACCACGTAGTCGAGGAGGTCGAAGACGCTGCCCCAGAAGACGAGCAGCGCGGCCGCCCCTCCCTGCACGAGGATGGCGGTCGCGGGCGTGCGGAAGCGGCAGGACACGGCGCCGAACGGGCGGAAGAGGAGGCCGTCCTCGGCCATGGCGTAGTAGACGCGCGGCGCCGAGAGCAAGAGGCCGTTCAGGATGCCGAACGCGGAGCAGAGGGTGAGGAGCGCGGTCACGTCGCCGGCGCGCTCACCGATGGCACGCTCGAGCGCGGCCGCGGCCGGCGCGGCCGAGGCGCGAAGCTCCTCGATGGGCAAAAGGCGCAGGTAGGCGAAGTTGGCGAGCAGGTAGACCGCGGCCACGCCGAGCACGCCGATGAGGATGGCGCGCGGCAGGTCGCGCTCCGGCCGCTTCAGCTCGCCGGCCACGTTGCACAGGTTCTGCCAGCCGCCGAAGGAAAAGAGCACGCCGACCATGGCGGAGATGAAGCCGGCGGCGAGCGATGACGCCTGCGGCTCGGCGGTCACGCGAAGCGAGAGCGGCTCGCTGCCGCGCCACAGCCCGGCCGCCACCAGCAGCAGTAGCGAGGCGATCTTGAGCAGCGTGAAGAGGTTCTGCACGCGGCTCCCCCAGCGCACCCCCAGCACGTTGACCGCGGTGAGCAGGACGATGGTCGCGGCCGCGACGCAGCTCCTGCCCGCGCCGCCCAGCGGGAAGAAGCGCGCGAGGTGGTCGGCGAAGACCAGGCCGATCACGGCGATCGCGCCCGAGACGATCGCCGCGAGCAGCATCCAGCCGTAGAGGAACGCGACCAGACGGCCGCAGCCCTCGCGCAGGTACACGTACGGCCCGCCGGTGCGCGGGAGCGCGGCGCCGAGTGCCGCGTAGGTGCACCCGCCGGCGAGCGCGATCAGCGCGCCCAGGGTCCAGGCGAGCAAGGAGAGGCCGTGCGATCCGGTGGCCCCGGCCACGCGGCTCGGCGTGAAGAACACGCCGATGCCGATGATCGTGCCCATGACGATCATCGTGCCGTCGAAGAGCGTGAGGGTGCGCTCGAGCCGCGGCCGTGCGGGGTCGGTCATGACGCGCAGCGCTCCCGGCTTCGCGGGTCAGTCGCCGAACTTGACGCCCTGGGCGAGCGGCAAGGCCGTCGACCAGTTCACCGTGTTCGTCTGACGCCGCATGTAGGCCTTCCAGACGTCGGAGCCGGACTCGCGGCCGCCGCCCGTCTCCTTCTCGCCGCCGAACGCTCCGCCGATCTCGGCGCCCGAGGTGCCGATGTTGATGTTGGCGATGCCGCAGTCCGAGCCCGCTGCCGAGAGGAAGCGCTCGGCGTGGCGCACGTTGAGCGTGAACATGGCCGAGGACAGCCCCTGCGGCACCGCGTTGTGCTTGGCGATGGCCTCGTCCAGGCCGCCCACGGGAATGAGGTAGAGGATCGGCGCGAAGGTCTCCTCCTGGACGATGCCGTAGTGGTTCTCGGCGCTCACGATCGCCGGCCGGACGAAGTGGCCGCCGGCCAGCCGCCCGCCGAGCTTCACGCGCCCGCCGCCGTAGAGCACGCGTCCACCCTCGGCCTTCACGCGCTCCAGGGCGTCTATCATGGTCTTCACCGCGTCCTCGTCGATGAGCGGGCCGCAGAGCGTCTTCCCGTCCATGGGGTCGCCGATCGGGATGCTCTCGTAGGCCGCGAGCAGGCGGCGCTCGACCTCGGACAGGATGCTCTCGTGCACCAGCACGCGGCGCGTCGAGGTGCAGCGCTGTCCGGCCGTGCCGACCGCGCCGAACACGATCGCGGGGATGGCCAGCTTGAGGTCCGCGTCCTCCATGAGGACCACGGCGTTGTTCCCGCCCAGCTCGAGGATGGTGCGGCCGAAGCGCTGCGCCACGGTGCCGGCGACCTTCCGCCCCACCGCGGTCGAGCCGGTGAAGGAGACGAGCGGCACGCGCGCGTCCTCGAGCAGCTTCTGGCCCACGTCCCGGCCCGAGCCGATGCACAGCGTGGCGAGTGCGCCGAAGCCCTCCTCCTCGAGGATCGGCCGGCAGGCGTTGACCAGCCCGATGGCGCACAAGGGCGTCGAGCTGGAGGGCTTCCACACGCAGGGATCGCCGCAGATCCAGGCGATCATCGAGTTCCAGGCCCAGACCGCCATGGGGAAGTTGAAGGCGGTGACGACGCCCACCACGCCGAGCGGATGCCACTGCTCGCGCATGGCGTGGGCGGGCCGCTCCGAATGCATGGACAGGCCGTAGAGCATGCGCGACTGCCCGACCGCGAAGTCAGCGATGTCGATCGCCTCCTGCACCTCTCCCAGCCCCTCCTGGAGGATCTTGCCGTTCTCCAGGGTGACCAGGCGGCCGAGGGCCTCCTGGCGCGCGCGAATGGCGTTGCCCACGCGCCGCACGATCTCGCCGCGCTTGGGCGCCGGCACCTCGCGCCACCTGAGAAAGGCCTCGTGCGCCGCGGCCAGGCACTTCTCGTAGTCCTCGGGGCCGGCCTGCTTCACCTTGGCGATGACCTTGCCGGTCGCGGGGTTCCTGCTCTCGAGCACCGCGCCGGAGCACTTCAGCCACTTGCCGCAGTAGGCGCCCGAGTTCGTCTTGCCGATTCCCAGATCTCTCAGGAAGTCCATACGCGTGCGCATCCTCGCCATACGTCGGTTCATGTTCCTCCCCTCGCCGCCCGATCGGCGGCGCCAGAACGCGGCATGATACCTCCCGCGCGCGGCGGCGCGACGCGAATCCGGGCGCGCTTTCCTCCCCGGATCGCTAGTCTGACGGATTCCGGCCCCCGACCACGTATCGCCCCCGGATCCCGCGAAGGAGACCGCCGTGAGCCGAGACGCATCCCCCGTCCAGCCGTCCCCCGCCACCCCGCCAGAAGACGCGCGGCCGTCGCGCCGCGAGTTCCTGGGCAACGCCGCGGCGCTCGCCGCGGCCGCGGCCGCGCTCGCCTCGTGCCGCTCGGTCCCGGCGATCGGCGCCGCGGCCGGGCCCATTCCGCGCCACGCCCCGCGCACGCCCCTCGCGCCGGGCGAGCCGGTGCTCATGGGAGTGATCGGCACGGGCGGCATGGGCGACGCCCACTGCGTCTCGTTCATGAACTTGAACGCCGAGGGCCGGGCGAACGTGCGCATCGCCGCCTTGTGCGACGTCAACAGGAAGCGCCTGGCGAGCACGCACCGCGGCTGCGAGGAGAAGCAGGGCGCCAAGGTCGACGTGCATCGCGACTACCGCGAGCTGCTGGCGCGCTCCGATCTGCACGGCGTCCTCATCGCCGCGCCCGAGCACTGGCACGCGCAGATGGCGATCGACGCGCTCGCCGCCGGCAAGGACGTCTACGTCGAGAAGCCGATGACGCTGCGCCTGCCCGAGGCGCTGCGCCTCAGGCAGGTGGTGCTCGCCAATCCGGACATGATCTTCCAGGTCGGCACGCAGAAGATGATCCTGCCGAAGTGGGGAGCGGCCAAAAAGCTCATCGCCGAGGACGTGATCGGCAAGCCGACGTTCAGCCAGACGAGCTATTGCCGCAATTCCAAAGACGGGGAGTGGCTCTACTACACCATCGACCCCGAGGTCGTCCCAGGCGAGAACCTCGACTGGGAGGGCTGGTGCGGCCCGCTCGGGCCGCAGCCGTTCGACGGCGCGGTCCTGGCGCAGTGGCGCCGCTACCGCAAGTTCTCGACGGGCATCGTTGGCGACCTGCTCGTGCACCAGATGACGCCGCTGATGATGGCGCTCGACGCCGGCTGGCCGACGCGCGTCACCGCCTCCGGCGGGCACTACGTCGACCAGAAGATGGAGAACCACGACCAGGTCAACATGACCATCGAGTTCGAGCGCGGCCACACCATGATCGTCGCCGGCTCGACGTGCAACGAGGTCGGCATCGAGGTGATGATCCGCGGCCACAAGGCCACGCTCTACTTGAACGGCCGCGACTGCGTGCTGCGGCCGGAGCGCATCTATGCCGACGAGATCGAGGAGCAGACCGTCGCCTGTGCGGACATCGGCGACGACCAGGACGCCCTGCGCGTCAACTGGCTCGACTCGATCCGCTCGCGCGAGCCGGCGGTGAGCGGCATCGACCTGGCCAGCAAGATGATGGTCGCCGTGGACCTGGCCACGCGCTCCATGTGGGAGGGCCACGCCTACGTCTTCGATCCCACGACCATGACCGCGCGCCAGGCGTAGCAGAGGG
Source organism: Planctomycetota bacterium (assembly GCA_016213895.1). Classification (GTDB taxonomy): domain Bacteria; phylum Planctomycetota; class B15-G4; order B15-G4; family JADJEK01; genus JACQZJ01. The sequence continues at coordinate 31,648 of JACQZJ010000030.1, read as the reverse complement.
AAGGCGGACCGCAGATGATCGTGCGCCGCGCCCTCTTCGCCATGGGCACGCGCTTCGAGATCGCCCTCGCCGGCGAGGGGGAGCGCGCGCTCGGCGACGTGGCCGAGGCGGCGCTCGCGGAGATCGGCGAGTGGGACCGGAGGCTCAGCGTCTTCCGGCAGGACAGCCTGCTCGCGCACGTGAACCGCACGGCCGGCGCGCGGCCGGTGCGCCTCGATGAGGACACGTTCGGCCTGCTGCGCGCCTGCCTCGCGGTGCACCGGGCCTCGGGCGGCGCCTTCGACGTGACCATCGGCCCGGCCATGCGCGCGCTCGGCTTCCACGACGCGGCCGCCCCGGCCTGCCCTGGCGCGGCGGGCGCCTTCTTCATCGGCTCGGACGGCCTGCTGCGCGACGAGGAAGAGCACAGCGTGCGCTTCGCCCGGCCCGGCATGGCGCTCGACTTGGGCGCGATCGGCAAGGGACACGCGCTCGACCTGGCCGAGCGCGTCGTGCGCCAGGCGAACGGTGCGGTGCAGGCCGCGCTCCTGCACGGCGGCACGAGCACGATCAAGGCAATCGGCCGGCCGCCGGGGAAGGAAGGGTTCGACGTGGCCGTGCGCCTGCCCGCGCCCGCCGGAGGCGCGGGGCCCGGCCGCTTTGCGCGCGTGACCCTCGCCGACGAGTCGCTCTCGGTCTCGGGCCGCTTCGGGCGCTGGCTCGAGCAGGACGGCGAGCGCCTCGGCCACGTCATCGATCCCGCGACCGCGCGGCCAATCACGGGCGGCGCCGCGCTCGCCGCAGCGCTCTCGCGCTCGGCCAGGGAGAGCGACGCCTGGTCGACCGCGCTCATCGCCCTCGGCCGGCGCCCGCCCGCGCTCGGCCCGGAGGTCACGTCGCTCATCGTCCCTCTGGACCAGGCCGGCGCCGCGCGCGCGGAAGAGTCCCGCGCCGCCGGAGACCGGGCCGCCGCCTTCCATTGCTGGGAAAGCCAATGAACGAGACCACACGCCGCCTCTTTCTGCAGCAGGCCGGCGGGGCCGCGGCCCTCGCCTTGATGCCTGCCCTCGCCGGCCGGACGCTCGTGCTCGACGAGCCGCTCCAGGTCGCGGTGGTCGGCGCGGGACGCCAGGGGCGCGCCATCCTCGCCGAGCTGCAAAAGATCGAGGGGCTGGCGGTGGCGGCGATCTGCGACAGCGACGCGAGCCGCCTCGAGTCGGGCGCGCGGCGCGCGCCCGGCGCGCGGCCCTTCGCGGATCACCGCGAGCTGCTCGCAGAGAGCGGCGGGCTTGCCGCGGTCATCGTGGCCACGCCGACGCACCGCCACCGCGAGGTCGCGGAGGACGCGCTCGCCGCGGGCCGCCACGTCTATTGCGAGGCGCCGCTCGCGGCCACCATCGCCGACTGCCAGGCGATCGTCGCGGCCGCGGCGCGCTCCGGCCGCGTGTGCCAGGCCGGGCTCACCGGCCGCTCCAACCCCATCTACAAGCTGGCCCACTCCTTCCTGCGCTCAGGCGCGATCCGCGAGGTCGTGGCGCTGCGCGCCCAGAACCACAGGAAGACCTCGTGGCGCACGCCGGCCGCCGACCCCGCGCGCGAGCGCGAGGTGAACTGGCGCCTCGATCCGGAGGTGTCGATCGGCCTGGCGGGCGAGTGCGGCACGCACCAGTTCGACGTCGCCCACTGGTTCCACGGCAAGTACCCGCGGCGCGTTCGCGGCACCGGCGCCATCCGCATGCACCAGGACGGGCGCGAGCTGGCGGACACGGTGCAGTGCACCCTCTCCTTCGAGGACGGCGTCGAGCTCATCTATGACGCCACGCTGGCCAACTCCTTCGAGGGCCAGTATGAGCAGGTCGCGGGCACGATGGGCACGATCAAGCTGTGCGGCACGGCCGGCTGGCTGTTCAAGGAGGCGGACGCGGTGACCCAGGGCTGGGAGGTGTATGCCAACCGCCAGCAGTTCCACAACGAGGAGGGGATCACCCTCATCGCCGACGCCACCAAGCTCGCGGCCCAGGGCAAGCTGAAGGAGGGCATCGGGCTGCCGCATCCGCCGCTCTACTACGCGCTCGAGGACTTCGTGAAAAGCGTCGCCGCGGGAGCGCCCTTGGCCTGCCAGGCGGCGGAGGGCCTGCGCGCCGCGGCCGTGGGGATCCTCGCCGACCAGGCGGTTCGGAGCGGCGCCACGGTCGAGATCGACCCCTCCCTCTTCGAGGAGGACTGAGGCATGTCCGGCGCGACCTTCCCGCGCTGGCGCGCTGAAGCCTGGCCGATCCGGCTGGCCTTGAGCGTGCTCCTTCTCGTCCTGCTCGGCGGGCTCTGCGCCTCGGGACGCTACCTGGCGGAGCACCTGGAGAAGCGCGACGACAGGCCCGGGCTCTCGCTCGACGACGTGCGCGCGCACTATCACGGCGTGCGGCGCGAGTCGCCCATGCGCGCGATCCTCGAGCGGGGACACGCGGACGCCGAGGCGGATGCCTCCCTGACGGAGAGCGATCGCGCTCTGCTGCTGCGCTGGCTCGCGAGCGGGCGCCTGAGCGAGGACTACGACAACCTCGACCTCGGCGACGCCGCGCCCGCCGAGATCATCGCCGCGCGCTGCCTCTCCTGCCACGCGCGCGCGCCTGAGCAGGCCGCGGGCGGCGAGCCGCCCGTCCCGCTGGAGGGCTGGCCCGACGTCAAGCTGGTCGCCTTCGCCCAGGAGGTCGAGGCGACCGCTCCCGCGATCATCCTCGCCTCGCTGCACACGCACGCCCTCGGCATGACGCTCGTCGCGCTCGTCACCCTGATCCTGCTCCTCGGCACGGCCTGGCCGCGGCCGCTCGTCGGGCTCCTGGCCCTGGTCTTCGCCCTGGGGCTGGCCGCCGACCTCGCGTCCTGGCTGCTCGCTCGAACGAATGATGCCTGGGTGTTCGCGATCGCCGGCGGCGGTGCCGCCTTCGCGGCCGCGACTGCCCTGTCCTTACTGCTCGTCCTCGTGGATCTCTGGCGGCCGGCGCCGCGCGCTGGCCGGGAAACGACAAGCTGAGGTTTCGACCATGCTGGTGAACAAAGAAGCCGCCCGCGCCCGCAACGTCCTCGCGCCCGCGGCCCTCGCGCTCTTCTCCTTGCTCGCCGCACCGGCGGGCGGCGCTGCGCCGCAAGAAGAGGCGCAGGCCCTCACGCCCGCGGAGAAGGCCGCCGGCTGGACGCTGCTCTTCGACGGCGAGTCGCCGGAGTGCTGGCGCGGCTACGGCCGTGACGCGTTCCCGGAGGCCGGCTGGGCGGTCGAGGACGGCTGCCTGCGCGTGGTCGCGGGCGGCGGCGGCGGGGACATCGTGACCATCGACCGCTTCGCCGAGTTCGACTTCTGCTTCGAGTGGAAGGTGGCGGAGGGGGCCAACAGCGGCGTCATGTTCCACGTCGCTGAGACGGAAGAGGCGCCGTGGCAGACCGGCCCCGAGTACCAGATCTTCGACGATGCCGGGGCGGGCGTCGAACCGAACGACCCACACTCCTGCGGCGCGCTCTACGCGCTTTACGCGCCCGAGAACAAGACCCTGAAGCCGGCCGGCGAGTGGAACAGCGGGCGCATCGTGGTTCGGGCCGGACGTCTCTCGCACTTCGTGAACGGCGTGAAGGTGCTCGAGGCCGAGCTCGGCGGCGACGACTGGAACGAGCGCGTCGCGAACAGCAAGTTCAGCGAGTACGCGGGATTCGGCCGGCAGGGCTCCGGGCACCTCTGCCTGCAGGATCACGGCAACGACATCTGGTTCAGGAACCTCAAGGTCCGCGACCTGACCCGGCCCGTGCCGGGCGAGGTCGAGCTGTTCAACGGCGAGAGCCTGGAGGGGTGGCAGTGCTTCTCCGAGGACGGCTCGACCGGCACGGATGCGTGGCGCGTGGAGGACGGGCTGCTCAAGACCGCCGGGACCCCGGCCGGCTACCTCTACACCGCGGCCACCTACGAGAGCTACGTGCTCAAGCTGGAATGGCGCTTCAACCCGGAGACGCTAGAGGCCGGCAACGGCGGCGTGCTCCTGCGCGTGGGCGGCGAGCACCAAGTCTGGCCTGAGAGCGTGGAGGCCCAGCTCATGAGCGGCGCGGCGGGCGACTTCTGGACCATCGGCGAGTACCCGATGAGCACCGCGCCGGAGCGCATGTCCGGCCGCAACACGCAGAAGACGCACGGCGCCGAGCGGCCGATCGGCGAGTGGAACCAGTACGAGATCATCGTGGACGGGCCGAGGATCACGCTCATCGTCAATGACGAGGTGGTGAACGAGGCGTGGGACGTGCTCGTGCGGCCGGGCCACGTGGCGCTGCAGGCCGAAGGGGCGGAAATGCACTTCCAGAACATCCGGCTCGCGCCGATCGAGGGCTGACGCGTCTCTATGGCAGAGGCGCGCCCGGCGCGGAGAAGGTCCGCGTCTCGAGCGGCTCGAGGAAGACCGAGGAGCCGGGCCAGGCTTGCGCCAGGAAGGCGCCGAGCGCCTCCTTGCGCTGCCTTTCCGCCGGCAGGTGCATCCAGACGACCTGCGTTGGGGCGATGAGGTCCGAGAGAATGCGCACGCTCTCGGCGTCGCGGGAATGGCACTGGACGAAGGCCAGGTCGAGAGATCGTTCGTTCAGCTTCAGCCCCTCGAGCAGATCCTCGTTCTGCAGGAGCGCCGCGTCCCCGAGGTGCAGGATGCGCCAGCGGCCGAGATCGACGAGGTAGGCCAGGTTCTCGACCTTCTCGTGCCGGTCGTACTGGCGGCCCGTCTCCTCGTCCATCACCAGGTAGCGCCCGTGCCGCAGGCGCATGGCGGTCAGGCGGATCTCGTTCTCCACCAGGTCCACGGAGCGCCCCGGCTCCAGGGCGGGCGCGCGCGTTCTCTGCGCGGTCTCGCTGTCACCCAGGCGCTCCGCCTGCATGGCCGCGGCAGCCGGGGATGGACAGACGAGCGTCGCGCGCGCGTTGCTTCGCAGGTGGGCGAGGACGCAGCGCGGATCGAAGTGATCCACGTGGGCGTGTGTGACCAGCACCAGGTCCACGTCCGAGAAAAGCCCCTGCGCCGCCTCCATCCGCGCCCGCAGCGCGCTGTCCGGCACGTCGCAGTACTCGATGGTCTCGTCGTCGAACAGGGCGTCGATGAGCAGCTTCGTGGACCCGCTCTCGATTAGAAAGCCCTCGTTCGCGAGGTACGTGACCGCGAGCGGCTGGTCGTTCTCAACGGGCGCCGCGCAGCCGGCGCCGAGCAGGGCCAGAAGGAGAAGCTCGCGCGGTTTCATCCGGACCTCGTGCCTGCGGCGCGCGCCAGCCGGGTGTTCGTGGCAGCGGGCCGAGGAGTTACGATGCTACCGGTTTCGCGTTCCCCGGAGAGATCGACATGAACGTCCGTGTGACGCGGTTTCGCGGCGGGCTCTGGCTCGCGGCAGCTGCTCTCGCAGGGCCCCTCGCCGCGTGTCAGTTCGGGCCCGCGGGCCGAGAAGCTCCCGGCGAAACGGCCCTCGCGGCCGCGGAGGGCGAACGCGTGTTCAGCGTCCATCCCATCGGCAAGGTCGTGAAGGGCAAGAGCGGCCCGGTGCGGCTCGAGATCGACGAGCGTTACGCGGACGGGCTGCTCGGGCTGGCCGAGTGGTCGCACGTGCAGGTCATCTACTGGTTCGACCAGAACGACACGCCCGAGCAACGCGCCGTGCTCCAGGTGCGCCCGCGGGGCGACGCGAGCGCTCCCATGACCGGCGTCTTCGCCTGCCGCTCTCCGGTCAGGCCGAACCTCTTGGCGCTCAGCACCTGTCGCATCCTCTCCGTCGAGGGCCGCGTGGTGACGGTCGAGGACATCGACGCGTTCGACTCGACCCCGATCCTCGACCTGAAGCCGTACAGTCCGGGTCCGGACGGAGCGTCAGGCGAGGTGCGTACGCCTGAGTGGGCCAGGAAGCGCGCCGCGAAGTAGGCGAGGCGGCGGATCGGCGGTAGAATCGAGCGCTTCCTCGCCTCAGGGGTCAACACGCGCGGAGATTCAGCATGAGAACCGGACCGTTCGTCGTCATCCTCATCGCCGCATCATTGAGTCCGACCGCCGCCGCGGCCAAGATCAAGGTGCCGGCAGACCACGCGACCATCCAGGCGGCCGTGGACGCGGCCGCCGCGGGCGACGTCATCGAGATCTCGTAGGGGACCTACGCCGAGAACATCGTCGTCAACGCCAGGTCGGACCTGACCATCCAGGCAAAAGAGGGCCACCAGGTCACGGTCGACGCGGGCAACGGCCCGGACCCGCCCTTCTTCATCAACGCGAGCGATCGCATCGTGTTGAAGAGCCTGCGCCTCGAGAACACACAGAGCCAGGGCGTGTTCATCGGCTCCTCGACCTACGTGACGATTCGCCAGTGCGCCCTGAAGGACGTGGCTCAGGACGGCATTCAGATCAACGGCTCGAGCGGCGTCCTGATCGAGAAGTGCTCCATCACCGCGCCCGGCGGCGATGGCATCCATGTGCACCTCAGCGACGGCTGCGTCGCGGTGAAGAACAAGATCAAGAACGCCGGAGTGGAGGGCATCGAGGCCGATGGGGACATGCACACGTTCGAGGCCAACACCATCGACGGGACGGGTGGCGCCGGGATCCTGCTCGGAGACGGAGCGGCCGGATGCAGCAACGTCCTGGTCCTGGAGAACAAGGTCACGGCCACGTTCAGCTACGCCATTTGGTGCAGGCCCGATAGCCGGGACTGCACCATCCTGGGAAACGACCTGATCGAGCCGGGAAGCGATGGCATCTACGTGACGGGAGGCTCCGACGGCCACCTCATCGCGAAGAACGCGCTGCGTGATGGTCACGACTTGGGGATCACGCTCGAATCCGACTGGTGCTCCCTTCTCCAGAACACCATCACGGAACCGGCCGCGGACGGCATCTTCATCGGGACAACTTGCTCCGGCGCGCTCGTGAGCAAGAACAAGGTCACCAAGTCCGGGGGGAACGGCGTCGGCGTGCAGGGCACGGGCAACGCCTTCGTCCAGAACAAGGCGAGCAAGAGTGCCGCCTACGACCTCGACGACGATACGCTCCCCGGCGACAATGTCTACATCAACAACACCTTCCCCACGATTGCGCCGTAGGGGAGAGACACTCTCCCTCGGCCCAAGAGTCAGCACACACGGAGCACCAGCATGAGAACCAGTGCACTTGCCGTCATCCTCGTCGCCGCGTCCTTGAGTCCCGGTGCCGGTCGGACCTGACCATCCAGGCAAAGAAGGGCGACAAGGTCACGGTCGACGCGGGCAACGGCCCGGACCCGGTCTTCTTCATCAACGCGAGCGATCGCATCGTGCTGAAGAGCCTGCGCCTGGAGGACACGCAGAGCCAGGGCGTGTTCATCGGCTCCTCCAGCTACGTGACCGTCCGCCAGTGCGCCCTGAAGAACATGGCTCAAGAGGGGATCCGGATCAACGGCTCGACGGGCGTGCTGATCGACAAGTGCTCCATCACCGCGCCCGGCACCGAGGGCTTGCGGTTGACGAGCAGCAACGGCTGCGTCGCAACGAAGAACAAGATCAAGAACACGGTGGAGGAGGGCATCCAGGCCGATGGAGACATGCACACGTTCGAGGCCAACACCATCACCGCGCCGGGCGCCGAGGGCATCCTGCTCGGCAACGGAGTCACCGGCTGCTTGAACGCCCTGGTGTCCGGCAACAAGATCACGAAGTCCGGGAATGATGGCATCTCCTGCCTCGCCGACGCCCAGCAGTGCACCATCCTGGAGAACGACGTGGACGATCCGGAGAATGAGGGCATCAACACGGCGGACGGTCCAGGCGGCCACTTCATCTCGAAGAACAAGCTGCGGAGCACCGGCGACCACTCGATCGTGATCGAGTCCGACGGCTGCACCATCCACAAGAACTCGATCGCCACCTCGGCCGAAGACGGCATCCGCATCGCCACGGAGTGCTCCGGCGCGCTCGTGATCAAGAACACGATCACCAAGTGCCTGGAGAACGGCATTACCGTGCGCGGCACCGGCAACACCTTCGTCGGGAACAAGGCGAGCAAGAGCGGGCTCTTCGACCTCGACGACGACACGCTGCCCGGGGAGAACACCTACATCAACAACAAGTTCGGCACCATCGCGCCGTAACGGGGAGAGGCTCTCCCTCGGCCCAAGGGTCAGCACACACGGAGCACGTCGGACCTGACCATCCAGGCAAAGAAGGGCGACAAGGTCACGGTCGACGCGGGCAACGGCCCGGACCCGGTCTTCTTCATCAACGCGAGCGATCGCATCGTGCTGAAGAGCCTGCGCCTGGAGGACACGCAGAGCCAGGGGGTGTTCATCGGCTCCTCGACCTACGTGACCGTCCGCCAGTGCGCCCTGAAGAACACGGGTGAGGACGGCATCCTGGTCACGAGCTCGACCGGCGTGCTGATCGACAAGTGCTCCATCACCGCGCCCGGCGGCGATGGCATCAACCTGCACGACTGCGACGGCTGCGTCGTGCAGAAGAACAAGATCAAGAACGCCTCAATGGAAGGCATCGAGGCCGATGGGGACATGCACACGTTCGAGGCCAACACCATCGACGGGACGGGTGAGGCGGGGATCCAGGTCGGCGACGGAGCGACCGGCTGCCGGAACGCCCTGGTGCTGGGCAACAAGATCACCGGCGCTGGCACCGTCGGGATCTTGTGCTTCGCGGACGCCCAGGACTGCAGCATCTTGGAGAACAGCGTGATCAACTCGGTGGTCCAGGGAGTCATCGCGGAGGCCGGCTCCGACGGCCACGTCATCTCGAAGAACACGGTGCGCGAGACCGGCGACTACGGAGTCTTCATCGACTCGGACTTCTGCGCCCTCCTCCAGAACACCGTCACGGAGTCGGCCGAGGACGGCATCCGCATCGCGCTGGGATGCTCCGGCGCGCTCGTGAGCAAGAACACGGTGACGAAGGCCTCCATGAGCGGCTTCTCCGTGGTCGGCACGGGCAACGTCTTCGTCCAGAACAAGGCCAGCAAGAGCCAGGACTACGACCTGGACGACCAGACGGGCCCCGAGCAGAACATCTTCATCAACAACAGCTTCTCCACGGTCGCGCCGCCGTAGCGGGCGCATGGGCTCAACCTCGCCGCGACCCACGGCGCTGCGGCTTGCTTGCGATCAGCGCCAGCAGGCGCGCGTGAGTTGGTCGGCAGCGTAACGCCTGGTTACCAGATCGTAGCAGCGCCCTCCCCGATTCCGCCTCCTTGGGAGAAAGCGGGGTGTGGCGTGCTTTTTGCTCCTTCCGCTGTTGGGCCATTCCACGCCATGCGGAAGGAGCCGCGCCATGCCCGGCTCGTGCGCGATCCACTGCCTCGTGCCCTTCCTGCTGCTCCAGGCCGGAGGCACGCCCGGCGATGAGCCGGCTGCTCTGGTCCGCTTCCGCCAGCACGTCTTGCTGGGCGACCTCGCGGCGGCGCGCGACCTCCTGCCCGAGGCTGGCGCCGCGGTGGACCTCGCGTCGCGCGTCCTGCTCGAGGCAGCGACCCTCGACGCAGGCGCGCGCGCCGAGGCCATGCTGCAGATCTGCCGGATCTACGCTCGTACGCCGGCCGCGGACACCGCCCTGGTAGCGGGGCTCGCCGCGCTTCTGGACCTCCAGGATCGCGACTGGCTGCTCGCGGACTCCGGACTCCCCGGCCGGGACGGTCCCGCATACGACGACGATCGTGATACCGTCGACGTGGTGCGGGTGGCCGAGCTGCTCGCAGGCTTCCAGGATGCGCTCGAGACGCAGCGCCAATGGCGAGGCGCCGAGGAAGCCCTGCAGGACGCGGAGTGGATCCTCGCCACGGCCGCGGTCGCCAGAGTGGACAGACCCGTGCGGATCGCCGCCGGCGCCTTCATCCCGGTCCCGGCACCCCTGGCCGAGGACATCGAGGTGCGCTTCCTGCCTTGGCCGGACGACGGCCGTTGCGTCCTGGAGGTGTACCGCGACGCCAGGGGCCCCGGGTCACCGCCGCGGCGCCTGGCAGCGGCCGTCTTCGGCCAGCAGGTGGAGGCGCCGCCGCCCGGGGAGTACTTGCTCGAACAAAGGTCGCTCGCCTCTGGATCGACGACCCTGCGGCGCCTCCTGGTCTCCGACCTGTCCCTGACCGTCGAGGCATGGGAGGACGGCATCGCCGTCCTGGCGAGCCTCGGCGGCACCCCGGCGGCCAGCGCGAACGTGTCGATTGGCGTCGACAGCAGCGGCGCCTGCGAGCGGCGCTTCGAGCTGAGCACGGACGAGATGGGACTGGCCGTGGTGCGTATACCGGCGGACCTGCGGGCGCGCAGTATGCGGTTCGACGTGATCGCGGATGCGGGCGGACACTGTGCGCGCGTGCATGACCTGTGTCTCCAGGCCTCGGAACACGAGTCATCCTGGATCGAAGCGCACGTGATGGTCGATCGGCCGCTCTACCGGCCGGGAGACACGGTGCAGGGCCGCGTCGTGCTCCGGCGCCACGACCTGAAGGACGACCGCATCCACAGCCTGCCCCTCGCCTGCGCGCCGGCACGATTGACGTTCTGGGAGGGTTCGCCCGCCGAGGAGACCATCGAGGCGCGAAGCGACGCCTCGGGCGTGATCCCGTTCACCTTGCCTCTTGGCCAGGCGACGCCCCTCGGCAATGCCAGCCTGACACTGAGCCTTACCGACAGCAATCCATCCAGCCCGAGCGCGGACGGTCGCAAGGACCTGGACGTGGGCACGTGGACTCCGTTTGCCGTGCGCGAGTTCCGCCGGCCCTTCCTGCTGGTCGAGGCAAGCGGTCCGGAACTGGCGCGCCGGGGCGAGCCGGCGCTCGTCGCGGTGCGCGCGCGCTACCCCGCCGGCCCGCCGGCCGCGGGGCTTGCCGGGAGGATCATCGCCAGCGTGGGGCCGCTGCAGGAACAACGCGCCTTCCTTCTCGACGGCAGCGGCACCGCGCGGGCGCCGCTCCACCTGCATGAGCTGCCGCTGCCCCCCGGCGAACAGCAGGTGTCCGTTCGTTTCGAGGTCGTGGCGCCCGACGGTCAGATCCTCGCCGACAGTTGTTCCTTCCGCCTCGAGGCCGAAGAGCAGGTGGCCGCGGCCGACGACGGTCTGCAGCTCACGCTCATCACCGAGGAGCCGCGGGCCGGCCGGCCCGTCCGCATCAGGCTCGCCGGCGGGCTCCCGGGGCGGCCCGTGCTCGTGACCCATGGGCGGCTGGGCCTCCTCGGCGCTGCGCGCGTGCTCCTGGACGAACGCGGCCGCGGCGAGGTCATCATCGAGACGCTCCCCGAGCACTGGCCGGGGATCGTGGTGCGCGCGATCCAGGAGATCCCGGAGGTTCTGGAGCGCTGGCGCCCGTACTGGTACGGCACGTCGCTCTCCGTCGCGCTCTCGCCGCCTGCCGGTCCGCTCCTGGTCGAACTGGACGCGCGCGCCCGCTACGCCCCGGGGGAACGGGCCGAGCTGAAACTGCGCGTTTCCGACGAACAGGGTCGCGGCGTCAAGGCCACGACGACCGTGGCAGTCGTGGATGAGACCGTGTTCGAGCTGGAGGCGGATCGCACCGCGCATCCCACTTTATCGCTCACGCCGCCCATCGACGCGAGCGCGGCTCTGGCTGCCCATTCGCTGGGCTGCCCCAGCCCCTGGCTGACGCTTGGCGAGCTGCTCCGGGACGGCGCGATCGCGCCCTGGGCCGTGGAGTGGTACTCGGGGGCGGGCTCCGGCTGGGCAAACCCCGCCAAGGCGCCCGCCGCGATCGGCGCGCTCACCGTGGGCCGGGACTTCCGGGCCACGGCGCTGTTCGCGGCTTCCCTCGAGACGGACGAGGATGGGCGCGGCAGCGTCTCCTTCACGTTTCCCGATGACCTGACCCGCTGGCGCATCACCGTGGCCGCGATCGATTGCGGCGTGCGGGGATGCCTGCGCACGTTCGCGACCGAGACCACGCTGCCGCTCTCGGCCACGCCGATCCTGCCGCGGCTGTTGCGCCAGGGGGATGAGCTGGACGTTTCCGTCCTGCTGAACAGGCAAGACGGCACGGCCGGGCCGTGCGAGGTCGCGATGCGCGCCGAAGGCGGCGCCAGGGTCGAGGGAGTGGAGCGCGCCACGGTGCTCGTCGCTCCCGAGGAGGCGGCGCGCACGACGTTCCGCCTGAGAGCGGTCGAAGCGCGGGCAGCCACCACGATCAGCGAGGTGGCGGACGGATCCACGGCGCACGCAGCCGTGCACACCCTGCCCGTCCTGCCCGACCTCACCGTGCGGCCAGTGTCGAGCGCCGTGCTGGTCGAGAGGCGCGCGGAACTCTGCCTGCCGGATGACCTGCCCGGCCCCGTGGCGCGGCGCACGCTCGAGCTTCTCTCCGGGCGCGAGGCCCTGCTGCGGCGCGCGGCTGAATACCTGCAGGGCTATCCGCACGGCTGCGTCGAGCAGGTCCTGTCCCGCATGGCGCCCCTGTTCGCGGCGGCGCGCGCCCGGCGCGTCTCAGGCCAGGGCAGGGAGGCTTCGCTTTCCCGAGAGCAGGGCCTCGCCCTCGAGGCCGGCATGGCGCACTTGCGCGGCCTGCTGGCGGATCGCAGCACGGGCTTCCGCTGGTGGCCGGCCGGACCGGTGGACGAGCGCATGACGGCGCTGGCGCTGACCGCGCTCTCCCACGCACGCGAATCCGGCATCGATGGAACGCGCTACGGCATCGAGGTCACACCCGACGCAGGCGAGCTGGCGGCGCTCGCCATGCACGCGGAGGCCTGCGGCAGCCAGGTCGGCGACAGAGAAGACGAGGTCTCCCTGGACCAGGCGGAGCTGCTGGTCGCGTGCCTGCGCTATGGCGCGAACCTGCCGTACTTCGCGCACGCGGTGCGCGCGCTGGTCGAGGAGCAGCAGGCATTGCCCGCGGGACTGCTGGCGCGTGCCGGTCTCGCGCTCCATTGTTCCGGCAGCGAGGCGCTCGCGGCGGCCGTGTTGGAGCGGATCCTCGCCGCGCGCGATCTCCTCCAACCGGACTGGCCGCGAGGCGCGATTCCGGTCGGCGAGGCCGAGGCGGAGCGCGTCGCGCAGCTCCTGGAGCTCGCCCTGACCGTGAGCCCGGACCACCCGGCGCGGCCGCGCCTCATGGAGCGCCTGCTGCGCCTCCACGGCGGCAACAGCGTCTCGACCTTCGCGGCGGCCGCGGCGATCCACACGCTCGCGCTCGACGCCGAGTTCCATGGCGGCGGCCGAGAGAGCGGCGCGGTCCGCGCCACGATCGAGGACGACTCCCGCACGCTGGCGGTGACGCTCGACGAGACGAACGGCTATCGCGTGAAGCTGCCGGTCTCGGCCGCGGGCAGGCTGGCGGTCGCGGTGGACGGCAAGCAGCCGGTGGTCGCCGTGCTGCAAGGGGAAGCGGAAGCGCAGGGCTCGACCCATGTCGGCTGGCGTTCCCCGCTGCAGGTCGAGCGCAGGCTGCTGCGCGTCGAGACCGACGCCAGCGGCAGCGAACACCTCACCGACCTGGCGGACGCGGACCCGGTGCATCTGGGCGACCTGCTCGAGGCGCGGATCGAGGTGCGCTGCGACGAGCCGGTCGCCTACGTGGTGGTTTCGTGCCCGCTGCCGGCGGGCTTCGAGGTGGCCGGCGGTTCAGGCTGGGAGCTGCGAGACGACCAGCCGGGCCGTGCTGCGCCTCCTGCCGGCGCATACCGGAGAGGTGGCGTGGCCGCAGGCCGTGGCCGAGGCGATGTACGCGCCGGACCTCTGCGGCGCGTCACGCGGCGCCCGGCTCGTCGTGACGGCGCCGCGCCCTCGCGCGGAAGGTGCGTCGCTCTCCCCGCTGCTCAGCGGGGCACGCCTGCAGGAGCGGATCGCCGCGCTGCTCTGGACGCTCCTCCACACGAGCGAGTCATCCCGGGCGTGCAACACGATCCGCGAGCTGCACGCGCTGTGCGGCAACGCCGGGCCCCTCGCCCTCCTCGCCGAGGGAGAGCGCGTCGCGACGCGCTGGCTCGCCCATCCGGAAGTGCTGGAAGTCTTCGCCGCGGCGACGCTCGCGCTGCCCGAGGCGCAGGAGAGGAGAAGGGCCTGCGCAAGCAAGGACGCGGACCCGGGCAGGAGCGGCCTGGCCCTCTTCGCCGCCAGGGGCTTGCGCCAGGAGTCAGACGAGGAACACAGAGCTGCGCTGCTCCGCTTACTGGCCGCGCCGGACGTCAGCGGGCTTGACGGCGAGGCGCGCTTCAATCTGGTGTGCCGTCACCTGGATGAGCTGGCGACGGGGCCGTTCTGGTCTGCCGTGGTGGACGCGAGCTTCCGGGACGGCGTGGTGACCTGCGACGGCGAGCAGATCCCGGACGAGGTCCTCGCCTGGACACCGCTGCTCGAGATCCTCGTCGATCGGATTGGCGCGCGCCCGCCGCGGGCGGATTCCGACGCGCTCCAGTCGCTGTGCGAAGCGCTCGATCCCTGCGGCACGATGCAGGGAGCCCTTCCTGGCGCGACGCTTGCCTGGTTCGAGGCCGAGAAGGAGCGGCTGCGCTGGCGGCTGCTGGGAAAACTTCTCACCGAGGACGGGGCGCAGCAGCTGATGCGCGACGGTCCTGTCGGGCTGTGGCGCGACCTGCTGACCGGCGGGCGCGGTCTCCCCCGCGTCGCGGCGGTCTTGGACGTGTGGCTGCGGGCGGCGCTGCACACGGGAGGCGAGCGAGGGAAGGAGGCGTTCTGCGCCCTCCTGGGCTTCTATCCGGAAAGCAGCGAGCTCCTGGAGCGCGTGGCGCCGGCGCTGCTCGCCGCGCTCGGCGATCCCCGCCCGGAGATCCGCGCGGCGGCCGCGGACGCGCTTCCCGACCACTTGCTGACCGGCATACCGCCCGCGCTCCTGCGCGCCGCCGAGGATCCGGACTGCGACATCGACGGCCAGGCCGTGCGCCGCCTCCTGAGCACGGGTATCCACGGCTCCCACGCCGTCCTCGCCTGGCTGGCCGAGCGCGGCACGTGCGACCAGCCGGACGAGGTCATCGAGGTCCTGGGCGCTTCGACGCTCGCCGCGGCGCCGCTGCCCGCGCTGCGCGCCCTGGCCGAGAGCCGCGAGCTGGTGCCGGTCCTCGCGGCGTCGCCGCATACGGACGCCGCCCTCGCCGCCGAGCTGGCGGAACGGCGTGAGGATTCCTGGCGCGACGTGCTGGTCGAGGCGCTGGCGCGCCGCGGCGTGGCGAGCGCGCCGTTCCAGGCGGACGATCCCCTGGCCGAGCACTACGCCACGCTCCTGGCCGCGTCCTGCGGCCGCGCCGACGCGCTCGAGGTCGTGCGCGAGTGGTTGCGGAGCGACGACGTCCTCCAGCAGGGAACCGACGAGGAACAAGAGCGGGCTCTGTCCTGGTGGGAGCGGGAGTCGCTGGCGCGAGCGCTCTCCCCGCACATGGACGTCGAGGAGTTCGTGCTCTGGGGCCACTCGCTGGACGAGGCGGAGTTTGCGGCGGTGACGGCGCGGTTCACGCAAGCCGACTGGCGCGTCGTGCTGGCGCGGTTCGACAAGACCCCTCTGCGCGCCGCCTACGTGCCGGACCACGTGGTAGCCGCTGATCCCCTCGCGGTGCTGGCGGCGGCCACCGAATGGGATCACGACCTGCTCGCGCCTTTGGCGCGGGCGGCGCCCGCAACCCTGCAGGACGCCGCTCTTCGCACCAAGGACGCGGAGCTGGCGCGGCGCATGGCCTCGGAGCTTCTCTGGTCGACTGGAAGGCCGGCGCTCTATCGCGCCGCGGACGGTTCCACGGCCCGCCTCTGTCCCGCGGACGCGCAGGAGGAGCTGCGCGCCCTGGCCGTGCGGCTCACGCGCGAGCACACGAGCGAAGTAGCCCAGGAGTTCCCGGACGAGGTGCGCACCATCCTGCGCCGGCATGGGCTGCCGCCCCCTCGCTGAGCAAGACGGAGCGGCGCACGCCTGAACATGCGCCCGCCGCGGCCGCGCGCGCCGGGTAGAATCCAGGCGTCAGGATCGTCCCTTCGGCAACTCCGGCAGAGGCACCCCATGCCCCGATGGCTCACCGCGTCCCTGCGCGGCCGCGGCGCGGCAGGCGCGGCGCTGCTCGCAGCAGCCGCCGCGCTGCCCGCGGCGCGCGCCGACGACGTGCTGCTCCCCAGCGGCTCCCGCTGGAAGTACCTCGACGACGGCTCGAACCAGGGCACCGCCTGGACCGCGCCCGCGTTCAACGACGCTGCCTGGGCCTCCGGCCTGGCGCAGCTCGGCTACGGCGACGGCGACGAGGCCACGGTGGTGAGCTACGGCCCGAACCCGTCGAGCAAGTACGTCACGACCTACTTCCGCTGCACCTTCACCGCTATCAACCCCGCGCAGTACCTGAACCTCGCGCTTTCCATGCTGCGGGACGACGGCGCCATCGTCTACATGAACGGCGTGGAGGCGGCGCGCGCCAACATGTCCGCGGGAGCGTTCCACTACCAGACGCTCGCGCCCCACGCGATCGACGGCGAAGCCGAGGACATGTTCAAGGTCATCCCGCTGAGCCCGAGCCTGCTGGTCGCGGGCGCGAACTGCCTCGCCGTCGAGGTCCACCAGTCCAGCGTCACCAGCAACGACATCAGCTTCGACCTCGAGCTGATCGGCGAGACCCTCCTCAAGGTCTCGCGCGCGCCGTATCTCCAGCTCGGCACGCCGCAGGGCGCGACCGTGTGCTGGCGCACCAACGGGCCGACCAGCGGCCGGGTGCGCTACGGCCCGGCGCCCGGCAGCCTGAACCTCTTCGCCGACGATCCCGTGGTGCAGAACGACCACCAGATTGCCATTGCCGGGCTGCTCCCGGGCTCGGTCTGCTACTACTCGGTCGGCACGACCAGCACGGTGCTCGCCGGAGACGACGCCGAGCACCGCTTCGTGACCGCGCCGCCGCCCGGCACGGAGCAGCCCGTGCGCGTCTGGGTGCTCGGTGACTCCGGCACCGCCGACTCGCACGCCGCGGCCGTGCGCGACGCCTACCTGGCATACACCGGGGCGACGCCCACCGACCTCTGGCTCATGCTCGGCGACAACGCCTACTTCCTCGGCTCGGACTCCGAATACCAGGCCGCGGTGTTCGACACGTACCCCCAGGTGCTGAGAAAGAGCGTTCTCTGGCCCACGCGCGGCAATCACGAGAAGGACGCCGCCGTGCACTACGGCATCTTCGTCCTGCCCGCCCAGGGAGAGGCCGGCGGAACGCCGTCCGGCACCGAGGCCTTCTTCTCCTTCGATCACGCCAACGTGCACTTCATCTGCCTGGACTCGACCGGCTCCGACCGAACGGCCGGCGGGCCGATGTGGACATGGCTGCAGCAGGACCTCGCGGCGACGGCTCAGCACTGGATCATCGCCTTCTGGCACCACCCGCCCTACTCCAAGGGCTCGCACGACTCGGACACCGAGACGACGATGATCGAGATGCGCCAGAACTTCCTGCCGCTGCTCGAGGCAGGCGGCGCCGACCTGGTGCTCACCGGCCACAGCCACGCCTACGAGCGTTCCTACTTCATCGACGGCCACTATGGCGACTCGACGACGTTCGCGCCCGCGCACCTCAAGGACGACGGCGGCGGCAAGGAAGGCACGGACGGCCCGTACGTCAAGGCGGCCGTGCCGCACGCGGGCGCGGTCCACGCCGTGGTCGGCTGCTCCGGCAAGCTCTCGACCGGTCCGCTCAACCACCCGGCCATGCACTTCTCGCGCCTCAGCTACGGCTCGGCGCTGCTCGACGTCGACGGCGACCGCCTGGACGCGGTCTTCCTCGACGACCAGGGGCAGATCCTCGACCAGTTCACGCTGCGCTCCTTCCCGAACGAGGGCCTGACCGGCGACACGACCGCGCTCTCCGTGAGCGCCGGCGGCACGCAGAGCCTTGCCCTCGACTCCGGCGCCGGGAACGCGGGCAAGCCGTACTTCCTGGTGGGTTCGATGAGCGGCACCGAGCCAGGCCTGCCGCTCGGCGCATTGACGCTGCCGCTCGTGCCGGACTGGTACATGGTGGTGACGATCCAAGCCGCGAACAGCACGGTCTTCGCCAGCACCTTCGGCGCTCTCGACGGCGCCGGCGCCGCGGCCGCCGCGGTGAACCTCGCTCCCGGCCTGGCCGCGAGCTTCGTGGGAACGACGCTCTGCCACGCCTACGTCGTCTTCGACCCGCCGCCCGCCAGCACGGCCTGCTTCGCCAGCAATCCCTTCCCGTTGACGCTGCTGCCCTGATCGTCCTATTGTCAGGCCGGCGCCGCACTGCCCCGCGCGCCGCGAGGGCGCGCCTCGCCTTCACGCAAGGAGCCGCCATGATCCTGCTGCTGCACGCCGCGCTGCTCGCCTCCCTCGCCGCCTGCGCCTCTCTCCCCGCCGCGGGCGAGAACGCCGTCAGGCCGCTTGCCAGCGGGACGCGCATGATGGAGTACGCGGCGGCCCTGGCCGCCGACGACATGCAGGGCCGCAAGAGCGGCACGGAAGGCTATCAGCGGGCCGCGGAGTGGGTGGCGGCGCGCTTCGCCGAGTGGGGCCTCGTGCCCGCCGGAGAGGACGGCAGCTACTTCCAGCAGGTCGAGGTCGAGGGCTACGAGTGGCATGACGGCAGGCCGGAGCTGAGCGTGGCCGGGCGCGCGTTCCTTCTCGACGACGAAGACTTCGCCCTGCGCGCCGGCTCGACGCCGGGCGTGACGGTCGAGGCCGAGGTCGTCTTCGCTGGCTACGGCATTGCGGCCCCCGACAAGGGCCTGGACGAGTACGCCGGCCTCGACGCGGCCGGGAAGATCGTCCTCGTCCTCGCCGGATCGCCGCACGACGCGCTCGAGACGCGCGAGTGGCCGGCGCGGCGCGGAGAGCGCAGGGAAGCGCAGGCCGAGGACGAGTGGCGCGAGCACGCGACGCTCCGTGCCAAGGCGCGGGCCGCGTACGACAAGGGCGCCGCGGCCCTGCTCGTGTACGACCCCGCGGCCTCGGCCGAGCGCGGCGGCCGCGCGCGCCGCCCGTGGCGCGAGGAGGAGAACGCCTTCGCGCCAGAGCGCGGCTTCCTGTGTTTCTCCATCGCCGAGCGCGTCTTCCGCCAGATCCTGCGCACCGACCCGCAGGAATCGCCGCGCGGCTTCACGCGGCGCCTGGAGGAGTCGCGGCGCGAGATCGAGGCGAAGCAGGCGCGCTCGCGCGCGACCGGCGTCCTGGCGCGGCTCAAGGGATACGACCAGACCATCACCTACGGCAAGGAGCAGGGGAACAACCGCGCGCCGAACGTCCTGGCCAGGATCCCGGGCGTGGATCCCGCGCTGCAGAACGAGTACGTGTTCGTGGGCGCGCACCTCGACCACGTGGGCATGAGCGACGGCTACGTCTACAACGGCGCGGACGACAACGTCTCGGGCGTGACCGTGGTCTTGGAGGTGGGCCGCGCGCTCAAGGAGAGCGGCTTCCAGCCGCTGCGCACCGTCATCCTCGCCTGCTGGTGCGGCGAGGAGCTGGGCCTGCTCGGCTCGAACTACTACACCAGCCACCCGTGCGACGGCGTGTCCATGGACCGGGTGGTCGCCTGCTTCAACCCCGACATGGTCGGCCGCGGCGAGAAGCTCGCGGCCGAGGGCGCCCTGAACTTCCCCTCCATCTGGGAGGTGATCCAGCGCGGCCAGGACCCGGAGCTCATGAAGCTCGTGGCGCCGAGCGAGGGCGGGCCGGGCGGCTCCGACCACTCCGGCTTCATCGTGCAGGGAATCGAGGCGCTCATGCTGATCGGCGAGGGCGGCGCCGACCATCCCGATTACCACCAGCCCGAGGACGACGCCGCGCGCCTCGACCCGCAGATGCTGCAGAGGACGGCGCAGTTCGTGACGCAGGGAGTGATGAACCTCGCCAGCGAGACGCAGGAGCCGCTGCTCCTCGCGGACCGCAAGCGCATCTACGACGCGCTGCGCGTGAAGATCAGCAACTTCAATCCCGACCTGAAGGACAGCGCCTGGGAGCGCCTGACGATCGACGCGGCCAACAAGGAGGCCCTGCGCGAGCAGATCCTGGCGCGCGCGGTGGAGATCATCGAGGCCCCGCCCGTTGAGCCCGGCGCTGAAGCGGGCGAGCGGCCAGCGCGGGCGGCGCGCCCGGAGCCGGCGGTCGCGCGCGGCATCGCCGACCTCAGGGTCTTCGAGGGCGACGCCCAGCTCCTGGACAAGGCCTCGCGCTGCTTCGGTTTCGGCCGGGTCGACGTTCGCGGCGACGACGGCTTCCTGGTGCGAGAGGGCAGGCTGACCGACGCCGGCAGGGCGGCGCTCGGCGTGCTCGAGGGGCGCGGCATCGCCGTGCACCTCGAGTCGCCCGGCGCGGCGCTCCTCGACGACTTCCTGCAGGCGGCGCAGAAGCCCTTCCTGGTCACCGGCAAGTTCGACGTCGACGAGTCCCGCGCCGACCTGGTGGTCGAGAAGAGCGTGCTGCTCGGCGTGGACTTCGATCCCAAGCAGGTGGAGGACTTCATCGCGCGCCTCGAGGACCTGAAGGAGCGCGTCGGACGGCGCGAGCTGCTCGTGGCGTGGCTCACCTCGGTCGAGGGCCTGGAGGACGCGCGCAAGCCGCTCTATCTCGGATTGCTCGGCAAGGGCTGGGCGTCGCGCGAGATCTGCGGCACGCGGCGCAACTGGGGCGGCATCGCGGGCGGCAACATGCGCGCCATCGGCGCCGAGCAGCCGGGACGCAGGTGGCGCTGAGCCTCTCCGCAGGAGAGGCTCATCCGGGATTCACGATTCTCAGGCGGATTGCTTGAGTTCGGAACACCAGTGACTCCGTCGGCGTGACTGGATGAGAACCTGGGCATGGCGTCCGTCCTGAAGTTAGGTTGCGGGCGCCAGCCTGCGATGCGAGGCGCGCGGCCGATGCTGGCACCGGCGCGCTCATCGCCGGCAGCCGCCCGGAGACGTCCACTCGCTCGAGGTTCCGGCGACCGAGCACCTCTTCGTGGTGCAGGACGCCCTGCCCGCCGCGTTCGAGTTCCTCGATGCGCGGGCCGGCGCGCTGCGGCGCTAGCGCCACCCGGACAATCCGATCACGAGTCCATCATGGAAGTAGACGGTGCCGCCCTCGTACCACCACCTCACGCCCCCAGTCTCATCCCCGCTGATCGACATCGGGACACCGAGTTTCTGCAGCACTGCGGAGTAGTCGAGCAGGAGCAGCTCACGTTCGGCCGCGTCACGGGTGGCGCCGAGCGTGCGCGGCGAGACCGAGGTCTGGCCCCGCTTCTCCTCGTACAACGCGCGCAGCGCCGCTGCGTCCAGCCGCGGTGCGGCAGGGCCGATCGGCGCCTCCTGCAGCGCCTGCCTCACCGAGTCCGCGACGACTTCTCGCAGCTCCGGCCCGCTGATCGCCGGCGCGGGCGCCGCGGTCCCTTGCCCCGGAACAGCCGGTTCCGGGCGATCGACCAGGAGCTGCGAAAGCCTGTCAATGCTCTGGCGCAGGGAGTCGATGGACTGCCGCAGCTCCGCGAGGTCCGTGCCGCTGGACTCGAACGCGGGTCCACCATCGTCTGAGCCCAGCGTCACGACGAGCAAGGTCACGATCGAGATCGCGGCAAGAAAGCCGAGAAGAACGACGAGTGCGCGCATGAGCCCCTCCGCTGGCAGGTGGACGCGGATTCTACAGGGCCGGTCAGCCAGGCGCGTGGATCAGGACGAGCAAGGGGCGGACTGCACCACGCCCCTATGATTGGCGGAATGGAAAGCCCCGGGACTCGCCTGGTCCCCTTCGTGCTGGGCGGGGCAGCGCTCGCGCTCGCCGCGCTGGTCCTTCTCCTGCTGCGCACGGGCGAGCCGGAGGGCGTCAAGCCGGCCGTGGTCGAGGCCGAGCCGCTGCCGGTCGAAGTCTCGGCCGGTCCGATAGCCGAGCGCAGCGCCGCCGAAGCGGCCGTGGACACGGCCTTGCCCGAGTGGCTGCCGGCCTCCTTCCTCGCCGCGCTCGGAGGCATCTTCGGCCGCCTTGTCGAGAACGATGGGACGCCCGTCCCGGACATGAGCGTCGAGCTGCTCGCGCTCTCCATGGAGGAGATCCTCCTCGCCCCACAGGCGCTCTTCGCCGGCGAAGAAGGCTCCCCGAGCTTCATCCGGGCCCGAACGCGCAGCGACGCAGGGGGCCGCTTCCGCTTCACCGCGCTCCACCCGCGCGGCATCCACGGTCTCTGCATCGACCTCGGCGGGCCGCGCGCCACACTGCGTTTCGTGGACATCAGCCCGCGCAGCGAGGAAGAGAGCGATCTCGGCGACATCGTGCTGGAGCCGTACGTCACCTTCACCGGTAGGGTCGTCGATCTCGCAGGCTCACCGGTGCCGGACGCGCGGGTGCGCGCGACCGACCTGCCGGCCATCGCCTTCCAGTTCGGCGCCGCCGAGGTGCGCCCGGACGGCGGCGCCTTGTTCGAGGCGGGAAGCCGGAACGCCGCACAATCCCGCTGGAAGCTGATCCGCTGCCCGCCGCGCATCGCAGAGCTGATCGAGCGCTTCCCCGTCCCGACGACATACAGCGCCGAGGATGGCTCGTTCACGCTCGCCGGCGTACCGCAGGGACTGGTGACGGTGCTGGTGGACAAAGACGAGTTCGTGACCCTGGTCAAGGGGCCGCTGCCGACCGGCGGCGCGGGAGGGACGCGCGACATCGGCGTCCTCGTGCTCGACGAGGGCGACGTGCTCTCCGGCCGCGTCGAGGACAGCGAAGGCGTGCCCGTGGCCGGCGTCGAGATCATGATCGGCCCGGGCGCCCCCCTGGCGGAGATCGCCTTCACGCGGCCCGCGGGCACTACCGGCGCCGACGGCCGCTTCCTGGCCGCGGGCGTTGCGGATCGCGAGCACTACGTGGCCGCGCGGCGCGTTGGCGCGCTCGACTGGACGGTCGTGGGCGGAGTCTTCCCGGGGGGCGAGGAGTTGGTCCTGCGCCTGGAACCGGCGTACGACCTGAACCTCACCGTGCTCGACCCGCAGGGCGAAGTCGTGCGCAGGCCCGAGATCCGGCTCAGCGATCTCCAGAAGGAGACCTTCGTCATCGCCGCCTTTGGAGGAGCCCTGCCGTGCCTGCGCGCCAACGTGACCCACCTGGAAGACGGCTCGCTGGAGATCAAGGGCATCGGCTCTGGGCGCTGCCGCGTGCTGATCAAGGCGCCGGGCTTCGCCGTGAAGACCGAGGAAGTGGACCTGAGCCAGGGACCGAAGGAGGTCACGGTCACCCTGGAGGCAGCGCACGTGCTGCGCGGGCGCGTCGTGGCCGCGGGCGACGGCGCGCCCGTGCCCTTCGCCAGCGTGTCCGCGTCCGCGCGCGCCAAGAAGTTCCTCGACTTCCTCTCTCCCGTGGCCAGCGCGGGCACGGATGAGGAGGGGCACGCCGAGCTGAAGGGGATCGAGGCGGACGGCTGCCGCCTGAAGGTCTCTCACCCCGGCTACGGCGTGCACAGCCAGGAGGTCGAGTCGTGCGACCACGAGGTGGTCGTCGCGCTGGCGCAGGGCGGCTCCATCGCCGGCCGCGTGCGCGCCGGCGCGCGTCCGCCCGACGCGCCGCGCTTCATCGCCCTCACCCGGACGACCGACTTCGCTTTCCCCCGGTTCGCCGTGACCGACCTCGAGGGCGCCTTCCGCTTCGCACGCCTCGAGCCCGGCAAGTACAGCATCGCCGTGCTGCGCCGCTTCGCCCACGACCACGGCGTGCTGCGCATCGCTACGGAGGTCCTGGCCACCTCCAACCCCGAGCGGGAGGTAGACGTCGCGGTCGTCGAGGGAGAGGAGACCCAGGTCGATATCGACGATCTCACCGCGCCCTCGGACGGGCCGTCGGCCTGGCTGAGCGGCAGGGTGACGCTGAACGGCGCGCCCGCGCAGGGAGCCGAGGTACACACCCGCAAGGATGACGAGGGCGATTGGTGCGCGAAGAGGACGGTCACCGACCGGGAGGGCGCCTTCGATCTCGGCGCGATCGCGATCGGCGAATCTGGCTCGGTCATCGTCACCGTCACGCCGAGGGGAGTGAAGCCGCGGCACACGTTGAATGGCGGCTTCTACAGCCGGAGGATCCTCGTGCGCGAGGGGGAGACACGCTTCCTCCCCATCGAGCTCCGCACCGGTCGCCTGGCCGGACGCGTGGTGCGCAGCGCGGACGGCGCGCCCGTTCCCCTGGCCGCGGTGACGATACGCTCCACCGCGCCCATGGAGTCAGAGGCCTTCAGCTGGCAACGCGTTACCACGGATCGCGACGGTCAGTTCAGCGTGGGCATGCTTCCGGCGGGGGACTTCTCCGTCGCCGTGCTCACCGATGAGTACGTCGACCAGCAGGTCGGCCCGATCCGCGTCCCAGACGGAGGCGAGCCCCCGCCGCTCGTGATCCAGCTCGTTGCCGCGACCGAGGTGAGCGGCACCGTCATCATTCCGGGCATCGGCGCGAGCAATCTCGGCAGGGTGCACTTCCGGCAGAAGGACTCCGGCTGGACCAACTCCGTGCGACCGCAGGGGACGCGCTTCACAACGTACAACCTGAAGCCCGGCGACTACGAGGTGATCTGCGAAGTCTGGGACGCCCCGCGCGAGACCTGTGCCACGTATTGCACCTCGCTGACCGTGCCCGAGGGAGGGATCCGCGACCTCACGCTGCGGCCCGTGCTGGTCCGCGACTGGCGACCCGGCGTCGTGAACGACGGGCAATAGCGGACCTCGCGAAAGCCATCCGTTCCCGGCCGCGGCCGTATAATCGCCGGGATGGACAATCCCACGACGCGCGTGATCCCCTTCGTGCTCGGCGGAGCCGCGCTCGCGCTCGCGGCGCTGGTCTTCTTCCTCTTGCGGGCGGGCGGGCCGGGAGCCGACGACGCCCCAACGCTCGAGCCCGCGCCCGCGGCCGAGGCGCCGGTTGTGGTCGAGCCGCAGCCTGCCGCGGCCGGTTCTGGCGCGTCGGCCGAGCGCAGCGTCGCCGAGGCTGAACCGACGCCGGCCCCGCTCGAGGGGCCGCCCGCCTCCTTTCTCGCCGCGCTCGGCGGCATCACCGGCCGGCTCGTCGAGAAAGACGGCGCGCCCGTGCCGGACATGAGCGTCGAGCTGCTCGCCCTGTCCATGGAAGACATCCTGCTCTCCCCGCAGGCGTTCTTCGCCGGCGAAGAGAGCGCCCCGAGCTTCCTCCGGGCCGGAACGCGCAGCGACGCCGAGGGCCGCTTCCGCTTCGCCGCGCTCGACCCGCGCGGGATCCACGGCCTCGGCGTCGACCTCGGCGGGCCGCGCGCCACCCTGCGCTTCGTGGACATCAGCCCGCGCAGCGGGGAAGAGAGCGATCTCGGCGACGTCGTGCTCGAACCGTACATCACCTTCACCGGCAAGGTCGTGGACCTCGCCGGAGGGCCGGTCCCGGACGCGCGCGTGCGCGCCACCGATCTGCCGCCCATCGCCTTCCAGTTCGGCGCCGCCGAGGTGCGGCCGGACGGCGGCGTCTTGTTCCAGGCGGGAAGCCGGAACGCCGCGAAGGGCCGCTGGAAGCTCATCCGCTGCCCGCCGCGCCTCGCGGAGCTGATTGAGCGCTTCCCCGTGCCGACGACGTACAGCGCCGGGGACGGCGCGTTCACGCTCGCCGGCGTGCCGCAGGGACTGGTCACGGTGCTGGTCGACAAGGACGAGTTCGTGACCCTGGTCAAAGGACCGCTGCCGACGGGCGCGGCCGGCGGGACGCGCGACATCGGCACCCTCGTGCTCGACGAGGGGGACGTGCTCTCCGGCCGCGTCGAGGACAGCGAAGGCGTCCCCGTGCCCGATGCCGAGGTGATGATCGGCCCGCGCCACGACGTGCCGGGCATGGATGTGGTGCTCGTGCGCCCCGCGGGTGCGACCGGCGCGGACGGCCGTTTCCTGGCCGCGGGCGTGGCCGACCGCGAGCACTACGTGGCCGCGCGGCGCGCTGGCGCGCTCGAATGGACGGTCGTGGACGGCGTCTTCCCGGGCGGCGAAGAGCCGGTCCTGCGCCTGGAACCGGCGTACGACCTGAAGCTCACCGTGCTCGACCCGCAGGGCGAGGTCGTGAAGAGGCCCGAGATCCGGCTCAGCGGAATGGACCACGAAGAGACCTTCTTGATGGCCGCCGTGGGAGGCGCCCTGCCGCGCCTGCGCACCGACGTCGCCCACCTGGAGGACGGCTCGCTGGAGATCAAGGGCATCGGCTCTGGGCGCTGCCGCGTGCTGATCAAGGCGCCGGGCTTCGCCGTAAAGACCGAGGAAGTGGACCTGAGCCAGGGACCGAAGGAGGTCACGGTCACCCTGGAGGTGGCGCTGCTGCTGGCGGTGCGCGTCGTGGCCGCGAGCGACGGCGCGCCCGTGCCCTTCGCCAGCGTGTCCGCGTCCGCGCGCGCCAAGGAGTTCCTCGACTTCCCCGCTCCCGTGGCCAGCGCCCGCACGGATGAGGAGGGGCGCGCCGAACTGGAGGGAATCGCAGCGGACGGCTGCCGCCTGAAGGTCTCTCACCCCGGCTACGGCCTGCACAGCCAGGAGGTCGAGTCGTGCGACCACGAGGTGGTCGTCGCGCTGGCGCAGGGCGGCTCCATCGCCGGCCGCGTCCGTGCCGGCGCGCGGCCGCCTGACGCGCCGCGCTTCATCGGCCTCGGCCGCGACGGCCAGTTCGAGTTCCCCCGGTTCGCCGTGACCGACCTCGAGGGCGCCTTCCGCTTCGCGCGCCTCGAGCCCGGCCAGTACGAGGTCTTCGTGGAGCGCCGCTTCGCCCACGACCGCAGCGTGCTGGGCCTGGCCGAGGGCGCCATGGGCCTCTCCAGGCCTGAAAGGGAGGTCGACGTCGTGGTCTTCGAAGGACAGGAGACCCAGCTCGACATCGACATCCTCGCCGCGCCCACGGAAGGGCCGTCGGCCCGGCTGAGCGGCAGGGTAACGCTGAACAGCGCCCCGGCGCAGGGAGCGAGCGTTCATGCCCAGCGGGCCGACGACTGGTCCGGGCAGAAGAGCACGGTCACCGACCTGCAGGGCGCTTTCGACTTCGGAGCGATCTCGATCGGCGACAGGGGTCTGGTCATCGTCACCGTCACGCCGCGCGGCATGAAGCAGGAATCCTGGTGGGACGGCGGCTTCCACACCCGCAGGGTCCACCTGAGCGAAGGGGAGACGCGCTTGCTGGTCATCGACATCCGCACCGGCCGCCTGGCCGGCCGCGTGGTCCGCGACGCGGATGGCGCGCCGGTTCCTCTCGCCGAGGTGACGGTGAGTTCGGTGAACCACGAGGCAGAGCGGACGATGTCCCTGTTCGAGGCGGAAGACGGGTCGGAGGCCGGGGCCGCGGTGCCCGAGGAATCCGAGCCCTTCAGTTGGCAGCGGGTGACCACGGATCGCGACGGCCAATTCAGCGTGGACATGCTCCCGGCCGGGGACTTCTTCGTCGCGGTCGACACCCAGGAGTACATCGACCAGCAGGTCGGCCCGATCCGCGTGCCGGACGGCGGCGAGCCCCCGCCGCTCGTGATCCGCCTCGCCGCCGCGATCGAGGTGAGCGGCACGATCGTCATCCCGGACGCCGCCGCGAGCCGCTTCGTCTGGATGAACTTCCGGCGCAAGGACGGTGGCGCCCCCTCGAACGTCTACGTCGGCGCCCAGGAGATGCGCTTCACGACGCACGACCTCTCGCCGGGCGAGTACGAGGTGGACTGCGAGACCTGGGATCCCGCCACCCGGGTCTGGGTCTCGTACCGGACTTCGGTCGTCGTGCCTGAGGGAGGAGTCCGCGGCCTCACGCTGCGGCCCGTGCCCGTCAACGAATGACCTGCTCCGCTGTTGCGCGCGCCGCGGTCAGCGCATGTGGATCAACTGCGACAGCGGCGGCAGCCAGCCGATGGCCGCGAGGAAGGCGACGCCGCCGACCAGGATCCCGATCACGCAGATGACGGTCCCGCAGAAGAGGAGCGGTCCCGCGAGGTGCTCGTGGTCGGTGAGGGTCTTGCGCACGAAGCTCAGGACGATCGCGGGCAGCACCACGCCGAAGATCCCGAACACGACTGCCAGCAGGGGAAGCACCTCGATCATGTCGTTCGGACTGAAATGCATCGGTCCTCCTCTCCCGCAAGCCGCAGGAACACGAGCGTTCGGATTCCGGATGCTCTGTCCGGAACCCATTCATCCGCGCCGTCCAGACCGCGCCGGCCCGGCCCGCGCAGAAGGCGCTCGCAACGGACGTACCGCGCCCGCGCCACCGCTCTCCGAGGAACGGCGCGTTCCGTCTGCTACCATCCCAACCGCCCGAGCAAGACCGACACGGCCCGCGCCTTGGCGCGGCTTCTCATGGAACCGGACCGGCCAGCAAGACTCTCCCTTCCCGTGATCTCCATCGCGGCCGCGATCGTCCTGATCGGCGGCCTCTTGCGCTTCATCGGGCTCGACTTCGGCCTGCCCCTGCAGTTCCACCCGGACGAGCACCTCTACCGCGAGGCCGTCGCCGGCTTTGCCGAGAGCAACACGCTCGAGCCGCGCATGTACGCCTACGGCGGCCTGGCCTTCTATCCACTGCACGCCGTGCTGAAGGCCGGCCATGCCATCGAACGCGCGGCGCGGCCCGACGCCACGCCACGGTCCTTCGCCGGCTACGTGGCCGACGAACGCCGCGTGACGCTCTACCAGCGCGGCCTCTCGGCCGCGCTCGGCACGCTCACCCTGCTCGCCGTCTTCCTCCTGGGGCGCGCCCTGCATTCCTCCTGCGCCGGCCTGCTCGCCGCGCTCATCCTCGCTCTCGTCCCGCTGCACGTGCGCGACTCCCATTTCGGCGTGATGGACGTGCCGCTCGGCCTGCTGGTCGCGCTCGCGTTCCTTTGCATGGCGCGCGCCGCCCAGCGCGGCTCGCTCCTGAGCTTCCTCGCGGCCGGCGCCGCGGTCGGAGCGGCCGCGGCCATGAAGTACCTGCCCGGCGTGCTGCTCGTGCCGCTGCTGCTCGCCGCCTTCCTCGCTGCCCGCGGCCGCGCGCTCCGGCCGGGCCGGGCCACGCTCGCGGCCGCGCTCGCTGCCCTGGCCGCGCTCGGCGCCTTCCTGCTCGGCGCTCCCTACACGCTCCTCGAGTTCGGAGGCTTCCGCTCCGGCCTGGCAGAACAGGCGAGCCTGAGCACCCGGGCCACGCCTTTCGACCTCTGGCCGTCCCTCGCCTACCACGCCAAGAACTCGCTCGGACACGGTCTCGGCTGGCCGCTCGCGCTCTTGGCCGCGTTCGGCCTGCTCGCCGCTTTCTTCAGCCGCTCCCGCGGACAGAAGGTGCTCGCTTTCGGCGCGGTCTGCTACGCGGCCGCGTTCGCCCCGGCGCAGACCGCCTACGTGCGCTACGTCATCCCGCTCCTGCCTCTGCTCGCCGTGCTCGCCGCGCTCGGCGCCTGCCGTCTCTTCTGCGCGGAGCGTTCGCGGCTGCGGCAAGCCGCGGCCCTTCTCGTGGTTTTGGCGTGCGCGGCGCCCGCGGCGTGGAGGTCGCTCTCCGTGGTGCGGCTCATGCGGCAGGAAACCACGTTGAACCAGCTCGCGCGCTGGGCCGAGGCGGCGCTCCCGCGGGGCGCGACCATCGCCGCGACCGACACCGATCTCGCCGCGTGTCTCTTGCCGCGCGCGCGCGCCGTGCCCTGGGATCCGCCCCGCCTGGTCACCGGCCTGGCCGAGTACCTGATCGTGTTCGACCACCCCAACCCCTACGTGGGCACGCCGCGCGGAGCCGCGCAGGTCCTCGCTGCCGCGGCCAGCTTCGAGCGCGTAGCCGAGTTCCGGGCGACGGACGAGCAGGCCGGAAGCGTGGAGTGCGTGCTGAACGACTTCTACTTCTATCCGCTGGTTGGCCTGGCCGCGCTCGCCCGCCCCGGGCCCAACGTCGCCGTCTTCCGCCTGCTACCGGCCGCGGCGCCGCCCGCGGGCGAGCGGCCCGCGCTCCCGCCGCGCGACCTCGCGGTCACGGTGAACGCCGCGGGGGCGGTCAGGCTCTCCTGGAGCGTGGATCTCGAACCGGCCCTGGCGGGCTTCCAGGTGCGCGCCAGCCGGGCCGACCCGGGAGCAGCGGCCGCGGAGTGGGGGCCGGCCTGCCTGCCCGCGCACCGGACCGCCTGCCAGCTCGGCTGCCTCCCGCCCGGCGCCTACCAGGCCACGGTCACGCCGGTCGGCGCCGGCGGCGAGGGCCCCGCCTCGGAGCCGCTCACCTTCCACGTCCCGGACCCGTAGCGCGCGGCGCCGCCCTGGTATCCTGGCCGGCGCCCAATGCGCAAGCCCGCGGCCAAGCTCCTCATGACCCTGGTCTTCCTCGGGATCGCCCTCGTGGTGTCCGAGGCGATCCTCAGGCTGTTCGCGCCGAGCCTCTCCCCGGACCGCTTCGAGCAGAGCCGCCGCCACCTCATCGAGACCGGCAACGCCGCGTACCAGGAAGCGCTGCTGCCGAGCCGCACCCTGTTCTGGACCTTTCGGCCGAACGTCGATCTGGGCGAGACCGGCGACCGCTACTTCCGCGGCTTCGTCTCCAACTCGCTCGGGCTGCGCAACGAGGAGTTGAAGAGCGAGAAGGCCCCCGGCGTGTTCCGCATCCTCGCGCTCGGGGATTCCTGCACTTTCGGCACTGGCGTGGACATGGAGGACAGCTACCCCTGGCAGCTCGAGGACCTGCTGAACCGGGCGCGGCCCGCGGGCGCAGAGCCGCCCCGGCGCGCGCAGTACCAGGTGCTGAACGCGGGTGTGCCGGGCTACTCGTCCTTCCAGTGCCTGAACGGCCTGCGCGAGAACGGGTTCGCGCTCGCCCCGGATCTCGTGCTGGTCTCCTTCGGCTGGAACGACATGAACGTCTGGGACGACCGCACGGACCGCTCCATCAGCCTGCTCCTGCGCGGCGAGAGCGACTCCTCGCTCGACGGCCTGCTCTCGCACAGCGCCCTCTACCTGGCGCTGCGCAAGGCGGTCTACTCCATGCAGGTCGCCCTCTCGGCCGGGGAGCGCACCCCGCGCGTCCCGCTCGACGAATACGTGGAGAACTGCGGCGCCGTCCTCCAGGAGGCAGAGGCCGCGGGCAGCCGCGCGGTGTTCCTGCTCTGGCCCTTCCGCGGCCAGGTGATCGCCGAGGAAGCGGTGGAGAACCCCTACCAGCAGGCCCTGCGCTCCTTCTGCCGGGAGCAAGACGCCCTGCTCGTGGACCTGCTCTCCGCGTTCCGCGCGCGCAAGGACCCGCGCCTGTTCATCGACATGGGCCACCTGGAGCCCGCGGGCTACCGCCTCGTGGCCGAGACCGTGGCTGCCGCGCTGCGCGAGTGGGGCCTACTGCCGGGAAGCGGGGGGCGTCGCGGCTGATTGGCTGGGAGCCGGAGGGGAGGGGAGAGCGGGTGAGACGAGCGGTCGCAGCCGTTTTCCCGGCCTCCGGGAGCGGATGCGCGACTCCCGGTGCATCGTGCGCGCGACGAACGAGCAAGGGCTCGTCGAGGCAGAGGCGAGGCAGGTGGCTCAGCGTGGTGAAGGCACGGGCGGTGCGAGGTGGTACGTCGTCGCGGCCGCTCCCTGCGCCGGGGAAACGCTGCTCCGCTCGGCCGGCGCGCCTTCCCGAGGCCCGCGGTCGAGGCGGGCCGCTCCGGGACAACTTACTTGAGGTAGGCGCTCGCGGGCAGGAGCCCGCTCCCGCCACGGAATGAATGCACGGCCGTTTCCCCGGGTCCGGGGCCGCATCGCGACTCCCGGTGCATCGTGTGCGCGACGAACGAGCAGGGTCTCGTCACGGTGGAGGGGGAGCAGGCG
>JACQZJ010000042.1 GCA_016213895.1 Planctomycetota bacterium | reverse complement strand
AAGTCGCGCTGCCGCTCCCGGAGGCCAGGGAAACGGCCGCGACGCTCCTCACCGCGCGCTTCGCGCGGTGCACAGATTCTGGGGCGGTCGCGGGCTCCTGCACGCGGCCGCCGTCCTCATGTAACTCGCCTCGAGCAGCCCCGCCTTGACCGCGAGGATCGAGGCAAGCCGTGAGCGGAGCGGCCGATTTCCCTGGCGCAGGGGGCGGCCGCGACGGCGTACCACCTCGCACCCGACGTGCCTCATCCAGACCCGGCGCCCGCATCGCCTCTGCCAGAAGCGAGCCCCATCGCGTTCCTCGCGCACGGCCTGCACCGGAAGTCGCGCTGCCGCTCCCGGAGGCCAGGGAAACGGCCGCGACGCTCCTCCCCTTCCCTTCCCTTCCCCTCACTCTCCCTTCTTCGTGCCCCTCGGCTGCCGCACAATTGGTCCCTTAGACGGCCGCGTCGAGTACTCGGTATTCACGAACTCCAGCCATCCATCGACGAACTGACCGACGCTCATGTCGTAGGCCTTGCGCAGCGCGTCGCGCGTCGGAAGCTGCTCGCCGGTCATGGCCGTGATCAGCTGCGGCATCTTGTGCGGGTCGAACCACATCAAGTAATCGACGTACGACCAGGCGAAGCGGCGGTCCTGGTCGGTGAGCGCGTCCGCGGCCTTGCTGATCACGTCCTGGAAGTTGGGGTAGGTTCCGTCGATCACGTCCTTCTTGACCAGCGCCTCCCAGGACTTGTCGCGGTAGTTGCCGAATCCGCCGGCTTCCTGCGAACACGTCGTCTTCGGCGGCCCGAACATCCGGTGCTCCAGGTAGAAGGCCAGTCCCTCGTACATCCAGCCGTAGCTCTTGAACAGCCAGAACGTGTACTGGCCGAGGCAGATGTCGTGATGGATGTGGTGGCTCAGGCAATGCACGCACATCTGGTGGCGGTGCTCGTCATCGATGATCTTGGCCGGGTCGTCCCACCAGACCATGCGCGAGATCTTCGGCCCCACGATCTGCACCTTGGGATCGCCCTGCAGCGGCAGGTCCGTCATGATCGGGGCAATGGTGCGCGCGGCGCGCTCGCTCTCGAACATGTAGATCTCGAAGCGCGTACCGAGCGTCTGCGCCTCCGTGATGCCGTGCAGGTCGAGAATGTAGGCAAAGAGCCCCTCCGCCCTCTGCATGTACAGGTGCGCCGCCTCGTGCGCCTTGAGGATCTTGCGCCCGACCTTGATCTTGGGAATGTCCCAGGCGATGAGGAAGTGCTTGGTCTGGATGTGCACGCTCTCGGTGCGCGTCACCTTGTCCACCTTCGCCCGGCGCTCCTCCAGCCACGCCTTGCGCCGCGCGAACTCCGCGTCGAACTCCAGCCGCGCTTTCTGCTGCACGGACGGCGTCAGGCAGTTGGGGCAGACGACCCAGTCGAGAGCGAGCGCCTCGGGATCGCTGTCCATCCAGAACGAGCAATACTCGACGCCCTGCTCCTGTTCCAGCACGGCCGGTTTCTGCGGGTGCGGGATCTTGCCGGTCGTGTGGCAATCGCCGCACAGGGGCTCGCCGGGCTCCTGCGCAAGGCAGGCGGCGTGAAGCGCGAGGACAAGCGCGAGAACGCAAGCGCGCACCAACGGGACTCCATGATCCGGAAAGGGAGTGGCACCACTCTAGCATCGGACCCGTGCCGGCGCGAAGGGAGCCCGCCCGGCCCGCTCCCCGGCTGGATCCGGCCGTGCGGCCGGCGCGCTCCGTCAGCCGCCGGCGCGCGGCGCCCGCGGCCGCGGCCCCTTCACCGGCTTGATCGAGTACTCCGTGCGCACGAACTCCTCCCACCCGTCGACGAACTGTCCAACGGTCAGCCCGTAGGCTTGCTGCAGCGCGTCCCGCACCGGCAGCTGCGGTCCCTTCATGAGGCCGAGCAGGCGCGGCATCTTCTTGGGGTCGAGCCACATCAGGTAGTCGATGTACGACCACGAGAACTGGTGCTCCATGGGAGTGAGCACGTCCGATGCCTTGGTGATGATCTCCTGGAAGGCGGGCTGCGTGCCGGCCAGCACCGCCTTCTTGACGTTGGCCTCCCAGTCCTTGCCCTTCCAGTGCTCGAAGCCGCCGGTCTCCTGGTGGCACCAGGTGATGGGCGGCCCGAACAGACGGATCTCGATGAAGTGCGCCAGCCCCTCGTACGCCCAGCCGTAGCGCACGGCCAGCCACTCGTTGAACTGGTCGATGTCGTTGTGAATGAGGTGGCTGACGGAGTGCGCCAGCGCCTGGTGGAAACGCTCGTCATCGGGCAGGTCCTCCTTCCGCCACCAGCGCAGATGCGCGGAGTTGGGTCCGATCAGCGACTTGGCGCCGCCGCCGCCGATGCCGTCTAGAACGTAGCCACCGACCCGCTCCGCCACCTTCTGCGACTCGAAGAGGTAGAGGTGGTAGACGCCGGTGTGCATGGCGGTCTCGCCGATGCCGTGCACCTCCTGGATCACCCGGTAGAGATCCTCCATCCGGCGCGCGTAGAGGTGCATGGCCTCGTGCGCCTTGAGGACCTGATGGTCCACCTTGACCTTGGGGATGTCCCAGGCGATGACGAAGTGCCTGGTCTTGATGTGCAGGACTTCCTCGCCCGCGTGCTTGTCCACCTTCGCGCGGCGCTCCTCCAGCCAGCTCTTGCGCCGCCCGTACTCCATCTCGAACTCGCTCCTGGCCCTGGCCTGCGCCGACGGCGTGCGGCAGTCGGGACAGACGATCCAGTCCATGCCGAGCGCCTCCGGGTCCTGGTCCATGAAGCAGGAACAGAAGATGGCGTCCTTCTCCAGCTCCAGGAGCGCGGAGTCGTGCGCGTGCGGGACCTTGCCGGTGCTGTGGCAGTCGCCGCACAGGTCCTCGCCGCTCTCCTGCAAGGCCGCGCGGCCGCCCGCGGCCAGCGCCCCGGCAAGCAACAAGCACGTGGTGAGATGCCGCACGCTTCGCTCCGTTCCGCGCGTCAGCGCCTGATCTCCAGCGCGGGCCGCTCGTACACGACCCGGCCGCGCTTCACGACCGCGGCCACCGGGTTCTCCCCGAGCTGGTAGGCCAGGAAGAGGTGCGACGGGTGCTCCAGAAGGAGCAGGTCGGCCTGCTTGCCCTCCTCGATCGAACCGATGCGATCAGCGATGCCCAGCGACCAGGCGGCGTTGATCGTGGCCGCGGCCAGCGCCTCGGCCACGGTCATGCGCAGCAGCGTGCACGCGATCGCGATCACGCACGGCATGGACAGCAGGTACGACGTGCCCGGGTTGAAGTCGCTCGCGATCGCCACGATCGCGCCCTCGTCGATCAGGCGGCGTGCCGGCGGCAACGCCTTCGCGCCCAAGGACAGCACCGTTCCGGGCAGGAGCACGGCGGTCGTGCCCGCCGCGCAGAGCGCGGCGATGCCGGCGTCGCTCACCCTGCACAAGTGGTCGGCCGAGGCGGCGCAAAGCTCCGCGGCGAGCTCCGCCGCGCCGACGGGCGCCAGCTCGTCGGCATGCACGCGCAGAGCGAAGCCCTGCCGCCGCGCCGCGTCGAGCAGCCGGCGCGACTCGGCCACGGTGTAGGCCCCCTGGTCGCAGAAGACGTC
Source organism: Planctomycetota bacterium (assembly GCA_016213895.1). Taxonomy (GTDB): domain Bacteria; phylum Planctomycetota; class B15-G4; order B15-G4; family JADJEK01; genus JACQZJ01. Next base: position 44,117 of record JACQZJ010000042.1, on the reverse strand, counting down.
GCACGCCACGGCGAGCCGGCGCGCGCGCACCTCCGGCAAGACCCGCTGGATGACGAAGTCGAGGTACTCGCTGCGCGCCGCGGAATACTCCTCCGGCACCTGGTGCGCGCCGAGGAACGTCGGCACCACTTCCAGGGGATGCTCGGCCGCCGCGTCGCGCAGGATCTCCAGCGAGCGGATCTCGTCTTCGCGGTTCAGCCCGTAGCCCGACTTGGCCTCGATCGTGGTCGTCCCGGCCGTGAGGAAGCGGTCGAATCGCGCGTGCACCAGCCGCGCCAGCTCCGCGCTGCTCGCGGCGCGCAGCGAGCGGACCGAGGAGAAGATGCCGCCGCCCGCCGCGCTGATCTCCTGGTACGTCCGGCCGCGCAGGCGCATGTCGAACTCCGCCTCGCGCGTCGCCCCGAACACGGGGTGGGTATGAGCGTCGACGAAGCCGGGCACGATCGCGCCGCCCTGCGCGTCCAGGACCGCGGCCGGCCGGAAGCGCGCCTCGACCTGCGCGGCGCTCCCCACCGCGACGATCTTCCCGCCGGCCACCGCGACCGCGCCCTGGACAACGACCTCCGGCCGGTCCAGGGCCGCGCGCACCCGCGGCGCCGCGCCGGCGAGGGTCACCACCTCGGAGGCGTTCCGGATGAGCAGGTCGCATGCTTCCATGAGGAAGGGATTGTAGCGCCGGCGGCCCCGCCGCGCGCGAGCGCTCGCGCGGCGCGGACCCGATCCCGCTCCGCCGCAACGGCGGATTCGCGGCAAGTCCGTCAAGAGAGGCTGCCCTTCCTCTCGATAACGGAACGACTGCGGCGCGCGTCCCGTCCGGGCAAGGACGGAGGACGCCGCGACCGCCCCTGCCCGAACGGTCGAGGATCAAGTTGGAAGCGCCACTGGGCTCCCAGGAAGCAAGCGGCCCGCGGACGGCTTTCCGCGGCGCGCCCGCGCGCGACGCCCGCGCGCAGGCGGCGCGCCAGCTGCTGCGCACCCTCGTTCCGGCCGCGCTGGCGGGCGGCATCATGGCCCTCTATCCCGCCATCGCCGAGACGGTGGTCGAGCGCCTCGGCCGCGGCTTCGAGCCGCGGCTCGTCACCCTGTACGTGGCCACGCTCGTCGGGCTGTTCCTGCTAGACGCCTGGTCGCGCGACCGCAAGCTCGAGAGGAGTCAGGCCGCCGCCGCCCAGGCCGAGGCGCCCGCCGAGCTCGAGAAACTGCGCGCCGACGAGCTGCACCTGGTGCTGGACGTGGCGCGCGAGCTGGAGCAGCACGAGCGCATCGAGAGCGCGCTGCTCTGCGTGCTGGAGAAAGTGCGCGAGCGCATCCCCTTCGCGGCGGGCTGCGTCTACCTGAAGGACTCGGACTCCTCCACCCTGGTGAGGCGCGGCGTCTGCCCGTTGACGGCGGAGGTCCCGCGCGAGGCGCAGCGCTGCGCCGAAGACGTGCTGGCGGGCGCCGCGTCCCCGGACGCGTGCGGCGTCCACTCCGACGCTGCACGTTCCGGCCTGCACGCCTGTCTCGTGCGCGCGGGCGGCGACGCCGTCGGCGCCATCGTGCTCCTGGGCGCGGGCGACCTGACCGAACCCGAGCAGGCCCAGCTCCTGGCCGTGGCCGACCGGCTGGGCGCGGCGCTGAACGGCCTGCGGCTCCTCACCGAGCTGGAGGGCAAGGAGCGCGCCCTGCGCCGGGCCTACCGCGAGCTGCGTGTCTCCGGGTCCAGGCTGGCGCGCGCGCGCGCCCTGGAGCAGGCGACCGTCGTGGGCCAGGCCGCGGACAGCGCCATCTCCGGCCCGATCGCCGCCGCGCTCGAGGCCGTGCGCCGCATCGCCCGCGGCCTTGGTCAAAGCGATGCCGCCTCCCCGGTCGCGGCCAACCTCGAGCGGCTCAAGGGATGCCTCATCCAGATCCGGGAGTGCTGCGCGGAACTCAAGAACCTCGGCCGCCGCAGCGGCCGGCCGAGCCGCCAGCAGGTCAACGACGCGCTCGTGGCGTCGCTCGATCTCGCCCTCCCCGACCTGAAGCGAGCCGGCATCGAAGTGCGGCTGTCGCTCGAGCGCGACCTCCCGGAGATCCTCATGGACGCGGGCGTGCTGGAGCGCCTGCTGGCGCGGCTGCTGCGGCGCGCGCGCGCCGCGCTGCGCCGCGCGCCCGTCCCGCGGCGGCTCAGCATCGAAACGCGCGGTTACGGCGCGGGGGTGAGCGTCGTCCTGCGGGACAACAGCGCGGGCGTCAGCTCGGCCGGAGTAGAGGAGATCGTGCAGGGGAGCAGGCGCGAGGCGGACGCCAGCCAGTTCGAGCGCGCCTTGCGGCGCGCGGAGCGCAGCCTGTTCGCCGCTGACGCGGCCGCCCACGGCGTCTCCATCGACACCGACGAGCGCATCGGCGAAGGCCGCACCGTGACGGTCCACCTGCGCGGCGCCGGCGCGCTCGAGCCATGCGCCGAGACCCTGCTATAATCCCGCCGCGGATCCCCGGCCGCGGCGGGCAGCCGGCATCCGCCGACTGGAGACCTGTTCTTGATCCAAGGAGATCCCGGCTCTTCGCTGCCGGAAGGACCGTATCTCTTCGTGCTGGGCGTGGCGCTTGCCGCCCTCGCCAGCACGGCGGCCACCTGCCGAACGGGTCTGGACTCCCTCTCCGCGGCGCGACTGCTGCATGGCTTGCCCGAGGAAGCGGCGCGCGAGCGCTGGGCGCGCCGCCTCGAGGCTCGCGACCGCACCAGGCTCGCCCTGGCGCTGGTTCAGGCGGCCGCCGAGGCGCTGCTCGCCGCGCTCCTGCTGCTGCTCAGCGCGCGCCTCCTCGCCTCCCATGATCCCTTCGCCGCCGGCCCGCTGCTGCTCGCCGCCCTCCTCTGCGCGGCGTGCGTCGTGCCCCTGTGCCACGTCCTGCCGCGCTCCGTGGCGCGCGCCGTCGGCGAGGAGCGCTTCGCGGCGCTCCTGCCCGCGCTGCATGTCCTCGGACTCGCGCTCTCGCCGCTGGCGGCGCCCTTCCTCGGGCTGGCGCGCCTGCTCAACTCCATCGCCGGGCGTCCTGATCCCGCGGCCGCGGACGAGGCGATCACGGACGAGATCATCGCCACCGTGGCCGCCGGGGAGCGCAAGGGCGTGGTCGGCGAGGAGGAGGCGGACATGATCGAGAACGTCGTCGAGCTCAGGGCCTTCGAGGTCAGCGAGGTGATGACGCCGCGCGCCGACATCAGCTGGGTCGACGCGGACACGCCGGTCTACCAGGCCCTGCGCGTCGCCGCCGAAAGGCGGCATTCGCGGCTGCCCGTCGGCGAGGGAGACAGCGACCACATCATCGGCGTGTTCTACATCCGCGACGTCGTCGATCGGCTGACCGACATCGACGCGCAGAACCAGCCGGTGCGCGAGGTGTGCCGCAAGCCGTACTACGTGCTGGAGGACAAGAAGGTCAGCAGGCTGCTGCAGGAGTTCCGCGAGAACCGCCTGCACATCGCCATCGTCGTCGACCAGTACGGCGCCACCTCCGGCCTGATCACCATCGAGGACATCCTCGAGGAGATCGTCGGCGAGATCGACGACGAGTACGACGTGAGCAGGAAACGCCGCGAGCTCAAGCTGCTCGCTCCGGGCCACGCCCGCGTGGACGCACGCGTGCACATTGACGAGGTCAACGAGGCCCTGGGCATCGCACTGCCCGAGAGCGAGGACTTCGACACCGTCGGCGGGTTCGTTTCCTCGGTCCTCGGACGCGTGCCGCAGGCCGGCGAGACGCTGGTCTTGGAGGGAGTCGAGATCAAGGTCCTCGAAGCGGATGAGCGCCGCGTGAAGCGCGTGGAGGTGCGCGCGGTCGAGCAAGCCTCGGGGCAGGAAGGCGCTGACGAGGCCTGAGGGAGCGGGCTAGAGCAAGTCCGCGAGCCCCTTCGACTGCAGCAGGTTGACCAGCTCCTTCACGCGCTCGGCGTCCTCGGCCCGGCACACGAGCGTGGCGTCGTCGCTGTGCACCACGATCAGCCCCTCGACGCCGATCAACGCGATGCGGTGGTTCCGGCCCGACACGACGATGTTGCGGCGGGCGTCGAGCAGGGTGGAGAGGCCCACGCCGCAGTTCCCCTGGGCGTCCTTGGGCAGGACGCGCTCCAGGGCGGCGAAGGAGCCGACGTCGTCCCAGGTGAACGACGCCTCGAGCATCACCACGTCCTCGTCCCGCTCGAACACGCCGTAGTCGATCGAGATGCGCGGCAGGCGGCGGTAGGCGGATTCGGGGATCGCACCCTGCTGCACGTAGGCATCCGCCAGCGCGGGCAGGGCCGCGGCGAGCTCCGGCAGGTGGCGCTCGATGCGCTCGAGGATGGCCTGCGCGCGGAAGACGAAGATGCCGGCGTTCCACGAGAACCTGCCCGCCGCCAGGAAGTCGCGCGCGACGCGCGCGTTCGGCTTCTCGCGGAAGGAGTCCACCTTGAAGAAGGGGACGCCGTCGAGGCGTCCGAGTTCGGCGCCGCGCTCGATGTAGCCGTAGCCTACGGCCGGCCGCGTCGGCGTGATCCCGAAGGTGATGAGCGCGCCGGCGCGCTCCTCGAGGACCGCGGCCGCGCGCGCCAGAGCCTGCTGGAAGACCTGCGGCGGATGCACCACGTGATCCGCCGGCAGCACCGCCATGACCGCCGCCGGATCCCGCCGCGAGATCAGCGTTGCGGCAAGCCCGATGCACGGCGCCGTGTCGCGGCCGCACGGCTCGGCCACGACCTGGTGCGCCGGCACGCCGCGCAGGAGGGCGCGCACCGAGTCGGCGTAGGCGGCGTTCGTGATGACGTGCACCCGCTCGCCCGGGACGAGACCCTCGAGCCGGTCCACCGTGTCCGCCAAGAGGGGCCGCTCGGTCACGAGGGCCAGCATCTGCTTGGGCAGCGCGGCGCGGCTCATCGGCCAGAACCTGGTCCCCGCTCCCCCTGCCATGATGACGGCGTGCAGCATGCTCGGCACTCCCACTGCGTGGACCTCGTGCGCGGGACCCGGGCCCCGCCCTGCCCGCCGCGCCCGCCGCCGCGTCGCTTCCGTCCGTGCTCTGCGCCGCGCGAAACGGCGGCGAATGCGCCGCGCTGGCAGTATAGAAGGTCGAGCGCCCCGGGTGCACGCTCGCGGCGAGATGATTGTGCGGCGCGCGGCGGCCCGGCGTCAGAAGCGCCGGCCCCAGTCGGCCGCCTTCCTCGGGGCAAGACGCGGCAGGCGCGTCACGTCCTGGTTGGGAGCCATCACGTCGATGGCGGCGTTCCAGTAGGAGACCCTGGGATTCGCCAGCGGGCCGTAGATGCGGTAGTTGATCAGGCCGCGCTTGAGCTGGTCGATCGCCGGCGAGAGAAACGGCAGCCTGAGCGAGATCACCTGAGGAACCACGCGCAGGTCGACGCCGGTCGGTCCGACCACGCCGCGGCCGGAGAGCGTCAGCCCCACGGGAGCGCGCGCGACCGGCGCCTTCAGCTCGAAGCGGTCGAGCACCAGCATGCCGCCGGCCAGCCGGTAGTCGATGCGGCCCTGCTGGAACGTCGGCTTCTCGTCCGCTGCCACGGCCAGCCCGAGGCTGAACTCGTAGAGCCTGGCGAAAAGCGGCAGCTCCCAGAGGCGTCCGTCCTCGATGGTGATCGTCCCGCCGCCGCCGACGCCGCCCAGGCCTTCCCCCGCGCCCTGGAAGCCGAACTCCAGGGTGACCCGCCCGCTGATCTCGCCCGGGAGTTGGACCACTTCCCGCGCCAGGAGCGCGAGGTCCGCGTCCCGCACGGTGAGGTTGCCCTCGATCCGGCCCTGCGGCGCGGTCTCGACGCGCACGTAGTTCTCCTGCGCCGGCAGCACGCCGCCGGCGAAGCGGCCGCCCAGGTTGGTCACCTCGACCACGTCCCTGGTCGCGGACAGGTCGGCGCCGAGGCCGTGGAACGTGAGGACGCCGACCTGCAGCGCGAGGTTGCTGAGGCTCCCCTCGATGCGGTACTCACCCTGCGGCGCGAGAGAGCCGCTGCCCGATAGGCCGAGCCGCCCGCTGATGCCGCTGAGCGCCAGCGGCCGGCCGATGCGACAGTCGGTGAACTCCGCCTCGCCCGCGAACGACATGCCGCCCAGCTCCGCGGGCCGGCCGTCGCCGGGCCAGAGCAGCTCCGCGTCGAAGCTCGACAGCCGCGAGCGGAAGCTCCCGGAGGGCTGGCGCGAGCGAAGGAAGTCGCGCAGTCCCGGCGGAACGAGGGGCGACAGCTCCGGGGAGAACGGCTTGGCGTCGAGGTCGATGTCGCCCGAGAGATGGACGCAGGACTCCCCCAGGCTGAGCCGCAGGTGCTCCGACCCCACCCTGCCCAGCGGGTCGGCGAGGCGCCCGTCCAGCCCGTAGAGGTCGAGCTGGCCGGCGGCGAAGTCCACCAGCGCCCTGCCCGTGAGCTCGCGCAGCCCCCCCCCAGGCAGCACGTCGGACGCGCAGGCCACGCCCTCGAGCCGCAGATCGAGCGTGTCTCCGCCCGGCTCCTGCCCCGGCGCTGCGCCGTGCCGGTAATGGAACGAGACGTCGCCGGACGCCGACACGCCGCGCAGCATGCCCAGGGCCGGCCGTCCCTCGCGCTCGACCGCTTCCCCAGCCGCGGCGACGAGCTCTTCGAGCAGGGCGTCCGACAGGCGCACGCTCCGCCCCACGAGATGCAGCGACTCCTCCATGCCCTCGCCCCGCCGTCCCCATCCCAGGACCTCGGCCTCGCCCAGGCGGCCGCGCAGCTGGTCCAGGTGCGCGTAGAAGCGCGTGTCGCCGCGATCGCGGTCGTGCAGGTTGCCGAGCACGACGCGTCCCCACACGCCCTTCACCGGGATGGGCAGCCAGGAGGGAACGATCTCCATGTCGCGCGGAAAGATGACGGCGCGGAAGCGCGTCTCGCCTCCCGGCTCCTTCAAGATCTCGAGCTCGAGGTCGAAGGAACCTGAGACATTCAGCAGGGAGAAGAGACCGCGGCAGTCCGCGGGCGCATCCGCGAGCGCGCGCTCGAGCGCCGCGCGGAACTCGGCGTCGTCGGCCTGCAGGGAGGCGGCGCTGATCCGCAGGTCGAGGCCGACGTCCGCGCCGCGCGCGTCGACCGTGCCGGCGACGTGCACGCGCGTCTCGCCGTGCTCGCCGGTCACGCCCACGATGCGGTAGAGGTCGCCGTCGAACTCCACGGCCCCGGCCACGTTGCCGAGCGGCAGCGGGAAGTCTGCGAGCCGCACCTTCCCGCCGCGCGCGGTCACGCGGCCGCGCACCGTCGCGTCCTCGTCCGCAAGCGAGGCGCACGCCATCACGTCGATGTCCACGGCGCCTTCGGGGGCGAACCGGTCGATCACGGCGCCCGAGCCCGGCGCGGCGCGCTCCAGCGCGTTCTGCAGCTCCGCGTCGACGGGCACGGCGTCGCCGGTCACGCGCACCTCGTAGGCCGTGCCCTGCGCGCGCGCGTCGACGAACCCATCGATCACGGCATGGCCGCCGCCGTTGTGGCGGCCGCGCAGGGAGCGGATGCGCACCAGGGCGCCCTCCCCGCTTATCTCGCCCGTCAGATCGCGCAGGCGATAGGGGAAGCCGATCCAATGGCCCGGGCGCTCCGCGTCCGCGTGGCCGGCGTACGAGGCGCTGGCGGCGATGGGCGCGATGCGCCAGAGCGCCGCCAGCTCGCCGCCGCCGGCCGGACGCGTGACCTCGCAGCAGAACGCACAGGACCCTTCCGGGCTGAAGTCGTCGATCGCCTGGCGGATCCCGGGGTGGACGAGCGCCTGCACCAGCGGATCCTGCCGCGTCAGCGAGGGCGCGTCGAGCGTGAGGCGCCACTCGCCGTCATGCAGCACGTCGTGCCAGACGCCGTCCGCGACCAGCGCCGACGCTCCGTTGGGGATGCGGACCTCGTGCAGGCGCAGGCTGAAGCCGTCGAAAAAGGCTTCCGCGCGCGGGGCCGAGATGGGCGCGGCGAGAGCTTCGTGCTGGAAGGAGAGGTCGCGCAGCGCCAGGAGCGCGCGCACGCCGGGCGCTTCCGCCTCGGCCGCGCCGGCCGCCGCGCCGCTCTTGACCGCGCCCTCCATGGTCGCCGAGAGGTCGATCGTCCCCTGCACCGCGTGGCCGGCGAGGAAGGCGCGCAGGCGCGGGTTGAGCGCGGCGAGAAGCCGCTCGCCGGCGAGATCCAGCCCGCGCAGGCCGGCCGTCAGGCGAAAGGACTGGTCGCGGGCGAGCCCTCCGCTCAGGGAGACCGCCCCGGCGCCGGGAAGCGCCAGCGTCCCGCTCAGGCCGATCAGCTCGGACGAGGCAGGCGGCTGCGGGAAGGTCACGAACCGCACGTCCTCGATGCGGCGCTCGAGGTCCGCGCGCAGCAACCCGTCGAGCAGGGCGCTGAGCGGGCCCTCGCCCTCCAAGATGATGCTCCCGGCGGAAACGGCCACCACCGGCACTTCCGCCGTGGGCACCCAGGGCTTCAACAGGTCGAGAGGCGAGAAGCCGCCGCCGGCGCGCTCGCGCAGGCGCAGGAGCGGCGCGACGACATCCACCCGCTCCGGCATGACGTCGCCGCCCCTTGCCAGGCTGAGCGGCAGGCGGAACTCGGCGCTGGGCAGAACGAGGCTCCCGCCGTCTCCGTCCGCCGGGCCGAGCTTCAGGTCGCGCGCGCGCACGGTGAAAGACAGCAGGTCCAGGTCGGCGCCGCCGACCTCGATCGCGCCGGAAGCATAGCGCGCCAGCACGGCGCGGATCCTCGCGGCGAAGAAGCCGCGCGCCTCGAGCACCCAGACCGCGCCCTGGAGCAGCGCGCAGGCTGCGGCGAGCGCGACCAGCACTTTGACGAGGCGCCGGACCATCAATGCTCCGCGACCCGCTCGGCCGCGAGGACCTGCTCCTCGCGCGGTCCGACCGCGGCCGCGAGCGACGGGTGCTTCCTCGCGGGGAGATGGACGCGCTTGACCCGCCTGCCCAGGCGGCAGGTGATCTCGTAGGGAACCGTGTGGAGCATCTCCGCCATCTGCGGCACGGTGATGCTCTCCGTGCCGTCGGCGCCGATCACCGTGACCGGGTCGCCGGCGCGCGCGCCCGGCACCTCCCCGACGTCCACCATGCAGTAGTCCATGGAAACCGCGCCGACGATGGGCGCCTGCTTGCCTCGGATCAGGACGTGCCCGCGGTTCGAGAGACCGTAGCTCAAACCGTCGTTGTAGCCGATCGGCAGGGTCGCGATGCGCGTCTTGCGCCGCGTCGTGAACAGCCGGTTGTAGCTGATCGGCGTGCCGGAGGGGACGTCCTTCAGGTAGATCACCTGCGTGTGCAGCGACAGGCTCGGCCTGAGCTGGCTGGCGTCGCCGTCGCGGCGCGCGAAGATGCCGTAGACGGCGGCTCCGACGCGCACCAGGTCGAAGGCGCTCTGCTCCTCGAAGAGCACGGCGCCGCTGTTGGCGGCGTGGCAGATCGGCAGCGGGATCCCGGCCTCCTGCACGCTCTTGCGGAACTCGCTGAAGCGCACGAGCTGCTGCCGGGTGAAGGAGTCGTCGGCGCTCTGCGTGCTGGAGAAGTGCGTGGCGATGCCCTCCAGCTCGAGCCACTCGGAAGCGGCCACGGCGCGCGCGACCTCGAGGGCCGTCTCCGGGAACGGGCCGAGCCGTCCCATGCCGGTGTCCACCATGACGTGCACCCGGCACTTCCTGCCCTGGCGCCGCGCCTCGCGCTCCAGCAGGCGCACGCGGCTGCGTGAGTGCACGCACACCGCGACGTCGTGCTGGATGACCTCCTTCATCTCGCCGTCGACGATGGCGCCGAGGATGAGGATCGGCGCGTCGACGCCCGCCTGGCGCAGCTCCAGCGCCTCCTCGGAGTCGCCCACGCCGAAGGCCTGCGCTTCGCCGCGCGCGAGCACGTGCCGCGCCACGGCGATGGCGCCGTGGCCGTAAGCGTCCGCCTTGAGCACGAGCATGATCCTGCGCCGGCCCCTGAGGCGGTTCCTGATCACCGCCAAGTTGTGCGAGATCGCCGACAGGTCCACTTCAGCCCACACACGCGGCCACTTCTTCATCGCTTGCGCCTTTCCTCCGGCTCGCTTCGCCGATCCGATCGCTCTTCGCGCCGCAGCCGTTCGAAGCGGATCTCCGCCTCGGACGGCCGCAGGTAGAGCGGCTGCAGGGTTCGTTCCTCGTCCCTCTGGCCGCGCGCGAAGCGCTTCAGGCCGAGGGCGAGGAGATCGGCGGCGCGCGGCACGAGCGCGGGGTCGCCGTTCACGGCGCCGCCGGCGGCGCGCCGCAGCACGTCGCAGCCGTCGCCGGCGACGAAGGTCGCGGGCGCGAGGGTCGCCAGCAGCTCTGCGGCTGGCCTGAGGAACGGGGCCTCGACCTCGCGCGGCAGGCCGTGCTCGTCCTTGTGGTACAGGCCGCCGTAGACCAGCCCGTGGCGCGCGTCCACGGCCGCGAGCACGGCGCCCGCGGGGACGCGCGCGTGCGCCGCGAGCGCGGCGGTCGAGGGCACGCCGAGCAGCGGCTTGGTGAGGAAGATGGAAAGCGTCTTGGCCGTGGCCAGGGCCAGGCGCACGCCGGTATAGCCGCCGGGACCGAGGCCGACGACGATCAGGTCGAGGTCGCGCGCTGCGAGCCCGCGGCTCGCGAGCAGGTCCTGGATGGCTGGGGCGAGGGCGCGCGCGTGGCCGCCCTCCGCGCAGAGCTCCACCTCGACGGTCTCGCCGCGCTCGCCCTCCGCCCCGCGATAGAGGGCCACCGATCCCACGCGCGCCGACGCCTCCAAGCCGAGCGCGATCATGACGGCGGTACTCCGCCGGCGCCGATGCGCTCCCTGACGGCCTGGGCGATGCTCGCCGCCGAGCGCTCGACGAGCGCTCCGTCCCTGCCCTCCACCATGACGCGCAGCAGGTTCTCGGTGCCCGAGTAGCGCACCAGCACGCGCCCAGAGCCGGCCAGCTCGCGCTCCGCCGCCGCGATCCGCTCCATGACCGCGGGCAAGGACTCGAGCGGCGGCTTCTGCTCCACCGCGACGTTCAAGAGCACCTGCGGCACGGGCTGGAGCGCCGCGGTCAGCGCGTGCAGCGGGGCGCCGCTCTGGCGCATGAGCGCGAAGACCTTGAGGGCGGAGACGAGCCCGTCGCCGATGAAGTTGTTCTCGCCGCCGAAGATGATGTGTCCCGAGGGCTCCCCGCCCAGGCACCAGCCGTTCTCGCGCAGGGCGGCCGCGACGTGGCGATCGCCCACCGGCGTGCGCACCAGGCGCGCGCCGAGCTGCGCGAGCGCCAGCTCGAGGCCGAAGTTCGTCATCACCGTCCCGACCACGACCCCGTCCCGGAGCCGCCCCTGCTCGAACAGGCGGCGCCCGCAGGCGAAGAGCACGCGGTCGCCGTCCTGGATCGAGCCGTCGCTGCTGGCGAAGATGGCGCGGTCGCCGTCGCCGTCGAGCGCGACGCCCGCGTCGGCGGAGCGTTCCCGCACCGCCCGGGCCATCCGCTCGGGATGGACGGCGCCGCACTGGTCGTTGATGTTGAGACCGTCCGGCTCGGCGCACAGGGCGGCGACCTCGGCGCCGAGGCGCCCGAGGAGCGCGGGCGCGGCCGTCGAGGTCGCGCCGTTCGCGCAGTCGACGACGATCTTGAGCCCGCGCAGGTCGAGGCCCGGGAAGAGGGAAGCGACGTGCTCGACGTAGCGCTCGACCGGGCGCTCCAGGACGCGCACGTCGCCCACGGCCGCGCCGACCGGCGGCTGCGCGGGCAGGGGACGGGCCGTCTCCTCCTCGAGCCACGCCTCGAGCGAGTCAGCGAGCTTGGCGCCGTCCTGGCCCAGCACCTTGATGCCGTTGTCTTGCATGGGATTGTGGGAGGCCGAGACGACCACGCCCAGCATCGCGCCGCTCGCTGGCAGGAGCGCCGCGAGAGCGGGAGTGGGCAGCACGCCCAGGTCGAGCACGTCCACTCCCTCCGCGGCGATCCCGGCCGCCACCGCCGCGGCGAGCAGCGGCGACGAGCGCCGCGGGTCGCGCGCCAGGGCGACGCGCAAGCCGCCCTCCCGGCTCGCCAAACGGCCGATGGCCCGGCCGAGCGCGAGCACCTGCTCGGGCGCGAGCATGCCGGTGTTGGCGACGCCGCGCAGTCCGTCCGTGCCGAAGTGCCGCGGCCGCGTCATCGCGCATCCGATTCCGGGGCGCCGCCCGCGGCATCGACGTCCAGGATGTTCCAGACCACGTCGATGAGCGCGGGCTCGACCACGCAAGAGGCGCCCTCGGGCAGGCCGTGCACGCGCGGTTCGAGCTTGTCGGCATGCACGCTGAACGGCATGTCGCCCAGGTCGACGTACACGTCCAGCTCGCGGCGGATGGACGACTCCGCGTGCTCGGCGTCGAAGTAGCTCTCGGGCACCCTGAGCCGCACCGTGACGGCGGGCGGATCGATGCTGAGCGGGCTGTCCGCATCGAGGCCATCGGGACGCGCCTCGGCCGGGATCAAGGGCATGACCTCGACGCCCTCGAGCACCACCTCCCGGAACCTCTGGCGCCGCTCGAACGTGATCTCGACCAGGTCGTTCTCGACCTGCAGGTTCTTGAGCAGGCCGCCGTCCTCGATGAAGCTCGCGTGGCGCGTGCGCGCCGAGCAGCTGCCGCGCAGGGCGGCGTCGAAGGACTTGGCGTCGATCCGCGCCAGCTTGAAGAGCTGCGGCTTGGACTGCAGCAGGAGGCTGCTGCGCACCGGGCCGGAAACGCGCACGCTGCTCGGAGTGAAGCGCACGTCCACGCTCTCCGCCAGCTTCGCGTCCTCGAACTCGAGGTTGCCGGCGTCCAGCGAGAGCATGAACTCCATGCGCCGCGACAGGGTCAGGGTGATGGTCCCCGGCGACTCGATGCGCAGGCCGGGCAGCGATTCGCGCGCCGGGAACTTGAAGACCTCGTCGACCACGAGGTCACGGCTGCGCTCGTCCTCGCCGCCGAGGAAGTCCAGCGGAATGTCGCAGAGGCCGCGCAGCGTGCCCTCGAGGCGCGCCAGGTGCTCCGCCGTGCCCTCGACGTGCACGTCGACCTGGCTCGGCCGCACGCTGGAGAATGCGAGCGCGTTCGGGATGCGCAGGAAAAGGCCGCTGCCCGCCGGCCAGCGGTCCCCCTCGCCCACGGTCTGCACCGCCAGGCTGAAGGTCTGATCCTTCTCCACCTTCTTGTCGAGCAGGTACCAGAGCATGAGGGCGCCGAGCAGGGACACGAAGACGCTCACGCGCTCGCGCCAGAGACCGCGCGTCAAACGAGCCCACAACAGCCTTGCCCTGGACAACACGCCTCACCTACGCGGGCGCCGGCCCGGCCTCCTTGTCCTCCGAACCCGCGGGGACATCCGTCCGCGCGCTCCGCACCTCGACCTTGGAGCGGGCGGCCTGCTGCGTGGCTGCGCCAGGATCCGCCGCGTCGCCGCCCGCGGGCTGTGTCCCGCACAGGCCGCTCGACCCTCACCGTCCTCTCGCCGGCCGCGCCGGCGCGGTCCCGGATCATCGCCGGCGCGGCAGAGTCGCGCTCGCCATCCACCAGGACCCCGGACTTGCTCCAAAAACCGCTCTTCCCTTCCTGATGCTCCGCCGAGCGCTCGCTCGCCACCGGCTCCAGCCGCCCGCCGTCCAGGATCCTGGTGATGGCATCCTCCAGCTCGCGCATGTCGCGCATCGGCCGGATCGCGCCGTAGTGCGCCAGCGAGATGCGGCCCGTCTGCTCCGACACGACGACGACGATGGAGTCGGTCTCCTCGGTGAGGCCGACCGCGGCGCGATGGCGCGTGCCCACCTCCGGTCCCAGCTCCGGGCTGTCGGACAGGGGCAGGAGGCAGCGCGCCGCCACAACGCGCGAGCCGCGCACCACGACCGCGCCATCGTGCAGCGGCGCGTTCGGATAGAAGATCGACTCGAGCAGGGGAGCCGTGACCTCGGCCGAGAGCGGCACGCCGCTCTCGATGATGCCGCCGATGCCGACGTTGCGCTCCATCGCGATGAGCGCGCCGATGCGGCGCCGCGACATGTGGCCCGCGGCCTCGACGATGGGCGAAACGCTCCGTCCCGCGGCCGGCCCGGCCAGCCAGGAGAAGGGCTTCTCGCCGAGGCGCGTCAGGCCGCGCCGCAGCTCCGGCTGGAAGATGATGACGAAGGCGATCAAGGCGACGGTGATCAGGTTCTCGATGGCGAAGTTCAGCCGCGACATCTCGATGCCCCTGGTCTCGAGGAGCTTCGAGAACAGGTAAATGCCGACGATGAACGCCACGCCTCCCTTGAGCACGCCCAGGCCGCGCGTGCGCCGAAGCGAGCGCAGGATGAGGTAGATCCCGAGCCAGAAGATCAGGATCTCGACGAGCTTATGCCACTCGATGACGCTCATCGATCGCGTCCAGCACCTTGAGCGCGTCCACCGCGTCGCGCACGTCGTGCACGCGCACCATCTTCACGCCGCGCAGGGCCGCGAGCGCGGTCGTGGCCGTCGTGGCCGCGCGCCGCTCGCCCGACGCGCGACCGGTCAGCTCGCCTAGGAACGACTTGCGCGAGCAGCCGATGAGGATGGGCCGCCCGAGCGACCTGATCTCCTCGAGCCTGGCGAGGAGATCGAGGTTGTCCTCGACGCGCTTGCCGAAGCCGATGCCCGGATCGAGGATGACCCTCTCCTCCAAGACGCCCGCCCGCAGCGCGCGCTCGAGGCGCTCGCGGAGGCTCCGGCAGACCTCCGCCGACACGTCATCGTAGCGCGGCGCCTGCTGCATGGTGCGCGGAGTTCCGCGCATGTGATTGATCACCAGGACGCAGCCGCGGCGCGCGGCGACCTCGGCCATGCGCGCATCGAACTCGAGGCCGCTGGTGTCGTTGATCAGGTCGACCCCCATGTCGAGGAAGCGCTCCGCCACGCGGCTCTTCCTGGTGTCGAGGGAGAGCGGCGCGGGGAGCTGCTCGGCCAGCGCCTTGATGACCGGCAGCAGGCGCCGGATCTCCTCCTCCGCTTCCACCGCAGCGGCGCCCGGCCGGGTCGATTCCGCACCCACGTCGACGATGTCCGCTCCTTCCTCGACCATCTGGAAGGCGCGCGCGATGGCCTCGTCGGGCTGCGCGAACCAGCCGCCGTCCGAGAACGAGTCGGGCGTGACGTTGAGCACGCCCATGATCAGCGGCCGCCGGCCGAGCCGCAGCATGCGCCTGCGCGCCGGCACCTCGAACTCCTCGATGAAGCGGCAGGCCACGGCGTGGGCCACGGCGTGCGCCAGCTCCTTGAAGCCGGCCGGGCTCTCCTCCTCGACGCCGGCGAGGAGCGAGAACTGATCGAAGGGGCCGGCGAGCACCATGCGCCCGCGCTCCTGCGGCCGCTCGTCGAGCACGAAGCCGCGGGCGCGGAAGGAGTCGGCGTAGAGGGAGGAGAACTCCGCCGGGACCGCCTCGACCTCGACCGCCACCGGCAGAAGGGAGCGCAGCGGATCGAACAACGCCGAGCGAAAGCGGCTGAACCCCTCGAAGCCGGCCAGCGTGCCGGCGACGACGCGAGGGTTGTACGTTCGCTCCGCGGGGTCCACGGGTGCGATGATAGTGCGACCTGGCAGGAAACGAACGCGCCACTCCCGCCGCCGCGCGAAATCGGCGGCTGCTCGTCGCGCGCGCCGCGACACGCTCGCTGGCGGGAGGATCGGTCGCATCCGTCACCACCCGATCGCGATGCGCTAGGGAGAATCGGGCCGGCCCGGCCAGGAAACCATTAACGTCGGCCGGCGCCAGGCGTCTGCATACCTCGGAGTTTCCTCATGAGAACGGCGGCGATGGCCCTGACGAGCGAGGACGCGCTCCTGCTGGCTCAGGCCAGGACCGGAGACCGGCGCGCCTTCGAAGAGCTCGTGAGGCGCCACGCGCGAGCCGCGGCACGCCTCGCCGCGCGCCTCCTCGAGAGTCGCGAGGACGCGGAAGACGTTGTCCAAGAAGCGTTTACAAACGCGTACCTGGCGCTCACGTCCTTTCGCGAGCACGCCTCGTTCAGGACCTGGGTCCTGCACATCACCTTCAACCTCGCTCTTGACCAGCTCCGCAAGCGGGCGCGGCGCGAGCGCGCGATCGGCAAGGAGCGACCCGAAGGCGCCGGCTTCCCCTGTCCCGCGGCCGGTCCCGCGCAGCGCGCGTCCGCGCGCGAGGACGTGGAGCGCCTGAGGAGAGCGCTCGACGACCTGCCGCCGCGCCAGAAGGCGGCCCTCCTCCTCAAGGTCTACGAGGGCCTCTCGTACGCTGAAGTGGCCGCCGTCCTCGGCACGACGCGGGCCGCGGCGCGCGTCTACGTCTCGCTCGCGCGCCAGTCCCTGCGGCGGCGCTTCGAGCGCCTTCCCGGAGGGGAACCATGAGCGCGGCGCACAAGGTCGGCTGCCGGGCATGGCGCGGCCGGCTGCTGCTGCACGTCGACGCGGAGCTGCCCGCGGTCGAGCGCACCATATTCGAGTCGCACCTCGAGGGCTGCACCCTCTGCCGCGACGCGCTCGAGTTCCACCTGAAGGTGGAGGAACTGCTGCACCGCTCCTGCGGTCTTGAGCCGGACGCTGGATTCGAGGACCGCATGGCCGCGGGCGTGCTGAGCCGCATCGACGCGGCCGCGCGAGAGGCCAAACCGCTGGTTGCTTCGCGCGCGCGCACGGCGCGCTCCTGGCGGTTCTACGCCGCCGCCGCGGCCGCTGCCTGCCTCGCCCTGCTGCTCGCTCGCGGGCCAGGGCCGGCCCTGCTTGAACCGCTGCCGGAGCACGGCGCGGCGAGCAATGGGCGCGCACCCGCGCGAGCGGGCGAGACCGTGCTGCGCGCGGACGCGGTCGTCCCGGCCCGGCTCGACGCCACGCGCAAGGCGGTCTACGACGCCCTGTTCCAGGCCGGCCGCACCGCTGACTACCGCGCCGAGTTCGAGCTGCGCACCGCGGCACTGGCCGCCGAGGACTGGCCGATCGAGGGCATCGTCGTCGCGGCCATCAAGGCCGCCGACGCCGACTTCGCCGCTGCCGCGATCCGCGGCGCGGCCGAGCTTTCTCTCTCCGCCGCCCTGCCCGCGCTGCGCGAGGCCGCGCTGCGCGCCGAGACCGCGCCCGCGGCGCTCGTCGCCTTGGGCCAGCTCGCCGGCGACAAGGAGGTGGCTCGCCTGGAGCGGCATCTGGCTGACGCGGTTCTGGCCGGGGCGGCGGCCGCCGGCCTGGCGCGGAGCGGCTCGGCGCGGGGAGCGCGCGCTCTCGGCAACGCGCTGGATCGGCCCGAAATCCGCGACCTGGCGCTCGCCGCGCTCTTCGATATGGGGAACGTCGGCGTGGGCGAGCTCTTGCGGCGCCGGGCAGGCGGCGACCTGTTCGCCGCCGAGGCGCTCGCGGCGCGCAACCTGCCGAGCAGCGGCCAGGTGCTCGAGCTGCTCTCGACCAGCGCCGACCCCGAGGTGCTCGAGGCCGCGCTGCCCTGCGCCCACGAGTGCGGCACGCGCGCACTCTCCGCCCTGCGCGGCCTCGTGGCCGTGCCGCGCGTGCGGCGCGCGGCGCTCGACGCCGTGGTCCGGATCGGCGGCGCGGCCGCGCTCAACACGTTGCTCAACGCCGATGCCTGCGCCGGCCTGCCCGCCGGGGGAGCGATCGAGGCCGCGGCCCGGGCCGACGTCCGCCTGGCCATCGTGCGCGTGCTGCGCGCCGCGCCGGATGCAGCCGACCTGACGCGCTCCGCCGCGCGCGGCCCGTGGGGCGAATGCCTGATCGCCACCCTGGCGCGCGCGAACGGCGTGGTGCAGGACTGCCTGGCCGCCGTGTTCGCGGACAGCGAGTGCCGGCCCGCGCGGCGCGCGGCCGCCGCCCTCGCGCTCGCCGAGGCTGGCGCTCTCGACGGACCGCGCGCGCTCGCTGCGGTCTGCGAGACCGCGCTCCTCGACGAGGACGCCGCGGCCCTGATCCTCTGCGCCGCGGCGCGGGCAGGCACTTCTGCCGAGCACGCTGCACTGCTCGCGCCTCTCTCGCGCGCCACGGCCGAACCGCTCCTCGAACGGGCCGGGGTCATTGCCGCGCGCTGGAAGAACGATGGAATCCCGCCGCTTCCCTGCGAGCAGGCGCGGCTCTCGAAACTGCTCGCGCAGGCCCTGCCGCGGCTCTGAGTCACGGCACTGTCCCTTTGGAGAAGACGATGATCGCGCCCTTCCTGTGTCTCGTGCTCGCAACGACCGATCCCAGCTCCGCGGACCTCCTGCGGCGCACCTATCCGCTGGACGCCGTGCTGCCGCCTCCCTTCGTTGGCACGGTCCTCATCGACACCCAGCCCATCACGCCGCTCGCCCTGGAGAAGGGGAGCGCGTTGCTCGAAGAGGAGTCCTCCACCTTCCATCCCGATGCCTTGGTCGACCTCCTGCGTCAGACCGTCATGCCCGAGGAATGGGAGTACGTCGGCCGGTCGGTCGATTACTGCTTCGAGGGCGATCGCTCCTTCCTCGTGGTCGAAGCCCCGCCGGACGTGCAGGAGGAGGTGGAGCGCTTCCTCGGCTTCGTCGCCCTCGTGGCCCGCTCGCGCCTCTCCGTGCGAGCGGATGTCTACAAGTTCGTTGGCGCGGCGCTGGACAGCGGGCTGCCGGCCGGGACGCTCGACCGAGAAGGCATGAGCCGCCTCGAGGCCCTGGTGCGCGCGGGCACGCTGCGCCTGGAGCAGTCCTTCCGCATGAGCGCGGCCTCGGGCGTGCCGGTGCATCAGGTGGCCTGCACGCGGCGCACGTTCCTGGAGGACTTCGACGTCGAGATCGCGCAAGCAGCGATCCTCCACCAGCCCGTGGTCGACGGTTTCCAGGTAGGGGTGGAGGCTCTGTTCCGCGCTGACCGCCACCCGAACGGCGGAGCCCTGGTCAGCTTCGTGGTGCGCGACGCGTGGTTCGAGTCCTCGCGGGACATCGACCTGCGGGTGTCGTCGCGCATCGCCACGGAGAAGAGCGTGGAGGAGGTGCCGTCCGGCGGAGTGATCCAGTCCCCGCGCGTCGCGTTCTGCACGATCGGCGGCAGCGCGTTGCTCATGCCGGGCGAGACCGCGGCCGTGCTCGCTGCCGGCCCGGACATCGGCCGGACGGGGCCGGGCATACTGACCACATTGACGCTCGAGGCGGTCCCGCAAGCGCCCGTCAGCTTCGAGTGCGGGGAGCGCTGCCTGGCGCTCCAGGACCTGGCCGGAGCGGTCTCCGTTGGGTTCCAGGCCCCCCGCCTCGGTTGGGACTCAATGATCACGGAGGACGGAGAACTGGAAACCGGCAGAAGCTCGCTTCCGCTGCTGGTCGGCCTCCCACCCGCCGCCGAAGGGGCCGTTGATGGCCTGGAGCGCCTGGTGCAGATGGTCTACGAGAGCGAGGAGGGCGAAGTGTCGTCCGGCTACCTCGGCACCCTCGTGTACGTGGCCGGCAGCAAGCGCTACGCCGCGCCATGGATGAACCGGATCGCCGGCGCCTTGTCCGATCGGCCGGCCTTCTCCGGCGCGGCCCTGGCGCTCGCGATGCCTGGAAACGACGCGGCCGCGTCCGTCCCGCTCCTGTCGTTCTCGGCTCCGGTGGGAGACGCCTTCGCGGTCTGTGGAACGCAAGACACATGCGTCATCGGCCATGACGTGGACGTCGCCAACAACTGCTCCGTCTTCAATCCCTATGTCGTGCCCGTGACCAGCGGCTGGGCCGCGCGGCTCTCTGCCCGCGACTCCCTCGCCGGCTCGCATGTGGTCTCGCTCTTCGTCTGCTCCCACATCCGCGACGGAGACCAGGACTTCGTCGACCCGAACCGGCCGGGCACGCCGGGCATGCACCTGCCGGCCTTCAACCTCGGCGTGGTGGAGAGCACGGTGGACCTCGAGCCGGGAGCGCGGCAGGAAGCGGGATCGCTCGCGCTCGGCGACGGCACCAACCGGATCGTCACCCTCACCGGGCTGCCCGCGGCCCGCTGAACGGCAGCGGCCGCGGTTGACGCGCCCGCGGCGCGCGGTTAGGAGTGTGCCGATGGCGCGCCTTCCGCTCACGCACTACGGCACCGTCCAGATCGTCCTCTACGGAGCCCTGCCGCTCGCCGCGGGTTTGTTTCTCCTCGCCCGCGCCGCGTGGTGGGCGGGCCTGCCGCTCTGCGCGCTCGCCCTCTTCGTCCTCTGGTTCTTCCGCGATCCGGAACGGAGCATCCCGGCGGACGCGGGCCTCCTGGTCAGCCCGGCCGACGGCGTGGTGCAAAACGTCCTCGACGTGGAAGAGCCGCTCTACCTCGCGGGCAGGGGAACGCGCGTGGGCGTGTTCCTCTCGGTCCTGGACGTGCACGTGAACCGCGCCCCGGCTGCCGGCGTGGTCGAGATGGTGCGCTACACGCCCGGCCGCTTCCGCGACGCGCGCGACGCGCGCTCTTCGGCCGAGAACGAGTGCAACGCCGTCGGCATCCGCCTGGACGATGGCCAGAGGATCCTCTTCCGCCAGGTCGCCGGGCTCATCGCCAGGCGCCTGGTGCTTGCCGTGCGCGAGGGCGACCGCGTCGAGCGCGGCCAGCGCATCGGCATGATGAAGTTCGGCTCTTACGCCGAGGTGATCGTTCCCGCGGGCAGCGGGTTCCATCCCGCCGCATCCCTGAAGGAGAAGGTGAAGGCCGGAGAGACGGTCCTGTTCCGCGCCGCAGCCGGCCGATAACGCCGTCCGGCAGGGCCGCGTGGATATTCCGTGCGCCGGCCAGTACGCTGAAAGGCCGTCGAACCATGCCCGAGGACACTGGCGCGCGGCGCGGCCGCCCATCACGAGAATGATGCCCCGCTTCAAACCCGTTGCCATCCTGCCGACGCTCTGCACCCTCGGCAACACGTTCTGCGGCTTCCTGGCCATCGCCAAGATCGCCGACGCGCTGCTCCGGCCCGCGCTCTTCGAGCACAACGTCCTCTGGGCCTCCTGGATGATCCTCCTGGCCATGCTCTTCGACGCGCTCGACGGCCGCATCGCCCGCCTGACCAAGCAGTCATCCGACTTCGGCGCGCAGCTCGACTCCCTCACCGACCTGATCACCTTCGGCGTGGCGCCCGCCTTCCTGGTCAAGGTGGTGTACGAATACACGCTGACCAGCGCGGGCGTGCCCTACCGCCAGAAGTTCGTGCTGCTCTTGTGCGCGCTCTACGTGATCTGCGCCGCGCTGCGCCTGGCGCGCTTCACGCTCGAGACAGACGAGGACGACCAGTCCCACGAGAGGTTCTGCGGGCTGCCCACGCCCGCGGCCGCCGGCGTGGTCGCCTCCTCGGCCTTCCTGCTCTTCGAGAACGAGTCGCCGCTCGCGGGCATGAGCAGCGAGACGCGGCTCGCGCTGGTGCGCGCCTACTTGTGGATGCTGCCGCTGCTCGGCGGCATGATGATCTCGCGCGTGGAGTACGTCCACCTGGTGAGCCGCTGGTTCCGCGGGCGGCGTCCCTTCCTGCACCTCGTGGTCATCCTCGTGATCCTCTTCCTCGCGGCCACCTATCACGAGACGCTCTTCTTCCTCTGCTTCGCGGGCTACGCCGTGGCCGGGCCGCTCCTGGCGCTCGCCGAGCGCATGGCCGGCCGGCGCATCTTCGCGCCCCACGCGGCCGAGGCGCGCGCCGGCGGCGACGAGCCGGGAGCAGAGGCGCTCGTCGCCCTCGGCTCCAACCTGGGCGACCGCGAGGCGCACATTCGCTTCGCCCTCGGGCAGCTGCGCCGCCTGCGCGGCACCGAGGTCGTGGCGGTGTCCGAGCTGGTCGAG
This sequence comes from Planctomycetota bacterium, assembly GCA_016213895.1. Taxonomy (GTDB): domain Bacteria; phylum Planctomycetota; class B15-G4; order B15-G4; family JADJEK01; genus JACQZJ01. The sequence goes on along the minus strand of JACQZJ010000042.1, from coordinate 22,465 downwards.
ACCGAGCCGGTCGGCGGGCCGGCGCAGCGGCCCTTCCTGAACGGCGTGGCGCTGCTCGACACCGCGCTTCCGCCCGAGGAGCTGCTGCGCGAGCTGCTCAAGATCGAGGCGCGGCGCGGGCGCGACCGCTCGATCAAGAACGGCCCGCGCGTGCTCGACCTCGACCTCATCCTGCATGGGCGCACCATCTGCGAGACGCGCGACCTGACCCTCCCCCACCCGCGCTACCGCGAGCGCGGCTTCGTCCTCGAGCCGGCCGCCGCCGTGGCGCCGGACATGGTCGATCCGGTGACGGGCAAGACGATCCGCGAGCTGCTCATCGAGCAGCGCGCGCGCTAGGAAGCATGATCCCGATCGTGCGCGGCTGCCGCGAGATGACGCGCCTCGCGCGGGAGTGGCGCGGCGCGGGGGCGGCGCTCGGCTTCGTCCCGACCATGGGCGCCCTGCACGAGGGGCACCTGTCGCTGGTCAAGGCCGCGCGCGCGCGCTGCGCGCGCGTCGTGGTCTCGATCTTCGTCAATCCACTGCAGTTCGGCCCGGGCGAGGACCTGGAGCGCTACCCGCGCGACCTCGAGGGAGACCGCGAGAAGCTCGCCGCCGTGGGCTGCGACGCCATCTTCAGCGCCAGCGCTCAGGAGGTCTATCCGCAAGGCTTCGCCACGCACGTCGTCAACGAGCGGCTCTCCGCCCGCTTCGAGGGCGCGCTGCGCCCCGGCCACTTCCGCGGCGTACTCACCGTGGTCGCCAAGCTCTTGCACGTCGTCCAGCCCGACGTGGCCTTCTTCGGCCAGAAAGACGCCCAGCAGGCCCTGGTGATCCGCCGGATGGTGGCAGACCTCAATATGCCCTTGGAGATCGTCGTCTGTCCGACCATGCGCGAACCGGACGGACTGGCCATGAGTAGTAGGAAGGGCCGCGGGCGCGCGCTGGCCTTGAGCCGCGCGCTCGCGGCGGCCCAGGCGGAGTACGCGAGCGGCGAGCGGAGCGCGGCGGCGCTGCTTGCTCGGGCGCGCCGCGAGCTGGAGGAGACGCGCGGCCTGTCCATCGACTACGCGGCCCTGGTCGATCCGCAGACGCTCGCTGACCTCGAGCGCTGCGAGCCCTCCGGTCTCCTGCTCGTCGCCGCGCGCGTGGAGGGGACGCGCCTCATCGACAACGCCCTGCTCGGGCCGCCGGCCGGATGATCTTCGCGGAGAAGAGCCGCGATCGCGTCGTGCTGCGCGCGCCGGCCAAGCTCAACCTCTACCTCGAGGTTCTCGGCAAGAGGCCCGACGGCTTCCACGAGATCGAGACCGTGATGCACGCGATCGACCTGTGCGACGTGCTCACGGTCGAGCGCGTCCCGGGAGAGGAGCTGCGCTTCGCGGTGTCGGGGCGCCCCTGCCCGGCGGACGACACGAACCTGGTGGTGCGCGCGGCCGAGGCCCTGTTCTCTGCTCTGAACACGCGCTCTGGTCTTGCGGTGAATCTGCAGAAAATCATCCCGCTGGGCGCAGGTTTGGGAGGCGGTTCTGCCGATGCAGGGGCCATGCTCGCGGCAGTGAACCACCTTTTGGGCGAGCCTTTCTCCAAGCCGCGACTCGAAGAGATCGCGGCCGGGCTGGGCTCGGACGTGCCTTTCTTCCTGACCGGCGGCACGGCCGTGGCGCGTGGCCGCGGGGAACGTATCGAGGCCCTTGTGCCAGGCGCGATTCCCCGTTTCACCTTCGTTCTCTTCTATCCGGGGGCCGCCGTCTCCACCGCGGTTGTGTACGGAACCCTAAACTTAGCCTTGACAAAACCTAAGGGCGACTTAAGAACGTTCCTCAAGAGTCTTGATCGTCCGATAGGGCGCGGTGCGCCGGAGTTTCAAAATGCTCTGGCAGTTCCTTTCCGCCGGGCATTCCCGGAACTCGCGGCGCTTCAGGACCGAGTGTCGCGCGAGACGGGCCTTCCCTTCTGCGTGACCGGCAGCGGTTCCGCGATGTTCGCGGCGGTGGCGGACCGCGCCCAGGGCGTCGAGGTCATGCGCAGGCTCCTGGCTGTGGCGGCCGGGGAGATCTTTCTGTGCGAAAGCCTGCCCGGCTGACGGGCTGAAAGATGTGCGAGGAGTACGCACGTGCAGATCTCTGAAGTCCGTGTGAAGCTCGTCGACAACCGCAGCGAGAAGCTGCAGGCCTTCTGCACCATCACGTTCGACGACGACTTCGTGGTGCGCGACATCAAGATCATCGAGGGCACGCACGGCCCGTTCGTGGCGATGCCGAGCCGCAAGCTCACCGATCGCTGTCAGAAGTGCGGGACCAAGAACCACCTCAGGGCGAAGTACTGCAACGAGTGCGGGTCGCGTCTCTCGCCCAACCGCGCGCGGCCGGACGGCCGCGGGCGGGCCCGGCTCCACACCGACATCTCCCATCCCATCAATCCGCGGTGCCGGCGCTTCATCGAGCAGTCGATCCTCGAGGCGTTCTACGCCGAGCTGGAAAAGTCCAAGTCGCCCGACTACGTGGCGCCGGACATCGACGAGTTCGACGATTTCGAGGACTATCCCGAACCGCCTCCTCTCGAGCGCGAGGCGAGCTGAGCCACGACGTTCCGCGCGACCAGGGGAAGGCGCAGCAGGGCTGAGTCCGCGCCTTGCGCTGCGAGCCGCGAGCGGGAGCGTGCGCCGCCGCGACGCGGAGTCCTGGACGGAGCGCGCGGCGGAAGCGGACGACGAGGTCCGGCCCGGCGCGGGCCGGCGCTGAGATGACCGGAGCGATGCCCAGGGGCCTGGCAAGACGGCGGCTCGTGATCGTGGGCGCGGGCGTGGTCGGGCGCTCCCTGGGAGCAGCCTGGCACGCGGCGGGCCTCCCGGTCGCGGCCGTCATCTCGCGCTCGGCGGCACGCGCGCGCGCCGCCTGCCGCTTCATCGGCGCGGGCACGGCCGCGACCGATTCTGCCGCGGCCAGCGCCGGCAACCTGCTCATGCTCGCCACCATCGACCGCGTGCTCGAGGGCACGGCGCGGAAGATCGCCGCGCGCGCGCGCTTCGAGCCCGGCGCCATCGCCTTCCACTGCTCCGGCGCGCTCCCGGCGGACGCGATCGGCGCGCTGCGCGCGCAGGGCGCCGCGGTCGGCTCGCTCCACCCCCTGCAGACCTTCGCTTCGCCCGCGCAGGCGCGGTTGCTCCTGCCCGGCTCCACCTTCGCGATCGAGGGCGATCGCGGGACCGCGGCCGCGCTCTTCGCCCTGGCGCGCCTCGCCGGCGGCCGGCCGGTGCGCCTCGCGGCTGAAGAGAAAGCGCTCTACCACGCGGCCGCGGCCGTGGCCTCGAACTGCACGGTCGCCGTCGCTCATCTCGCCGGCGCCCTGCTCGGCACACTGCCCTCCTTCGCGCGGAACCCTGCCGCGCCGCTCTGGCCGCTGCTGCACGGCACGCTCGGGAACCTCGAGCGGCTCGGATCGGCGCGCGCCCTCACCGGACCCATCGTGCGCGGCGACGCCGCCACGGTGCGCGCGCACGTCGCGGCGCTCGCGCGCGTGGACAAGAAGCTAGTCGCGGCCTACCGGCTGGCGGCGAGCGTCACGCTCTGGGCCGCGGCCGCCTCCGGCCGCCTGCAGAGCCGGGACGCCGCCCAGATCGCGCGCATCGTCGGCGTGAGCCGGCTCCTGCGATGACGGGCCGGAGCGACGCGGCTTCTCCCCTGCTCGTCGGGTGCAGCGGCGCCCGCGACGTGGAGTCGGCCGCGCGGGACGCGCGCTCCCTCGTGCCCGAGGTCGATCTCCTGGAAGTGCGCCTCGATCGCTTCGCGGATCCCCAGGCCGTCGACCTCGCCGCCCTGGCCAGGGCCATCGGCCGCCCGGCCATCTGCACGCTCAGGACGAGCGCCGAGGGAGGCGAGTTTGCGGGCGACTCGCGGGCACGGCTCGCGCTCCTCGAGCGCGCGGACGCGGCGGGCTTCGCCTGGATCGACGTCGAGTCTGACCTGGCCGATGCGCTCCGGCGCGGCCGGGCGCGGCGCATCGTGTCCTGGCACGGCCCGTCCGCGGCCTGCGACGGCGCGGAGCGGGTCCGGGCGCTCCTCGACCTGGACGCGGACGTGGTCAAGGTCGCGGCCAGCGCCGAGGACCCGGCCGAAGCGCTGCGTTTCGTGCAATCCGCGGCGAGCGCCGGCAGCGCCGCCTCGCGGCCGGTAGCGGCCATCGCCATGGGCGAGGCCGGCCGCTACCTGCGGCCGCTCGCCGGACTCTTCGGCATGCCGCTCCTCTACGCGGCCCTCCACCCGGCGCGCAAGACCGCGGCCGGGCAGATCACGGCGCAGGAAGCGCTCGAGGTGCATCGAGCCAAGCAGGTTGGCCCGCGCACGCGGGTCTTCGCCGTGGCCGGCAGGAACGTCTCCGCGTCCCTTTCTCCCAGCGCCCACAACAGCGTCTTCTCGGCCCAGGGCTGCGACTCTGTCTACACCGCGCTCTCGGCCGGCTCCTTCGCTCAAGTGGCCGAGGTCGCGCGCTCGCTGCCGCTCGCCGGGCTCTCGGTGACGGCACCCTTCAAGGCCAGCGCCCTGGCGTTCGCCGGTTCGGCGGGTGAGGAAGCGCGCGGCGCGGGCGTGGCGAATACGCTGCTTGCTGATCCCGGGGGGAGCTTCCGCGCGGAGTGCACCGACGCACCGGGTTTCCTCGCGGCGCTCGACCTGGCGCTCGCGCGGCCCGAGGCTGCCCTCGACGTGCAGCTCGGCAGGTCGCTCGACGCGCTCCTCGAACTGGACGGCGCAGCCGCCTTCTCGCGCGGCAGGGGCGGCATCCGCACGGCGCTCGTCTACGGCACGGGCGGCGCGGCGCGCACCGTGTCCTGGGCGCTCTGCGAGCGCGGGGTGAGCGTGCGCGTGACCGGCCGCTCGCAGGAGAAGGCGACCGCACTGGTCCTCTCGCTCGGCCGCGGCGTCGAGGCGGTCTCGCCGGCGCGAGCCGCAGCGCTCCGCTTCGACCTTCTGGTCAAGGCCGTTCCCGACCTGCCCGGGAACGAGCTGCCCCTCGATCCCTTCGACTTCGCCGGCGAGGGCTTCGCCGCGGACCTGGTCTACTCGCCGCTCGAGACCAGCTTCCTGCTCGCCGCGCGCCGCGCCGGCCGCAGGACCATCCCGGGCCTGCTCATGTTCTCGGAGCAGGCCGTGCTCCAGGCGGCTCTCTTCCTCGGCCTCTCCCCGGGGCGCGTGCGGCCCGCCGTGGTCGCCGGCATCGCGCGCGGTCTCAGTCGAGCTCCGGCGGCACGCTCCAGCCGCCCGTGCTGAAGTCGTTGTTGCTTTCCGCGCCGGTCCCGCTGTTCGCCAGGTCGATGCGGTTGTGCTTCATGGTGTTGCCAACGACCGTGGTGCCGGTGCCGTTGTTCTCGATCCCCTCGGCGCCGTTGTCCCGCGCCGTGTTCTTCACCAGGTCGTTGCCCGAGCCGGAATCCACGTCGAAGCCGTCCATCTGGTTGTCGAGCGCGCTGTTGTGTTCGAGCAGCATGCCGCTGCCGGCGCTGCCGATCTGGAACCCGTCTCCGCCGCACTGCCGGGCGACGTTCCAGGTCACCTCGTGGCCGCTGCCATAGAGCAGGAAGGCCGGATACCCGTCGAAGCACGAGCAGAACACCACGTTGTCCTCGATCTGCAGGTTGGAGCAGTTCGAGTCCACGTTGATCCCGCAGTTGGAGGCGCGCGTGATCTTGTTGTCAGTGATGGAGCCGAAGCTGATCGGGCCGACGAGCAGCACCCCGTCCGAGTCGCCGACCGCGTCCACGCAGGAGTTGCCGGCGATGGTCGGGCCGTCGCCCTCCGCGCGAATGGAGCAACCGGCCGTGCGCGTCACCTTGTTGTCCTCGATGGTCGGGCCGTTGCCCTTGACGTCGATGCCGATCCCGTGGCAGTCGCGGATGTCGTTCTCGCGCACGCGCGCGACGTCGCCGAGCACCGTGACACCCCCGCTGGTCCCGAACACCTGGTTCTCGCGCACGTCGGCGCCGTTCCCCGCGATATCGACACCCTCCTCGGTGGCGCCGCGCACCTTGTTCTTGCGCACGGTGATCAAGTCCCCGTACACGAGGATGCCCGCGTAGTCGATGCCGTCGAGGGTGTTCTTCTCGATCCGGCCCCCGTGCCCGGCCACGTGGATGCCGTAGCCGTCCTCGATGCCGCGCACGCGGCAGCCGAGCACGCGTGCGCCGTTGCCGCTGACGTAGATCCCGGTGCCGGCCGCGGTCTCGACCGTGGTCTTGCTCACGAGCGCGTCGTTGCCGTAGACGCTGATGCCGTACCCCCAGGGCATGCTCGCCACGGTGCAGCGCTCGATGCGCGTCTGGTCGCCGTGGATGACGATGGCGTCCAGTCCGCTGCCGCGCACCCGGATGTCCTCGAGGGTCACACCATTCTCATTGACCACCACCGCGTTGTCGCCGCCGCCTCCCGCGTTCCTGGCATTCTGAATGAGGAACCCGGAGACCGTGACCTTCTCGGACCACACCGAGAGTCCCGGCCCGCTCCCCACGCTGCCCAGCGGGCACGCCTCGATCGTCACGTCGCCCTGCGCGCGCAGCTTGAGACCGTTGCGTCCCTGGCCGATGATCACGTTTTCCTCGTAGACGCCCTTCTTGACCAGCACCGTGTCGCCCGGGCCGGCGAGGGTGAGGCCGTCCTGGATGGAGGTGATCGGGCCCCCCTTGCTGACCGTGATCGTGGCCGCGAGCGCGTCGGTCGCGAGGAAGACGAAGAGGCAAGACGCGGCGATTGAGGAGAGGCGCATGGTCGGTCTCCGGTGCGTGCGGGCGGGAGGAGCGCCTCCAGTATACGCTCGCCGGGCCGTCGCGCGGGCGAGCAGTGCGTCAGGCGAAGGAAAGCGGCCGGCCGCGCGGCGGGCCGGACGTCTCCCCGCCGCTCCAGACGACGGCCCCGCGCAGGACCGTGGCCACCGGCCAGCCGGCAAGCGCCACGCCCTCGTAGGGACTGTAGCCGGCGCGGCTCAGGAGCCGCTCGCGCGCGAGCGGCCCGCGCTCCTGCGGATCGACGAGCACGAGATCGGCGTCCGCGCCGATCGCGATCTCCCCCTTGCCGCGGATGCCGAACGCTGCCGCCGGGCCGAGCACGCAGCGCTCGACGATCTGCGCCTCGCTCAGCCAGCCGTCCCGCACCGCGGTCAAGAGGAGCGGCAGCGTCGTCTGCACGCCGGGAATGCCGGAAGGGCTCTCCGGGTAGGGGCGCGCCTTCTCCGCGAGCGTGTGCGGCGCGTGATCGCTGCCGATGCACGGGATCACGCCCTCGACGAGCGTCGCGGATCGGCGGGTTCATCTGCACGCGCGCGCCGAGCCGCTCGTAGCACTCGGGAGCCGCCAGAACCAGGTGGTGCGTCGTGACCTCGCTGGTGACGAGATCGCCGAGATCGCGCTCGCGCAAGAGCGCCACTTCCTCGGCGCTGCTCACGTGCAGGAGATGCACGCGGCGGCCGGTGCGTTCCGCGAGGTCGAGCAGCCGCCGCGTGGCGCGGAGCGCGCACTCCACGTCGCGTACGTGCGGATGGACGCTCACCAACGCGCCGCGGGCGAGCGCCGCGCGCCGCTCGGCCAGGCGCGCCTCGTCCTCGGCGTGCACCGCCACGCGCCGCGTGCCCGAGCGCAGCACGCGCTCGAGCGCGGCGTCGTCTCCCACGAGCAGGCTGCCGGTCGAGGCGCCCATGAAGACCTTGACGCCGGCGCAGCCCGGCAGCCTCTCCCACTCCGCCAGGCGCTCGGCGTTCTCGGTCGAGGCGCCGAGGAAGAAGGCGTGATCCGCGAGCGCGCGCAAGGCCGCGCGGCGGAGCTTGTCCGCCAGCTCCTGCGGGCCCACGGTCGGCGGCCGCGTGTTCGGCATCTCCAGGAACGAGGTCACGCCGCCCGCCACCGCGGCGAGCGACCCCGAGGCGAGGTCCTCCTTGTGCTCCAGGCCCGGCTCGCGGAAATGCACGTGCGCGTCGATCAGACCGGGAAAGACCAGCTTGCCGGCCGCGTCGAGCACGGGGCAGCGAGGCGGCGGGATGAGGTCCCTGCCCCTCTCGGCCACGCGGCCGTCCCGCACCAGGATGTCCTCGGCCTGCACGCCGCCCGCGCCAACGACCCGTCCTCCCTTGACCAAGAGGTCAGCGCTCATCGGCTCGTCCCCCGGGCGCGGACACGGCTCAGCGGTCGTAGAGCCAGGCGCAGGGCTCGTGGCGCCCCGCGCCCGTGGCCGCGTCCGCGACCGCGAAGGTGCCGCCCTCGAACATCGCGGCCGAGCCGTAGGCCCCGTCTTTGCGCAGGGCGTAGAAGGACAGCCCGAAGGACGGCTTGCCGTCCTGGAACAGGCCGCGCCGGCGCGCCTTCTCCGCCACCTCCTTCAGGGTCTCGAGGCAGGCGTCCTTCGGCTCCAGGCCGCGCCGCATGGCCGCGACAACCGCGTACGCGCCGCAGTTGACGATCACCTCCTCGCCGCGGCCCGTGGCGCCGGCGGCGCCGACGTCGTTGTCGCAGAACAGGCCCGCGCCCACGAGCGGCGAGTCGCCGACGCGGCCGGAGATCTTGTAGGAAAGGCCGCTGGTCGTGGTGGCGGCCGCCAGGTCGCCCTGCGCGTCGAGCGCGGAGAGGTGGATCGTGCCGCCGCTGTAGGCGCGGCGCACGCTCTCCTCCACCTGCTCGTCCGGCGGCGTGAGCCAGTCGTCCCGCTCGTTCGCGCGCTGCTTCCAGTAGAGCCACATCTTGCGCGCCTCCTCGGTGAGCAGCTCAGCGTGCGGCATACCGAAGGCGCGCGCGAAGCGGTACGCGCCCGGGCCGACGATGAGCGCGTGATCGGTGTAGCGCAGCACGTACATGGCGGCACGCGCCGGGTTCTGGATGTTCTCGAGAGCGGCCACGGCTCCGGCCTGGTGCGTGGGGCCGAACATGACCGCGGCGTCGAGCTGCACCACGCCCTCCTCGTTCGGCAGCCCGCCGAGGCCGACGCTGTGGTCTTCCGGGTCGTCCTCCACCACGCCCACTCCCGCGACCACCGCCTCCAGCAGGCCGTACTTCCCGGCCGCGACCTCGGCGTCGCCGAGCAGCGCGAGCGCCGTCTCCACCGCGCTCTGGCGCGGCGCGGGATCGTCCGGCCGCGCGGCCCCGCGCCAGCCGTTGGCGCTGGCGATGACGAGCGGCGCGGGTGCACGGCGCGCGACCGCGGCCCCCGCCGGCGCAGGACGGCTCGCGGCGCAGGCGGGCTGCGTCAACGCGGCCGCGCCCGTGGCGGCCACGCCCTCGAGGAAGGATCGTCGCGTCATGCGTGTCATCGCCTCGCCTCCACGCCGCCCGGGCCGCGCCGTCACAGCACCCAGGGCCACCAGAACAGGCGGACCCGCTTCTGCTCGTCCTTCCGCCCGTAGCCGAACATGTTGAGCAGCACGGACCACTCGTAGCCGCCGTCGAAGCCCGTGTACTGGAACAGGGGATGGAACCAGAAGCTCGACTCGATCGGATTGGTCTCGTGGCCGATCAACGGCCAGAGCACGTCGAAACCGCTCCGCTCGCGCTCCTCGTCGTCGACGAGGCGGAGCAGCGGAAAGAGCACGTAGTGCAGGACCGCGCGGCCGTCCCGCTCGCGAAAGCCGTAGAACGGCCAGAGCACGCGCGTGCGCTCCGCCGCCCCGTGCTGGATGTCCCAGTAGAAGGGGAAGAGCACGAGGCGCGCGCCGTCCGCGCCGGGCGCGCCCGCGTGCGGCGCGCGCCAGTGGATGAGGGACCACTCCTCGTTGGCGAGGAGCGTGAGCACGCGCACCTCGGTGTGCGAACCGGCGTCGCCGTAGTGGAGGAGGTTGACGATGCGCCCGAGCACGGCGCCGGCGTCGATCGCCAGGGCGCGCTCGTCTTCGCCCTCGCCGTAGCTGAGGCCGGTCCAGTCCACGTCCAGGAGCGACACCATCGGCCCGGTCGGGGAGAGCTCCAGGCCGCGCACCAGGCTGAAGCGCGCGCCCGCGCCCTCCCTCCGCCACTGGAACAGCGGGAAGACCGAGAGCGCGGCCAGGCCGTCGTCGCCGCTGCGCGTCGCCCAGTCGGCGAGCAGCACCAGGAGCGAGGTCTCGGTGCGCCCTCCTTGCACGGAGCGCGAGAAGAGCGGGAACACGCCCTCGATGTCCGCGCGCAGGTTGCGCTGGTGGAAGTAGAGCGGGAGGACCGGTACGAGCGTGATCTGCTCGTGCGCGCCACGGCGCCAGTGCACGTGGAAGGGGATGGTCCAGGTGAGCGTCTCCTGCTCGTCCCACTCGAAGTTGCTGAGCGGGAAAAGCAGGGAGAACTCCCGCGCCTCCCCCGTGCGCACGTTGCGGTACAGGGGGAAGAGGTCGACGCCCTCGCCCTCGGTCTGGCAGGCGCCGAGCGCCAGCAGGAGAAGGAGCGCGCTGGCGCGCGCCGCGCTGGACATCAAGTCGTGCTTCCGCATGCGCAGGCTCCGCGAGGCGATTGTCCGGCCGGGATCGCAGCGAGGAGACTACAATCCCCGCGGCCGAAATGCGTGCGCCAGTCACCGACCTTCTGCACGACGCCGTGCGGGACTTTGCGTCCCTGCCGCCCTTCCGCGACTACGTGGACGCGGAGCGCATCCTGGTGGTGGCCACGCGCGGGCGCGCCGGGCTCGAGGGGAAGCGCGCGGCCTGCCACTTCACGCGCTTCTCCGACTCGCGGCAGCGCGTCTCCGCGGACGGGCGCTGGGAGCTGCCGGTTCTCTGCCTGCATGGCCGCGACATGCGCTACGTCATCTCGTTCGTGCTGCCGCGCTTCCTCTTCCTCTCGCCGCGCGAGCAGGCCGAGGACGTGGCGCATGAACTCCTGCACATCGACCGCGCCTTCGACGGAACGGCCGCGCCGCTCTGCCACGGGCGCGCCTTCGAGTCCCTGGTGCGCTCGCTCGCCGATCGCGCGGCCGAGAGCGGCATCGCGCTGCCGGAGCTGGCGCGCCCGGGAGAGATCATCTCCTACCACCGCCTGCGTCCCCTGCCGCAGCCGTACCGGCGCGCCGATCCGGCCGCGCGGCGCCGGTACGACGAGCGCGACCTGGTGCTGGCGCGCCTGCTCTTCGATCCCGCGGAGCGCGAGCCCCCGCCGCCCCGCTACGTCTACGAGTGCCCCGCCTGCGGCGAGCGCTACCCGCGCCAGCGGCGCCTGCGCATGGCCTCGTGCGGCAGCTGCTCGAGCACGTACGACGGGCGCTTCAAGCTGCGCCTGGTGTGAGGCGCGCGCCGGTTCCGCTCAAGTCCGGGGCCGCGATTGCGCGATGAGAGAAGCCGGGTCCAGCCGCGAAGAGCGGCCCCGACGGAGGCTCTCATGCTGCGGAACCACGGGTTCAACCTGGTCGAGATGCTCGTGAGCGTGGGTATCGTGATCGCGCTGGCGGGACTGGTCGTGCCGATCGTCTCCATGAAGAGACTCGACGACCAGTGGGAGAAGGTCGATCGCGACCTGGCGCGGATCGCCGCCGGGGTGCAAGACTACGTCCAGGCGACGCGCACCTTCCCGACCGGGCACTCCGGCGCCACGCACTTCCACTTCCTCTACGGCGACGGCGTGCTGCCGGCGAACAACGCCTTCGCCTCCGGCCCCGCCCTGCACCTCGCGCGCTTCCTCACGGACGGCACCATGGCCGGCGAGGGCTGGAAGGGACCCTACCTCGACGCGGACGTGGGCGCCGATCCCTGGGGACGGGCCTACCTGGTGAACGTGAACGGCTACTTCAGCAGCGCCGAGCGGGTCGTGGCGCTGTGCGCCGGCCCGAACGGGCAGGTCGAGACCGCGCCCTCGGCCACCACGGCCGGCGGCGACGACGTCATCGCCGTCATCGAGTAGCGGCTCACTCCGCCGGCGCCGGCGGCGCGTAGAACTCCACCGAGCAGAGCGCCACGTCGCCCTTTCCCTGGCCGGCGATCACGGCCACGCGCCCGTCCTGCAGGAGCACGGCCTGATGGTCGTCGCGCGGCTCGGACAGGGGCGGACAGAGCCGGAAGTCCCCGCTCTCCGGATCGAAGCACTCCACGGAGTCGAGCACCAGGTCCGCGCTTTCGGCGTCGTCATGCTCCCCGCCGAGCAAGAGGACGCGGCCGTCAGGCAGAAGCAGCTGCGCGTGGTCCGCGCGATCGGCATGGAGATCGGCGGCTCGGGTCAACTCGTTGCTCGCCGGGTCGAACAGCTCGGCGGTCGCGGTCGTGCGCCCGCCCTCGTCCTGGCCGCCGGTGAGGAGCACGCGGCCGTCCAGCAGCCTGGTGGCGCGCAGGTCGTCCCGCACGTGCAGCAGGCGCGGCCCCGCGACGAAGGTCCCTTCCGCCGGATCGAACAGCTCGGTGGTGTCCTCTCCGATGCCGCCGGCGATCAGGACACGGCCGTCCTCGAGCAGCACGGCGGCGTGCGCGCTGCGCGGCCGCAAGAGCGAGGGCCCGGCGGCAAGCGTCGAGGTCGTCGGGTCGAAGAGGTCCGTGTGCGCCGCCGGCTTGCCCGCGACGTCCATGCCGCCGCAGAGGAGCACGCGGCCGTCCAAGAGCGGCGTGGCGGTCAGGTCTGCGCGCGGCCCTCCCGGCAGGGGGCCGGCGGACACGAACGCGCCGTGCAGGCCGCCATCCGGTTCGTAGACCAGGACGCACGCCTGGCCGATCCCGCCGGCGATGAGCACGCGGCCGTCGTCGAGCGGCGCAGCCGCGTGCCAGGCGCGCGCCCGCAGCAGGCCGTTCCCCAGGGGCAGGCTGGCGACGACGCGCTCCGCGCCGCGCGCCGGATCGAGCAGCTCGGCATCGCCGCGAGCCGAGAGCGGCGAGGACGAATCGCTCAGGCCGCCCGCGACCAGGATGCGGCCCGCGAGCGTCGGCGTGGCGGAGAAGAGCACGCGCGGCTTCTTCAACTGAAGGGGCACGCCGTGTTCGTCTGCGCCCACTCCGCCTGGCGCAGCGAGAGCGAGCAGAAGCACGATCGATCGCATCACGTTCTCGTCCCTCGGCCGGCGCGCCGGCAGCGGGCGCCGGAAGCGCGTACCGCGGTTCGCGCGCTCGCGGTACACTCGCCCGACTCTACCCGGAAAGCGACACGGAGACGACGATGACCGATCTCGGCACGCACGTGCTGCTGGACCTCGACGGCTGCCCGCGCGAGCTCCTGCAGGACAGCGCCGCGCTCCGGGCCGGCCTGCGCGAGGCCGCGCTCCTGGGCGGCGCGACCATCGTCGCCGAGGCCTTCCACACCTTCGACCCGCCCGCGGTTTCGGGCGTGCTGCTCATCGCCGAGTCCCATCTTTCGGTGCACACCTGGCCCGACCTCGGCAAGGCCACGCTCGACATCTACACCTGCGGCAGCGCTTTCGACGCGCGCGCCGCGGCCGACCGCCTGGCGCTGGCCCTGCGGGCCAAGCGCCAGCGCCGCGTCGAGGTCAAGCGCGGCTTCGGCGCGGGCGTCGCGGACGCGAAGGCACCGTGACGCCCCTCCCACCCACACTGCTCCTGCACGACACTGACCCGGGCGAGACCATCCAGCTCGAGGTGAAGGAGGTCCTCTACTCCGGCCGCTCGCCGCACCAGGAGATCCTCATCGTCGACCTCGCCGCGCACGGCCGCGCGCTCGTGCTCGACGGCCGCCTGCAGTCCGCGGAGCGGGACGAGCACGTCTACCATGAGGCGCTGGTGCATCCGGCCCTGCTCCTCCTCGACGATCCCGGGCCGAGGAGCGTGCTCATCCTGGGGGGCGGTGAAGGGGCGACCCTGCGCGAGGTTCTGCGCCACCAGAGCGTCGCGCGCGCGGTCATGGTGGACCTCGACGGGAGGGTCGTGGCCGCCTGCCGCAAGCACCTGCCCGACCATCACGCCGGCGCCTTCGACGACGCGCGCACCGTCCTCTGCATCCAGGACGCGGAGCAGCACCTGCGCCGGTTCGCTGACCGCCATAACGCCATCGTCTTCGACCTGGTCGACCCGGGAGAGGGCGGCCCGGCCGCGCACCTGTTCCAGCCGGCCTTCCTGCGCTTGCTGCAGGAGCGGCTCGAGCCGCACGGCGTGCTGGCCATGCAGTACGGCCCGGTCTTCGGCGCGAGCGTGCCCGAGGCCGCGCGCGTGCTGGCGAGCGTGCGCTCGGTGTTCGCGCACGTGCTGCCCGGGCGAGTCTTCGTGCCCTCCTTCTACGGCACGTGGGGCGTGCTCGTCGCCTCGAGCCGGCCGCTCGTTCTCGACGCGGCGCGCCTGGACGAGCGCCTCGGCCGCCGCCTGGCGAAGTCGCCGCGCTCGCTCGACGGCGCGGCCGCGGTCGCGCTCTTCGCGCTCCCGCCTGACATCCGCCGGGGGCTCGAGGCATGAGCCGCGCCGCGGGCCGGGCCGGAGCCGCCATCCTGCTGGTCGCCGCCGCCGTGGTGCCGATCCTCGCCAATCCGCATAGCAGCCGCGGCTTCGAAGAAGACCGCGTCATCATCCTGCGGCTGCTCGGCAGCGCCGGCCTGATCGCCGTGCTGCTGCGGCCCGCCTTCCTCCTGCGTCTGGGGCTGCCGCTCCTCGCCGCGTGTCTCTACCTGTTGGCGTCGATCTCTGCCGCGCTCGGCTCAGAGATCCCGGCCACGGCCATGGCGGGCGAGTACCTGCGCCAGGCCGGGCTCGCGACCGATATCGGGCTGATGGGAGTCTTCCTTCTCGCCGCGGGCGTGGCCGCGAAGCCCGGGCTGTCCCGGCTCTTCGCCGACGTGCTGCTCCTCGGCGGCGCCGCGGCCGCGCTCCTGGGCGGCGCCCAGTCATTGGGCTTCGAAGTCCCGTTCGCGGCCCAAGCCGCGGCCACGCGCGCCGCGGCCTTCACCGGCGGGCCGACCTTCCTCGGCTCGCAGCTCGCCGTGCTCTTGCCGCTGGCGGTGGCGCGCGCACGCGGCCGGCTCGGCGGCGCGCTCGCCGGCCTGCTCGCCCTGGGGCTGCTCCTCACGGGATCGCGCGTCGCGCTTCTCGCAGCGCTTCTGGGCGTCGCCCTGGTCGCCATCGCGGCCGAGCCCGCCCGCCGCCGCGTCCTTCTCCTCGCCACGGGCGCGCTCGTCGCGCTTCTGCTCGCGGCCGCGTGCACGCCGCTGCGCGGCCTCCTGCCCGCGGACTCCCTGCCAAGCCGCATCGCCTCGGAGTTCCTCGGGCGCGAGATGGAGGTCCGCGGGCTGCTCTACCGCGACGCGGCGGCCGCGGTCCTCGCCGAGCCCGAGCACCTGCTGCTCGGCCGCGGGCCGGACACGGTCGGCCCCCTGTTCACGCAGCAGATCAGCGAGGAGCTGCAGCGCCGCCTCGGCGGCGCGCGGCGCGTCGATCGCCTGCACAGCGATCCCCTCGACCTCTGCTACACGCGCGGCCTGGTCGCGCCCCTCGCTCTCCTTCTGTTGGTCATCGGCGCGCTGCTCGCCGCGAGAAGGTCACGGCGCGCGAGCGCGTTGGGGGCCGACCCCGCGCTCGCGGCCGGACTCGCCGGAGGTCTGGTCGCCAACTACCTGGACGGCCTGCTCTCCGTGCCCGGGTCCATCTCGCGCCTGCTGCTCTTCGCCGCGGCCGGCTGGCTCGCCGGAAGAGCCGCTGCCCCGCGGGAGACGGAGGAAAGCGAGCCGGGACCGGCCGCGCGCGGCATCCTCTGCGGCGCGGCCTTTTCCGCCGCGCTCTTCAGCCTGGGCTCGGCCGCACACCTCTGGGTGGCTCTGCCCTTCCTGCTCCTTCTGCCCGCGGCCGGCAGAATACGTGCGCTCGGCGCGGCCGCGGCCGTCTTCCTGCCGTTTCTCGGCCTGCACCTCTTCCTCGATCCGGCGGGCGCAGCCACGCGCGCGGCCTTTGGCGCGCAGGTCGCGGCCGAGCGCGCGCGGCTCGAGACGCTGCTCCTGCTCGCGCTCGTGGCCGGGACCGTGTTCCTGCTCGCGCGCGCGGCGCCAGCCGATGCGGCGCGCGGCGCGGAGCGATCCGCCTCGGGCAGGCCGCGCGTCGGCAAGATTGCTCTGGCGGCGCTCGCCGCGCTCGCCTTCTGCCGGCTGGCCTACGACGACGCCCTCCGCCTGCTCGCAGATGTCAACGCCCGCTCGGCCGAGATCATCCGCCTGGCGCGCGGCAGTCCGGCCGAGGAGGCGCGCCTGCTCGAGCAGGCGACCGCGTGGGCGCCCCAGGTCTCCGAGTACCGCGGCCGCCTCGCGGCCGCCCTGGTGCGCGAGGCGCGGGGCGGTGGTGAACGAGCGCCCGCCGATCTCGTGCTGGAGCTCGGGCGGCAGCTTGGGCTCGGCCTCGAGCGCCACGAAGAGGACGCCTTCTTCCTGGCCCAAGGGGCGAAAGCCATCCTCGAGTTCGCGCGCCTCCTGCCCGAGCAGAACACCGGCCTCTCCGCGCGCGCTCTCGATCTGGCGAAGAGGGCAGCGCACCGCGCGCCCACGGCCTCGCCCGTGCTCGAGGTCCTGGCCGAAGTGGACATCCACGTGGAGCGACCCTTCCAGGCCATCGAGCTGCTCGATGCCGCCCTCGCGATCGACGAGAGCCGCAGGCGCACGCTGCTCTTGCGCGGCCGGGCCGAGGCCGCGGCGCAGAACGTGTCGGGCGCGGCCTTCTACTACGCCCGCGCCCGCCTGGCGCAGGCGCCCGCGGACGAGGCCGAGCTCGGCGTGAACGAGGCGCTCGCCGGCCTGGCGCTCGCCGCGGCGTCCCAGGGAGTCATGCAGGATGCCGCCGCTCTCGTGCTCCTCCTCGCCGAGCGCGCGCCTCAGTCGCCGTACCTCGAGGCCGACGTGAAAGGCGCGCGGCCTCTCCTCTACTTCGTGCCCTGGCACGTGTTCGCCGAGCTGTTCAAGATCGCTCGGGAACAGCATCAGGGCGACCCCGCGCACCTCGATCGCGTGGAGAAGGCGTTGGCGTACTGAGCGCGCCGCTGCAACGAGCTGCCGCTCCCTACGGCCGCTCCAGCACGACCTTCACCCTTCCGGGCTGCCCTGGTTCGAGGCGAGTCGTCACGTCCTGGTCCAGGAACCCCTCCGCCCTGACGCAGATCGTGACCTCCCCGAGCGGCAGGCCGGAGCAGCGCAAGACGCCGAGCGACCGCTCCACGTACTGGTGATGCGGCAGCTCCTTGCCATCCCAGACGACATGGAAGGCCGTGACGCGCCGCCCGTCCTGATCCACGACCTCGAGGTCGAGGACTCCAGCAGGGTCCAGTTCGATGTCCTTCAAGTCGAGGTGCTGCTCCGGCCCGACAGTGAAGGCCGCCGACCGGTAGTCCTGATACCCCACGGCAGTGACCTCGAGCCAGTACTCGCCCTCCGGCACGCCCACCAGGATGAAGCGCCGTCCTCTGTGTCCTCCCTGCAGCGCAGCAACTTGTTCGCCCGTCCGAGTGCTCCGCAAGAAGACCCACCAGACAGGACCGCCGTCGTCGAAGAACCGTCCGCTATGCCGGTCGCGGAGCGCCCCCGACACTTCCCCGGAAGGCAGCACGAGGTCGAGCGTGACGAGATCCGGGCCGTCCGGATCGATGGTCAAGTCTGGAAAGACGAACTCGCCGCCCTGCGTGAAGGTCGCATGCACGGACCAGGATCCGGCCGGCAGCCCGCTGGCCCGGAAACGACCGTCCGAGTCCGCGACGAACCTGATGATCTCACGCGCTCCTCCGCTCGGAGCGGCCTCGCTGTCCAGGAGGAGGAGCGTCGCCCCAGCCAGCGGCACGCCGTCCGCTCGCGCGATGCTGCCGGCGACCTCGAACGTCCGCACCGCGCTCTTCAGGTCCTCCGGACCGATAGGCAGCTCGGTCGTTTGGCCGCACACGATCTCGAGGTCACGTTCCGCCACGCCACAGCCCTCAACGGAGAGGGTCGCGTGGTACTGTCCCGGGCGCAGGTGCACCTCCTTGTCACAGGATCCGTCCTGCGCCAGCCAGCCGGACATCCCCCCGGACGAGCCGACTCCCCTCACGTCGAGACGGTACTCATCGATGCCCCCGGCCACGAACCCGGCGAGGCGCAGCCGGAGGATGCCGCCGGGGAGGAGCTTGATGCACAGGTCATCGATCTTCTCGCTCTCCTCGAGCACCACTCCTGACACGTTTCCCGCAGGGTATCCCGAAACCGCAGCCGAGACGCCGTAGGTGCCGGCCGGCAGACCCGTCAGGCGGAACCGTCCTCCCGGGCCGATCGTGGTCATGAAGACCCGGATGTCACTCATACCGGTCGAGGCCAGCACGCTTCCATCGGGCGTCGAGATCGGAGTCCCGGTGCGGCCATCCACGACGACACCAGCGATCAGGCCGCCGGAGATGCGGACATCTCTCTCCACAGTGCCGGGCGCATCAAAGCGGGTGTCCCCCCAGTCCACCTTCTCCGCGTGATTCCGGAACCAGATCTCGACTCCATACGTGCCTGGCAGGAGCTTCCGCGCCACGAACTCGCCTTCCTCGCCGCAGGCGACGGAGTGCGACCTTCTGCGGATCGGTAGGCCGCGCGGGGCTGCCTCCCGCGGCGTGATGTAGAGCCGGGCATTGGGCAGCGGCTCGCCGTCGCAGTCGAGGACGTTTCCCCGCCAGGTGACGTGCTCAACGCTCACGCCGAAATCGACCTCGACGTTCTGATCGAGAACCTCGACGCTCTTCCACTCCTCGGTGAACCCGCCCGAACCGTTGCCCGCGGCAGTGGGCAGCATGGCCCGCACGTGCACCCACCCCGGGGCGACCGGGGGGCTGCGATACTCCCCCTCCGCCCCGGTCAGCACCGTGCGGCTTACCGGCGTGCCCGAGCCGGAGACGTGGATCGCGACTCCGGCGGCGGGCGCGCCCGCGTCCGTGCGGGTGCGGCCGAATAACCGATGCCCGCGACCGAGATGGATGTCCCCGGCGTCCGGCCGGTCGGGCGCGATCTCGCGAAAGCCCTCGGCGAACTCGGGGTGCAAGGCGGCGACGATCTGCTGGCGCCGCTTGAGTCCTCGCAGAACGAATCGGCCCTGGTCGTCCGTGGTGGCGTGCGCTTCGGCCTCGTCGAAGCCCAGGACGAGCCCCAGGAGATCCGACAGGCCGGGAAACTGGGTCGCGGCCACGATGGCCCCTGGCACGGGTTCCCCCGTCTCTCCGCAGAGGACCCGGCCAATGACGGCCATGCCCGGATCGAGACGGACCAGGATTCCGCTCAGCCCGTCTTCCGGCACGTCCAGGTCGCGCAGCGATTGCGGGAGGTGGCGCGACGACCGCACTGTAATGGAGTACAGGCCTGCCTCGTCCACGGGTATCGAGAAGGAGCCCTCCTCGTGGCGTACGGTGCGATGGGCGACCTCGGTCGATGAAGTCCTCGCGCGCGCGCGACGGAAGACCGTGATGTCGAACGCACGCACGGGCTCGTCCGTGCTCCTGTCCCTGACCGTGCCGGAGAGGCAGCGCTGGACGCGAACGGCCGCCCGGTCCGGCGCGGGAGGAGCCTCGGCGACCGCCCCGGCCGCGCCGGCGCCGTTGGTCGTGCCGCTGATCTCGACCGGGTTCCCGGCTGACACGGGCGGCTCGGTCGAGTGCGCGATCGTGACCTCGTACGCTGGCTCGTCGCGAAGGACTTGCCACACGACGAGCGTCCCGCCGAGCAGAAGGACGGCTGCACCTGCGACCTTCACCTTGGCAGTCATGGCGAGCGCTCCCGTTGTTGCGCTGAGCAGCGAAGCGGCCGCTTTGGCCTCGAGCCCCGCAAGAGGTGCGAGCGCGAGGCACCACCCCTTCCGTTCGCCGCCGTAGCGGGCGTCCAAGCGGCCGCGCAGTCGCGCCAGGCCGCGCGCGATGCGCGTCTTGACCGTCGCGCGCGGCACGCCGAGCCGCAGCGCCACTTGCGAGACCGGCAGGTCCTCGTAGAAGCGCAGCAGGATCGTGGAGCGGTATGGCTCCTCCAGGTCGAGCAGGGCCTCGACCATGTGCCGACGCGCCTCCTCGCGCTCCAGAATCTCCTCGGGCGACGGCACGGCCTCGGATGGGAGCGAAGCCTCGCGCGCCCGGCGGCGGGTCTCGTCGCGGAAGCCGCGGCGCGCGAAGTTCCGGGCGACCCGCGCCAGCCAGGCGCGGAGCGGCTTCTCTGGTCCGGGCGGATGCTCGAGCGCGGCCAGCCAGGTCTGCTGCTCCACGTCCGCCGCGCCGCTCTCTTCCCGGACCAGGCTCCGCGCCAGCGCCCGGACGAAACCGGCGTGGGTGAGGAGGGTCTTCACGTCCATGTGCTACCCGGCGTCCCGAAACCGCGAGAGACCCGCGTGAATCGCGTCCGGTCACCAGTATCCCGCCGCCGCGCCAACGGCTTCAGGATTTCCTGGATTCGACTGACCCGGCTTCCCGGCAGCGAGGAAACCCGCGGTTCGCGCGGGGCTGGGTCAGTCCCGGCCCTCCTCCTCGAGCCGCGCCAGGAGGCTCGCGCACTCCTGGCCGAGCAGGGGCACGTCTCGGTTCGCAACGGCCCACACGACGGCGTCATCGACCGTGGCGTACTCGAGCGTCAGGTGATTCCGGAAGGCGACGATGCGCCGCGCCTGGGCCACGCGCGCGAACAGCAGGCAAACGCCTCACGCGGCATACAGAACCTGCCGGGTCCGCTTCACCTCGGCGGCGATGTAGGGGTTCCGCAACGCCGCGGCCATGACCAGATCGACCTTCGCGCCGAGGACCGCTCGGAGCTGGTCCAGCAGCCCGAAGTACGCGTCGGCGAGAGCGAAGGGGCTCATCGGCTGGAACTCGACGAGAAGGTCGATGTCGCTTTCATCGGGACGGTAGTCGTCGCGAAGCGCCGAGCCGAACACGTAGAGCCGCGAGACGCCGTGTCTGGCGCACGCGTCCGCGATCGCGCCGTGCTTGTCCCGGAGGATGGCGAGCGTGATGTGCCTCCAGCTCTATCCTGCTCAAGCCGTTCGCCTGGTCCACCGCCCCTGGCTCAGCCCGCGGCCGCGCCCGCTACGGCACGCGCTCGAACTTGTAGGCGAAGACCGTGGCGATGGCCGTGACGTTGTCCGGCAGCCAGATGTTGCCGATGTAGGGCGCGCCCGCGTCCGGGATGCCGCCCTGGATCACGGGCAGCTGGCCCTCGGGCCTGGAGATCGTCCCCCAGGGGTAGGTGACGTCGATGTAGTCGCCGAGCGTGATGATCCCGATCTCGATCGGCGGGTAGTACCACACTTGCGGGCTCTGCGCGGTGCCGGGCAGGGCGAAGAGCGCCTGGTTGCCGTCGTCCCAGCCGGTCACGTAGCCCTCGATCGGCGTGATCCCGTAGGTCGTGCCCGGCGGAAACTCGAGCGTCAGGTATGGGAAGGGAACGGTCTCGACCGTGCCGGTGACGCCGGGGAAGGGGCCGAGCCACTCCTCGATGAACCCGCCCGAGCCGTCCTTGTAGACGATCCAGAAGGAAGCCTGCCACTCGCCCTGGAACAGCTCCCACGGTTCCGGCGGCGCGACGCCATCGCGCGCGCCGAACGCGCCGAACACGGGAATGGTCGCTCCGCTCACCTTCATGTCGCCGTGCGCGAGCAGCGGCGCGCCGATGTCCGAGCCGACCGCGGGCGGCAGATCGCACAGCTCCAAGCGCTGCGCGCCGGCCGGCCCCTCGATCAGGAAGAGCGCGCGGTGCTTCTCCGTCAGGTCCGACCTCTGGCGCCAGATGCCCTGGATCTGGCCCAAGTCCGCGGGCGACACGTCGAGGTCCGAGCGGAAAGGCTCCCCGGTCTCGCCGTTCACCTGCGCGGGCAGGTGGAAGACGAGGAGCCTGTCCGGTACGCCCGTTCCTCGGCGCAGCGCCACGATGTCCTGCTGCTCGTCTCCGTCCACGTCCGATCCGAAGAGGCTGACCGTCGCGTCGCTGCCCGCCTGGCCGAAGGTCTGGTCCGAAAGGAGCGGCGCGCCCATGAGCTTGTTCTTGCCCGCGGGCAGGGCGCGGATCTCGAACCACTGGCGACCGTCGAGCGCCTCCCGCACCACCATCACCTCGTCCTTGTGGTCGCCGTCCGCGTCGATCGGGCCGAGGGCCACGATGCGGCCGTCGCCCGCGGCGCTGCCGAGATCGGCCCCCGAGGACTTGGCCAGCACGGCGCCGGTGTTTCCTCCCACCACGGCCGGCCAGCCGTAGACACGCAGCTCCAGGCGCCGGTCCGCCTTCTTCTTGTGCTCCCGCACCACGACCAGCTCCTCGAGGCCGGCGCCATCCCACTGGGCCGCGAACACGTGGCGCACGGGCTTCTTCCCGCCCGCTTTCTCGAACTTGTGATCGCTGGCGTCGAGCGTGCCGTAGATCTTCCCGGCCTCGGTCGAAGGCCGGTGGACGTCCACCCAGAGTTGCTTCTGCGCCTTGTCCGGATCGATACGGATCAGGACCACGTCATCCGGCACTGCGCCCGCGAGGAGGAGCGGCAGCAGCACGAACGAAGCGATCACGCGAGCCTCCGGCCAAGAACGGGCGCCCGAGAAGCACTAGCAAAAACCGCGCCGGGAAATGGGCGCAAATACCGGCCATTTCAGTGCTTTCACGCGCTGGACCGTGACTGAAACGTAGAGGCGCGG
>JACQZJ010000041.1 GCA_016213895.1 Planctomycetota bacterium | reverse complement strand
CCATCCTCGAAGGGCTGAGCCCGGGCCTGGAGAAGCACCACGGCGTGCGCCTGGAGCGCGCGGCGCTGACCGCGGCGATCACGCTCTCCAGGAAGCACATTCCGGAGCGCAGCCTGCCCGACAAGGCGCTCGACCTGCTGGACCAGGCGTGCGCGCGGAAGGCCATGCACGCGCCGCAGGGGCGCGCCGCGGCGCCGCCTCCGGTCAGCGCCGAGGATGTCGCCGAGATCCTGCGGAGCCAGCTCGGCAAGAGCCTGGGCGAGGTCACGGTCGACGAGACCGAGAAGCTGCTCGGCATCGAGGAGTTCCTGCGCTCCCGCGTCATCGGGCAGGACCACGTGGCGCGGCTCGTGGCCGAGCGCATCCGCCTGGCGCGGCGCGAGCTGGACTTCCGCCCGGAGCGGCCGAACGGCGTGTTCCTCTTCCTTGGGCCCACCGGCGTGGGCAAGACCGAGGTGGCGCGCTGCCTCGCCGAGTACCTGCATGGTTCGCGCCAGAACATGCTGCGCTACGACCTCTCGGAGTTCTCCGAGCAGCACTCGGTGTCGCGCATCATCGGCTCGCCGCCGGGCTACGTCGGCTTCGATGAGGAAGGGCACCAGCTCACCTCGAAGGTGCGCTCCAACCCGCAGGCGCTGCTCCTCTTGGACGAGATCGAGAAGGCCCATCCGAGCGTCTTGAACCTCTTTCTGCAGGTCTTCGAGGACGGCCGGCTGACCGACGCGCGCGGCCGCACCGTTTCCTTCAGCGAGGTGACCATCATCCTCACCTCCAACATCGGCGCCGCCGCCTTCCGCAAGAAGGAGTCGATCGGCTTCGGCCAGGAGCGCACGGCCACGCCCGAGCAGGTGCGCGAGGAGGCGAAGGCCGTGCTCAAGGGCCTCCTGCCCGCCGAGCTCTTGAACCGCGTGGACGACATCCTGGTGTTCAACTCCCTCGGCCCGGAGGAGATCACGCGCATCGCGCGGAACCTGGTGAAGCGCGCCGTGGAGCGCTTCGCGCGCGAGGGCAAGGCCATCGAGATCGACGCATCCGCCATCCGCTTCCTGGGCGACACGGGCTACGACCCGGCCTTCGGCGCGCGCCACGTCACGCGCAACGTCGAGCAGCTGCTGCTGCAGCCCCTCGCCCGCGAGACCTACCTCTCGGACTGGAGCCGCGTCGAGACGATCAAGGTGGCGAAGGTCGGCTCGGCCCTGGTGTTCGAGAAAGTGCTGCAGCAGCCGAAAGCGCCCGCCCGCCGCAGGCGGACCAGCCGGGAGACCGAGACCGCGTCCGGGTGAGCGCTGCCCGCGGCGCGCGGGGAAAGGTAGGCTCGAACAGCCGCTCGAGAAGAGGCGGCGGCGGTTCGCCGGCGGTGCGTGACCGAAGTGTTACCAACCGCACGCGGTCCAGCGCCGTTCTACTGCCAAGCGGCATGCGCCGCCGTCTCTCCTGCCCCTGCCGCGCTCCGTTCCAGACGAGGAGGAAGCATGACGTCCCCTTGGCCTCTCTCTTCTCCCTTGCGCCTTGCGGCGGCCGGATTGCTCGCCGCCTCCCTCCTTCTGGCCCGGACGGCCGGAGGCGCCGCCGAGGACGCCGCGGATCCCCTCGCCGCCGCGCGCGCGGCCTTGATCCGCAGGGACTGCGCCGCGGCCATCGAGCTGCTCGCCGCCGTGAGCGCGTCCTCGCCCGAGCAGGAAGTCGAGATCCGCCTGCTTCGCGCCGCGGCGCGCCTCCACTCGGGCGACGCCGAGGGCGCCGCCGAGGAGCTGCGCCAGGTCCCGCACGCGCCCAAGGCGCGCTTCCGCCTGGGGGACGCGCTCGCCCTGCTTCTGCGCCACGACGAGGCGCTCGCGGAAACGCGCGCCGTGGTCGAGGCCCTGCGCCAGCCCGAACGCCGCCACGAGATCGCCAGGTACTACCTCGACGCCGCGCGCGAGGTGCTTTCCCCGCCGCCCGGCGCACTGCCGGGCGCGGCCTTCCAGCCGGACCACGCGCTCGCCTACGCGCTCCTGCTCAAGGCCGAGGAGCTGGACGCGCTGGGCGCCGAGGCGCCGGCCGTGCGCCTCGACCTGCTGCGCTGTGCCGACGCCCTCGACCGCGACGGCAAGGAGCGCGCCGAGCGCGCGCGGAAGTTCCTGGCCGAGCACGCCGCGCACGCCGAGGTCCCCGAGGCGCTCTTCTTGCTCGGGCGCGCGCAAGCCAAGCTCGGCGAGCGCTTCGCCGCGCGCGAGTCCTGGCTGCGCCTGGGGCGCGAGCACGCGGCGAGCACGTTCGCGCCGCGGGGCCTCGACGCCCTGACGCGCCTCTTCGACGGCGCGGGCCTCCCCGACCGCGGCGACGTGCACTACTTGGCCGAGGCCGTGCGTCTGCTCGAGGCCGGCTGGCCGGAGCACGACCTCACCGCCATGGCGCTCTACCTGCTGGCCGAGCGTCAGGCGCAGGATTCAGGCCTGCGCGCCCAGGCTCAGGCCACGCTCGAGCGCCTGGCCACGCGCCAGCCGCAGCACGAGCTGGCCGGCAAGGCGCGCCTCCTCCAGGCGCAGCTCAAACTCGAGGACCAGGACGCGGCCTCCGCCTGCGCCCTGCTGCGGGACTTCCTGCGCGGCCGGCCGGTGGATCAGCTCTCGCGCAAGGCGATCCAGCGCCTCGAGTCCATTCTCTTCAGCGAGGCGGAGCGCTTCTTCGTGCGCGGCCAGAGCGAGGAGAAGGAGCGGTGCACGGCGCTCTTCGCCCGCGCGCGCGAGCTGTACGCGGAGTTCCTGAAGCAGGCGCCGGCTGACCAGCGCGTGCCCCGGTTGCTCTTCCAGCTCGCCCACATGGAGCTGCTCGAGGAGCGCGTGCCCGAGGCCATCGTGCGCTGGAACGAGGTCGCGGCGCGCTTCCCGGGCTCGAACGAGGCGGCCGAGGCCCTGTTCCACATCGGCGAGACGTACGGCGAGCGGCTGCATGACTATCCGCTCGCTTTCGCCGCCCTGTCCGGGGTGCCGGACCAAGGCGGATGGAAGGTGCGCGCCGAGCAGCTCGGGGCCCAGCTCCGCGCCCCGCTCCTCGGCCTCGAGTGCGGCCGCGTGTTCCGAAGCGACGAGAAGCCCGCGGTCACCTTGAAGGCGCGCAACGTGGAGAAGGTCACGCTCTCCCTCTATCGCGTCGACCTGGAGGACTTCTTCCTGGCGACCGGATCGCTGAACGGGATCGGCGCGCTCGACGTGGGCCTGATCAAGCCGGACGCGTCCTTCGAGGTGGACGTGGCGGACTACCGCCCCTTCCACCAGTTCGAACAAGCGGTCGCGATCGACCAGCCGCAAGGCGCCGGCGCGGTCGTGGTCGCCGCGCGCGCGGGCCTGCTCGAGGCCCGCACCGTGGTGATCAGGACCGACCTCGAGACCCTCGCCGTGGCAACGGTCGAGGAAGCGCGCGTCCTGGCCTCGAACCGCCAGGGAGGCGGCACGCTCGACGACGCGAGCACGCGCCTGGTCGCGGACGGGACCCTGCTCCCGGCCGGCGCGCGCCTGCCGGAGGACTTCTCCGCCGCCGCGCTCACGGCGTTCTCCGTGCGCGGCGCGGACGTGGCGCAGGCCCAGGTCGCGACGCAGGACCTGGCGCGGCCCACGAAGCCCGCCAGGCGCGGCTGGCTCCTCGCCGAGCGCGTCACGGCGCGGCCAGGAGAGACCGTGGCGGTCTTGGGGCTGGCGCGCGAGCCCGCCGAGCTGGGATGGCGCCCGCCCGCGGGCGAGGGCTACCGCCTGGACTGGATCGACCGCGCAAGCGAGCGCAAGGTCGCCTCGCGCGCGCCGGCTTTCAGCGCCGGCGGCTTCTTCCGCGACGAGCTGGCCCTGGATCTGGCGCTCGCCGGGGAGCGCACCTTCGAGGTCCGTCTGGTCGCCGTGGACGAAGAGCAAGCGGAGCAGATCCTGGCCGCGGCCGAGTTCCTGGTCGGCCCCTTCCCGGCGGCCGAGGTGCGCGCCTCGTTCGATCTCGGCAGCGGCCCGCTCTTCACCGGCGAGGAGCGCACGGTGCGCGCGCGCCTGATCGACGCGAGCGGCGAACCGCTCGCCGGCGAGCCCGTGAGCGTGAGCGTGGCCGGGGAGGCGCGCGAGGCGATCGCCGATCGCGGCGGCCAGGTGGAGCTGAAGATCGAGGCGCGCCACACCGTGACGCCCGGGTGGGTGCGCGTCGACGTCGCGGCGCGCGGCTCGTCCGACACGGCCTACGCGGAGGTCCTGTCCCGGACCGCCCTGCTCGCGCTGCAGGGGGCCTTCGCGGACGGGATTCCGGCCGTGGCCGGAGAGCCGTACCGGGTCGAGTTCAAGACGCGGAACGCGGCGGGCGATCCGCTCGCCGTCGGGACGCGCTGGGCCGTCCTGGAGCCGGACCTCCTCGCCGGAAGCGCCGTCCTGACCACGCTCGAGGCGAGGAGCGGCGAGGACGGCGCCGGCTCGATCTCCTTCACGCCGAAGCGGGCGGGCGAGCACGTGGTGCAGGCCGAGTTCGCGGACGCCTTCGGGAACCCGGCGCGGCTGGAGTGGCGCCTGGCCGTGGCCGGGGACGGGGACGGCACGCCGATCCACCTCGTGCCGGAGCGCATCGACCCGATCCCAGGAGCGGAGTTGGTGCTGCGCGTGCATTCCGAGGTCGAAACCGGGCCGGCCACCTTGCTGGTGCACTCGGATCGCCTCGAGGCGGCGACACCTGTCCTCCTGGAGCGTGGCCTGAACCGCTTCGCGGTCAAAATCCCGGCGCGCGCCCTGAGGAACCTCCGTATCACCTGCGCGGCGACGCGCGGCTTCGACGTGCACCTGCCGACGATCGAGGTCCGGCCGGCGCTGCGCCTCGACCTCGAGCTGAAGACCGACCGCAAGAGCTATGCGACGCGGAACGAGGTCAAGGTCAGCCTGCGCGCGCGCGCGCCCTCGGGCGGCCCGGCGGAGGCGGAGGTCGCCCTCATCCTCGTGCACGCGGACGAGGAGGGGCAGCTGCGGGCGGCGCTCTCCGACCCGACGGACGTGTTCCTGCCGTGGCTCGAGGGCAGCTTCGTCGCGATCGGCTCGAGCGCGGCCTTCCGGCCGCCGGCCATCGCCGAGGTGCTTGATCCCGCCATCGAGCGGGCGCTCACCGCCATCGCGCACGCCGCCGAGACGAACGCCGCGGCCGTCATGGTCCAGACGATCGATCTGCAGGGCCTGGTGGACCAGCACGAGCTCACTGTGCATTCGGGATCCGCCGGCTTCCTCACGGGCATGGGCGCAAGGTTGCGCCAGGCCGGCAAGGGCCAGACCGCCCAGTTCGGCGGCCGCCGGGCCTACAAGGGACCGGGCGACGCGGTCAGCGCCGCAAGGGGGCCAATCTACATCCCCGCGCCCGCCGCGTTCCTGGCAGGCCTCAAGACCGACCAGGAAGGCCGCCTCGAACAGACCCTCGTCCTGCCGCAGCGCGCCGGGCGCTACAGCCTGCTCGCGGTCGCGGCAGGCGGGGACTGCCTGTTCGGCCAGGCGGAGGCTTCCCTCGACGCGCAGGACCCGGTCTCCGTGACCGTCCTGGCGCCGCCCTTCCTCCGCTCGGGAGAAGCGCCCGACCGGAGCACGGTGCGCGTGCTGCTCAGCGAAAGCGCGGGCAACGGCCGGCTGGTCAAGGTGCTCTACGAAGAGCGCCACGCGGGCGCGACGCGGCAGGAGGAGCGCGGCGTCGAGCTGGCGGCGCACGGTTCGGCCGAGGTGGACTTCGACCTGGTCGAGCTGGCGCGGGGCATCCACGAGATCACGGTCATGGTCGAGGGGCAGGAGTTTTGCCGCACGGTCGAGGTGCTGGACAGACGGCCGCTCGTTCGCGCCGCCCTGGCGGGCGAAGGGAGCGGGTCATTCTCCGCGCCGCTGCCCGCGATGCTGGGCGAGCCAGAAGGCGACCTCCTGGTGGCGCTGCACGCCTCCCCCGGAGCAGCCCTGCTCGCCCTGGCCGAGGAGGACGCCGCGTGCGACGATCCCCTCGACCTCGAGGCCGCGGCCTGGCGCGTCTGGGTCTCCTGCGAGGCGCTGCTCGCGACGAGCGGCTTCGGCCCTGCGAGCGCGGCGCGCATTGGCCCGGTCTCGGACGATGCGCGGCGGCGCGTGGACCATGTCCTCGCCTTCCACCCCTTCCCGGCAGGCAACGTGCACGGCGCGCCCGTCGCGCTCGCGGCCCTCGCCCAGGCGCGGCGCGCGGGCCTCGAAGTGCCCGAGCGCGTGCTGCAGGAGCTGGACGCGGCCCTGGCCCAAGAGCTCGCGAAGACCACCGCACCGCTCTTGCGCACCTGGCTCATGTTCTGCCGCGGCTTCCAGAGCAAGCCGGAATACGCCCAGCTCAACCGCTTGTTCCGCGACCGCGCGGCCCTCGACACGGCGAGCCTCGCCTTGCTGGCGTGGCTCCTGGCCGAAAGCGAGCGGCCGGCCGAGGCGGCCGAGGTTCTCGCCGTGCTCGAGAGCCGGCCCGCGGCAGCAGGCGGCCGTTTCGCCTTCACGGAGGACGCGGGCGCGGAGGGACCGCGGGTGACTGCGGATGAGATCGCGGCGCTCGCGCTCGCGGCGGCCGCGCGCAGCAGCAGCGCCAGCGCGGCGCTCGCGGAGGCGCGCGCCGCGCTTCTGGCGCGCATGGGCGGCGCCGGGCTCACGCCGCTCGCCGGCATCGTCTTCTTCGGCTCCGGGGCCCCGGCCTTCCAGTCGGCCGGAGAGGTGCGCGTGACCCTCTCCGGGACAGAGGTGGGGACCGCTTCGCTCGTCGAGCCGTGGCGCTCGGCTTTCTTCGAGGTGCCGGCCGCGCGCGCCGCGGACAGCGCGGAGATCACGTTCCAGCCCTCGGGCAGCGGGTCGTTCCTGTGGAACGCGACGCGCTGCTGCCGCGCGGCAGAAGCCGCGCCGGAGGCTCCTCCCCACGGCCTCGGGGTGAAGCGGCTCATCGAGCGGCCCTTTGGCGTCCACGATGGCCGGCGCTACGCCATCGGCGACTCGATCGTGGCCTACGAGGCGCGCGGCGAGCTGACCACGACCACGGAGCGCCTCGCTCCCGGCCGCAAGGCGCGCGTGCACATCTCGGTCCACTGGAAGGACGCGCCCCTCGGCGACCACTGGTTCTTCGCGCCGCTGCCGGCCGGGTGCCTGCTCCAGGAGGGGAGCGTTCAGGGCGCCGACCAGGTCGTGCGCGCCAAAGACGGCCTCTGGGTGCGCCTCGCGCGGCCGCACGCGCGCTCGGCGGGCCGGAGCTTCTTCTTCGTGCTCCACTCCTACGGCCGCCGCGGCGAAGAGACCAAGCTCGAGGTCTCGGGCAAACCCGCGCTCACCGTGGTCGCGGCCGGCGAGGATCCGGACGCGGGGGTCTTCCCCAGCCCGGACGAGCGCTATCAGGCCGGCCGCGACGCGTTTCAGCGCAACGAGCTGGCGCGCGCGCGCGAGCTGCTCCTGCCGCTCGCCGACCTGCCGCTCGAGGCCGAACCCTCGCGCGAGACCACGCGCATGCTCATGCTCTCCGCCGTGGCAGCGGGCGAGAAGCGCGACACGGTGCGCTTCTTCGAGATCCTCAAGGAGCACGATCCCGCCTTCGTCGTGCCTTTCGACACCATGCTCGAGGTCGGCCGCGCCTATGCCGCGCTCGGCGAGGCGGAGCGGGCGCGCCAGGTCTTCCTCGGCGTGGCGGACGCCACGTTCCTCGAGGAAGCGCAGGTGGTCGGCCAGCTCGAACGCAGCGGCCGGACGCGCCGCGCCTACGCGGCCATGGCGCGCCTGCTCTCCGAGTACGGCGACACGGCTGCGGTGCGCTCCACGCTCTTCGCCCTGGGCCAGCACGCCTATTCCGCGGCCGGGGCGACCGACCCGGCGGTGACGAGCGAGGGCGATCGCCTCTCCCGGAACGAGCTCTTCCGGATCGCGGTGCGCGCGCTCGAAGAGCACCTCGCCGGCGATCCCTTCGCCAACGAGGGTGACGAGGTCGCGCTCACGCTGTGCAATGCCCTGGTCGACATGGGACGCCACGCCGAAGGCCGGCGTCTCGCGGCCGAGGCAGCGGCGCGCTTTCCGGCGAGCCGCTTCCAGTCGTCCTGGAGCTACATCCGCGCCCACGCCTCGCTCGCCCTGCGCGACCTTGACGAGGCCCTGCGCCTCGCCGAGGAGCTGGCCGAGCCGCGGCCGGAGAGGCGCGAGGACGCTATGGCCGCGCGCCTGCGCGCCATGGGCCGGCACATGGCCGCGCAGATCCACCACGCGCAGGGCGACCTGGAGAAGGCGCGCCAGGCCTACGCGCAGGTGAAGGCCGACTTCCCGGACGCGGCGGCCACGCTCGCGTGGCTGGAGCGCCAGGGCCTGAAGATGCCCGATATCTCGCGCGCGCCCCGCGGCGAGCCGCTGGTCATCGAGTTCGAGTTGCGCGGACGCGCGGACGCGCTCGAGGTCAAGGTCTATCCGGTCGACCTGCGGCTCCTCTACCTGAGGCACCGCACCTTCGACCGCCTGGCGAGCGTCGAGCTCGCGGGCATCGCGCCCGCCCTGGTGCAGAGCTTCCCGCTCGCGCAGGACAGCTCGAGCCAGACGCTGAAGGCGACGCTCGACGTGCCGGAGGTCGGCGCCTACCTCCTGGTCGCGCGCGCCGGCGACCTGCACGCGCGCGGCATGGCCATCCGCAGCGACCTCGCCATCGACGTGGTCGAGGAAGGAGGCGCGGTGCGCGTGCACGCGCAGAGCGCGCCGGGCGCGAAGCCCCAGGAGGGCGCGCTCGTCACCCTGGTCGGCTCGCAGAACCCGGACTTCGTCACGCGCAGGACCGACCTGCGCGGCATCTGCGAGGCGTCCGGGCTCGCGGGCCGCGTCGCGGTCATCGCCGAGCGCGAGGGGCACTACGCCTTCTACCAGGGCGCCGTGTACCTCGAGGAGCCCCAGACCGCCCAATGGGAGGTCCAGGACAAGGCGAACTTCGCCGAGAAGCAGGTGCGCCAGGAGGCCGACCGCATGGGCGAGCAGCTCCGTGAAGCGCAGCAGGTGCTCGACGAGATCCGCCTGAAGAACGCCGACCTCTGGTCGAGCAACACGAACCGCGAGCAGCGCGGCGTGGAAGTCGAGCGCGCCAGGAAGTGATTCAGGCGCGGCTGGCGGCCCGCTTGGGCCGCCAGCCCGTGACCAGCACCACTCCTCCCAGGATCAGGCCCATGCCGGCGAGCGTCGCCGGCCCAAGCGGCTCGCCCGCCACGAAGAAGCCGAGGAGCAGCGCCACGGCCGGCGTGACGTAGGGGATGACGGCGAGCTGGTAGGCCGGGGCGTAGCGCAAGAGCCAGAAGAAGATGCTGAAGGTGACGACGGTCCCCACGACGGAGAGATAGGCCACGCTGAACACCGCCTGTCCGGTCCAGCGCAGCTCCGCGTCCCGCTCCGTGCACAGGGCAAGCGCGGTCAGGAGCGCGGCCCCCAGGATCATGCCGTCGCGGTTCAGCTTCAGGGAGCTGACTCCCGCGCCGCAACGCTTGATGTAGGTGGTGGCGACCGCCACCACGGCCGGGCTGATCAGAAGCACCAGGCCGGCCGTGGTCGCGCCGGGGCCCACAGACTGGATGTCCGTGACGAAGAGCAGCACCACGCCCGCGAAGCCGAGCAGGAAGCCCGCGCCCTGGCTCAGCCGGAGCCCCTCGCCGGGAAGGGCGAGGTGGCTCAGGATTCCCTGGATGATCGGGTAGACCGCCCAGAGCACGCTGGCGAGCGCCGAGGGGAGCACGCGCTCCGCCCAGTAGACCACCCCGTACGAGGTGGCGAAGTTCAGGAAGCCCATGACCAGCACGAGCCGTAGGGGAGGGTCGGCGCCTCCTTCCCGGGCGGCCAGGAGGCGCGCCACGCCGGCCATGAGCAGGGCGGCGAACAAGAAGCGCATGGCCGCGGACGAGAAGGGCGGCAGGTCCTCG
This sequence comes from Planctomycetota bacterium, assembly GCA_016213895.1. Lineage (GTDB taxonomy): Bacteria > Planctomycetota > B15-G4 > B15-G4 > JADJEK01 > JACQZJ01. Next base: position 11,041 of record JACQZJ010000041.1, on the reverse strand, counting down.
AGCCCCTCGCGAATGACGAGCCACGTGCTGCCCCAGATGAGCGAGAGCAGGGCCACGAGGAGCAGGACCCGGAGCGTGCTCGGAGAAGGGTGCGCCCGTGCGGTCACACGGCCTTCTCGCGGCCGCGGCGCGCCGCTTTCTTGTTCGGGTGCTCGCGCCAGGGCGCGGCCATGAAGCCCTCCGCGGACGGTTGTCCTGGTTGTCGTGCACACTTCCTGGACAAACGCGATAGAACGCTGATTCCAGCCGATTCGGACGCTTTCATCCACATTGCAGGCCGCGATCTGGCGGCAAGGGGGAGGATCGGCCCGGGGCGCCTCGCGAAAACACTCAACGTTCTTCTGTGTATCGAGTTAGTCGATCAGGCGCCCATCCAGTGGGTGGATGATGTGGAAAACTCAGGCCCGGGCAGACAGACGTTATCCACGTGTTCTCCACATGGAGGCGGCACGCGCGTGAAGAGGCGCTGAGGATGAGGAAGTTGCACCCCACTTCGATCCGTATTGTTGGAAAGATCGAGGGGAGTTTTCGCCTGGCCTTCGCGCGGGAGGACGTCGCTTCGTTGCTGGTGCGCGGGGCGTGCGGCCTCAGTTCGCCCGCCGGGCGCCCGCGACCGCGACCTCGCTCTTCCCCTCTGCCTGGAGGCGCACATGACCCCACCACCGCCGCCTGCGGCTCGCCAGCTGCGTCGGTCTCGGTCTGCGACGTCTCATCCGTGCCTCCTATCGCGACTTGCCGGATTCCTAGAGCTGCTGGACCACCAGAAGCAGCGCTGCGATAACCACGGCGATCAGGAAAACCACGAGCTTGGTCGAGCTGTTCGACCGCCGGATCAGGTCGTCCACGCGCTCCTCCTGCACGGCCTGCTGCGCGCGCATCTCGCGCAGCATGTCGTCCTGGCGGCGCGCCTGCTTCGCGGACAGGTCGTCCACGGTCGTGCGCACGTCCGCGAAGGCCTGGGCGAGCTGCTGCTGCGTGTCGCGCGCCGCCTTCTCGGCCTGCGCGTTCGTCTGGGAGAGGGCCGCGATCTGATCGTGGAAGCGCTGCTCGAACTCCCCCATGGCCTGGGGGAGACCGCCGAGCCGCGAAAGCAGCTCGCCGGTCGCCTTGCCCTGGCTTTCGAGGATGGTGGAGATCGTAGCCAGCAGCTCCAGACCCACGCGCGAGGCGTCCGGCACGTCCTTCATCATCTCCGGGATCTTCCGCACCGTGACCATCAGCTCGTTCGAGGTCTCCTGGTGCCGGTCGATCTTGCGGTCGATCCCGTTCAGCACGCTCGAAATGCCCTGGAAGCCCTCCTTCAGCTTCAGGCTGAGCTCTTCGTGGCGCGGCATCTCCGACGCCTTGATCGGCGGCCCCTCGGCCGGCTTCGACCCCGCAGGCTCGACGGTCACCCGCCGCGGGGCTTCCGGAAGCTCGACCGGCGGCGCCGAGCCGCCGGGATCGCCTGCGCAACGCGCGGCGAACCGGTCCTCCGGCTGGCGCTCCTCTCGATCCTCGAACCTGCCGCCGAGGCGGCTCACGGGCGCGGCGCCGCCGCGCTTCAAGAGCCCGGTCTGCCGATCGCCGTTCCGATCGTTGCGGCTGAAGAGACGGGCGAAGAGCGACTTCTTCACCATGGGTCTATCCTCCGTCGTGCTGCGCGTCTGAACGATCTCCGGTTCGGCAGCCCAAGGATAGCGAAAGGGGAATCCGTATCAAGCGGATGGGGTGGAATCTCCGGGTGCCACAACCTGTTGAGGATTGAGCCCGGAGAGGCGTGGCGCGCCGCGAGCCCGCGGCGCGTCAGTACGCGCGCGCGAAGGTCGCGAGGAACTTGCCCTCGCGGCCGCTCACCATGCAGGGGCCGGTCGGGTCGGAGCGGCCGTCCTCGAGGCAGCGGATGGTCGCCTTGGTCTCGTTCTTGACCTTCTCCTCGGTCTCGGCCGTGCCGTCCCAGTTGGCGCGGATGAAGCCCCCCTGTTCGATGAGCTCCTTGAACTCGCCGTAGCTCGAGGCGACGTGGGTGTTCGCCTCGCGGAGCGCGAGGGCCCGGGCGTAGAGCTGCTGCTGGATCTCCTCCAGCACCTCGACCACGCGCGCCGCCGCGCCCAAAAGCGGCACGGCCTCCTTGTCGCCGCCGGTGCGGCGCTTGAGCACGCACTGGCGGCTCGCGACGTCCCGCGGGCCGATCTCCACGCGCACCGGCACGCCGCGGAGCTCCCACTCGTTGAACTTGTAACCGGGCTTGAACTGGTCGCGGTCGTCGAGGAGGGCGGCGAGCCCGCGCTCCTTGAACGCGGCCTGGAGCCGGCGCGCCTCCTCGCAGACCGGAGGCTTCTCCTCGTCCTTCTTCCAGATCGGGACGATCACCACCTGCTCGGGCGCGATGCGCGGCGGCAGCACCAGTCCCTGGTCGTCGGAGTGAGCCATGACAAGCGCGCCGATGAGCCGCGTCGACACGCCCCACGAGGTGGACCAGCCGTGCTGGCGGCCGCCGTCGCGGCCGGTGAACTCGATGTCGAAGGCCTTGGCGAAATTCTGGCCGAGGTCGTGCGAGGTCCCGGACTGCAGGGCCTTGCCGTCCTGCATCAAGGCCTCGATGCACAAGGTCTCGAGCGCGCCGGCGAAGCGCTCGCTGTCGGTCTTCCTGCCCTGGATGACGGGCAGCGCCAGCATTTCCTCGGCGAACGCCTTGTAGACGCCGAGCATGCGCAGCACCTCTTCCTTGGCCTCTGCGTGCGTCTCGTGCAGGGTGTGCCCTTCCTGCCAGAGGAACTCGGTGGTCCTGAGGAAGAGGCGCGTACGCATCTCCCAGCGCAGCACGTTGCACCACTGGTTGATGAGCAGCGGCAGGTCGCGATAGGACTCGACCCACTTGGCGAACATGTAGCCGATGATCGTCTCCGAGGTCGGGCGGATCATGAGCGGCTCCTCCAGCAAGGCGCCGCCGCCGTGGGTCACCACCGCGCACTCGGGCGCGAAGCCCTTGACGTGCTCCGCCTCCTTGCGCATGAACGACTCGGGAATGAGCAGCGGGAAGTAGGCGTTCTGGTGGCCGGTCTCCTTGAAGCGCCGGTCGAGGTCCGCCTGGATCTTCTCCCAGATGGCGTAGCCGCGCGGGCGGAAGACCATGCACCCTTTGACCGGCGAGTAGTCGCCGAGCGCGGCGCGCAGCACGATGTCCTGGTACCAGCCGGAGTAGTCCTCGTCGCGCCGCGTGATCTTCCTGTCGTCCGCCATGTGTGAGCCGCCCTGACTTGCCGTCACCTGCCGAGCAGGATGTTGACCAGACGTTCCTTGACCACGATCAGCTTGGCCACTTCCCGGCCGCCGATGGCGCGCAGGACGCGCGGATCGGCCAGCGCGGCGGCGCGGTGGGCCTCCTCACCCGCGCCCGCTGCCACCTTGACGCGCGCGCGCAGCTTGCCCATGACCTGCACCGCGATCTCGACCTCGCTCTCCCGGCAGAGGTCCTCGTCGCAGAGCGGCCAGGGCGCGCGCGCGATGCCGTCGCCATGCCCGAGCAGCTGCCAGGCCTCCTCGGCGAGATGCGGAGCAAAGGGCGCGAGCAGCCGGGCGAAGGTCTCGAGCGTCTCGCGGTGCTGCACGCCGTTGCCGGCGACGCCGTTCAAGAGCTCCATCATGCGCGAGATCGCGGTGTTGAACTGGCTGACGCTCTCGACGTCCTCGGTGACCGCCTTGATCGTACGGTGCGTCAGACGCCGCTCCGCCTCCGGCGGCGGCTCGTCGCTCACCTGACGCGAGAACAGGTCGAAGACGCGCTCGAGGAAGCGGCGCACTCCGGAGATGGCGCGCGTGTTCCAGGGCTTCACCGACTCCAGCGGGCCCATGAACATCTCGTAGAGGCGCAGCGCGTCGGCCCCGTGCTCGGCCACCACGTCGTCCGGGTTGATGATGTTCCCGCGCGACTTGGACATCTTCTCCCCGTCCTCGCCGAGGATCATGCCCTGGTTCACCAGGCGCTGGAACGGCTCCTTCGTGGTCACCAGGCCGGCGTCGTAGAAAACCTTGTGCCAGAAGCGCGCGTACAAGAGGTGCAGCACGGCGTGCTCGGTGCCGCCGATGTACAGGTCGACCGGCAGCCAGTAGGCCGCCTTTGCCGGGTCGAAAGGCGCTGCGTCGTTTCGCGGATCGATGAAGCGCAGGTAGTACCAGCACGAACCCGCCCAGTTGGGCATCGTGTTCGTATCGCGCTCCGCGGCGCCGCCGCACGCCGGACAGGAGGTGGCCACCCAGCCGGACGCGCGGGCGAGCGGGGGCTCGCCCTCGCTGGTCGGCCGGTAGTCGGGGACCTCGGGCAGCAGCACGGGCAACTCGTTCTCCGGCACCGGAACAACGCCGCACGCCGGACAGCGCACCAGGGGAAACGGCTCTCCCCAGTAGCGCTGGCGCGAGAACAGCCAGTCGCGCAGGCGGTAGTTCACCGCCGCCCGGCCGATGCCGCGCTCCTCCAGCCAGGCCGTGATCTGCTTCTTGAACTCGGCGGTCGGCAGGCCGTCGAAGGCGCCCGAGTTCATGGCGAAGCCCTCGCCCGTGAAGGCCGCGCCCGGCTCAGGCGCGCGCGCGCCGTCGGGCGAGACCACGCAACGCACCTCCAGGCCGAAGGTCCGGGCGAACTCGTGGTCGCGCTCGTCGTGCGCGGGCACGGCCATGATCGCGCCCGTACCGTACGACGCCAGGATGTAGTCGCCGATCCAGACGGGGATGCTCTCGCCGCTCGCCGGGTTGATGGCGTACGCACCGGTGAAGACGCCGGTCTTCTGCTTGGCCAGCTCGGTGCGGTCGAGATCCGACTTGCACGCCGCGGCCGCGATGTACGCCTCGACCTCTTGCCTACGCTCGGGCGCGGCGATGCGGCGCACGAGCGCGTGCTCCGGGGCGAGAACCAGGTAGGTGGCGCCGAACAACGTGTCCGGCCGGGTGGTAAAGACCTCGACCATCGCGTCCAGGCCTTCCACCTGGAACGTGACCTGGGCTCCCTCGGAGCGGCCGATCCAGTTCTGCTGCATGGTCTTCAGCGACTCGGACCAGTCGAGCTCGTCGAGGTCGGCGAGAAGCCGCTCGGCGTAGGCCGTGATCCTGAGCATCCACTGGCGCATCGGCCGGCGGATGACCGGGTGCCCCCCGCGTTCGCTCAGGCCGTCGATCACCTCCTCGTTGGCGAGCACCGTGCCGAGAGCGGGGCACCAGTTGACCGGCACCTCCGCCTCGTACACCAGGCCGCGGCGCCAGAGCTGCAGGAACAGCCACTGCGTCCAGCGCACGTAGGCCGGGTGGCTCGTGGCGATCTCCCGCTCCCAGTCGTAGCTGAAGCCGAGCGCCTGGATCTGGCGGCGGAACGTGGCGATGTTCTGGCGCGTGCTCTCCGCCGGGTGCGTGCCCGTCTGGATGGCGTACTGCTCCGCCGGCAGCCCGAACGAGTCCCAGCCCATGGGATGCAGCACGTTCCTGCCCCGCATGCGCAGGTAGCGCGCCACGATATCCGAGGCGGTGTAGCCCTCGGGGTGGCCGACGTGCAGCCCCGCGCCCGAGGGGTAGGGAAACATGTCGAGCACGTAGGCCTTGGGGCCGGGCTTCCCGTCCTCGGCGCGAAACGTCCGGTGCTCGAGCCAGTACCTTTGCCACTTCGCCTCGATGGCGGCGTGGTCGTAGGCGCGGCGCGAGGAATCTGCGTGTCCGGACATCCGGTCGGCTCCTGGGACCAGCGAGTTCGCGAGAACGGAGAAACCGGGCATTATAGGCGGCGGCCGCGGGGCGCCTTCCGGCGAATTCCGCGGCCGGGCTGGTTTCACTTGCACTGCCCTGCCCTGGCGGCCTAGACTTCTCGGTTCCGCGAGCACCATCAAAACAGCGTGGGGCCTTAGCTCAGCTGGGAGAGCGTCTGGATGGCATCCAGAAGGTCAGGGGTTCGATCCCCCTAGGCTCCACCACGAATCATCAGGGCCGGTCCGGCGGCCTGCTCCGCCGGACCGGCCCTTTTCGTCGGCGCGCACGCCCACGGGAGCAGCGCGCCGGCATGCGCTGGTTGCTTGCTGCCCCTGGCGCCCCTCGTCCGGTAGAATCCGCTTGACCGCAGGAGCAGGTCGAGGCGGGTCGCCGCCGAGGGACGAAGTTGGGCCTTCGAGGGCCGCCGCGGCCGTGCGGGCTTGGACTCGAGCCCGGTCGCCAGGGAGGACGGCTGAATGACGCTGTCGATCGAGAGGCAGGTCATCACCGGCTTCGCCGTGACGCTGCTCCTCTTCAGCGCCATCGGGACGGTCTCCTACCGCAGTACCACGCAGCTGGCCTCGAACGCCGAGTCCGTGAAGCAAGCCAGCGAGGTCCTCGCCCAGCTCGCAGGGATCCTCTCCCTTGCCACCGACGCCGAGACCGGGCAGCGCGGCTTCACCGTCACGGGCGACGAGTCCTTCCTCGAGCCGTATCACGGAGCGGCCGCGGGTGTTCGAGCCAGGCTCTTGGCCCTGCGCGGAACGCTCGTCGATCCCGCGCAGCAGCGCCGGCTCGACGCCCTGGAGCTGGTCACGACCGAGAGGCTGGACGTCGCGCGGCAGATCATCGAGGCGCGGCGCTCCCTTGGATTCGAGGCGGCCCGGGACATGACCGCCAAGGGCATGGGGAAGCAGGTTCATGACCGCCTGCGCGCCGTCGTCCGTGAAATGCAGGCCGCGGAGGAGGCGATCCTGCGCGAGCGCGAGGAAGCGACCCGCGCCACGGCGCGCTTCACGGTCACGGTCGTGCTGCTCGGCGCTGGGATCGCGTTGCTTTGGGTCATTGGAGCCCTGCTCTTGATCCAGCGCAGCCTCCGGTTGCACCATCAGGTTGAGCGCGCGCTGCGCGAGGCCCATGAGTTCAATCAGGCCATCCTGGACGGCGCGGAGGACGCCATCATCTCCGGCGACGCAGCCGGCATCCGCACGTTCAACCGCGGCGCCGAACGCCTCCTCGGCTGGAGCGCGGACGAGGTGGTGGGCAGGCACACGGCCGCCATCTTCTTCGATCCCGCGGAAATCGCGCAGCGCGCGCAGTCGCTTTCCGCGCAACTCAACCGGGCCTTCGCGCCAGATCTCGAGGTGCTCCTGGTGAAGACGCGCACAGGACAGCCGGACGAGCACGAGTGGACCTTCATTCGCAAGGACGGGAGCCGCGTCCCCGTCCTCCTGACCGTCACCGCGCTACGCGACGCAACGGGCGCGATAAGGAGCTTCCTGGGCATCGCGCGGGACATCACGGCGCAGAAGCGGGCCGAAGCGGCCATGCGCAAGTCGTACGACCAGCTGGCGCTCGCCAAGGAGCGCGCCGAGGCCGCCGATCGCGTGAAATCGGCCTTCCTCGCCACCATGTCGCATGAACTGCGCACGCCGCTCAACTCGATCATCGGCTTCACCGGCGTCCTTCTCCAGGAGCTGGCCGGTCCCCTGAACGCCGAGCAGCGGAAGCAGCTGCAGATGGTGCGCGACAGCGCGCGGCATCTGCTGGCGCTCATCAACGACGTGCTCGACATCTCCAAGATCGAGGCGGGAGAGCTGCGCGTGGACGCCGCGCCCTTCGACCTGCGCGCCTCCATCGAGAAGGTCGCCGGCATCGTCAAGCCGCTGGCGGAGAAGAAGGGCCTCAGGTTGGACGTGACGCTTCCGCGGGAGTCCGTCGAGACAGTGGGTGACCCGCGGCGCGTGGAGCAAGTGCTGCTGAACCTGCTCAACAACGCCATCAAGTTCACGGAGCGCGGCAGCGTGGCGCTCACGGTGCGGCTGTCCGTGTCGCACCTGGAGATCGCCGTGTCCGACACCGGCATCGGCATCGAGCCCCACGATCTGGCCACGCTCTTCCGGCCCTTCCGCCAGGTCGACTCCACGCTCACGCGCGCCTACGAGGGCACTGGCCTGGGCCTCGCCATCAGCCAGCGCCTGGCGCGCCTCATGGGAGGGGAGCTTCGCGCAGAAAGCGAGTGGCGCAAAGGGAGCGTGTTCACCTTGGCCCTGCCTCTGACGAGGGCGCCCGCGCCATGAAACGCAGAATCCTCCTCATCGAAGACAACGAGAACAACCGCTACCTGGTCACGTTCCTGCTGGAGCAGCACGGCTACGAGGTCGTGCACGCGCCTGACGGCCCGCAGGGTCTCCACCTGGCCAACCAGGCCCGGCCGGACCTGATCCTGCTCGACATTCAACTGCCGGGCATGGACGGCTACGCCGTGGTCCGCGCCCTGAAGAGCGATCCCGCCACGCGGTCGATCCCGGTGGTCGCCGTCACTTCGTATGCGATGTGCGGCGACCGGGAGCGGACGATCGCGGCCGGCTGCTGCGGCTACATCGAGAAGCCGATCGACCCGGACACGTTCGTCCCTGCCGTTGAGCGGCTCCTTCCCGAATCCGGAGGAAAGGACGTCCCATGACCCGCGTGCTGATCGTGGACGACAAGGAGGAGGGCCTTTACTTCCTGCGGGTGCTCCTGCGGGGCCACGGCTGCGACGTGGACGAGGCGCGCCACGGCGCCGAGGCTCTGGTCAAGGCTCGGCTCGCAACACCCGACCTGATCGTCACCGACCTCCTCATGCCGGTGATGGATGGCTACACCCTGCTGCGCCGCTGCAAGGCCGACGCCCTGCTCCGGGGGATTCCCCTGGTCGTGTACACCGCCACCTACACCGACCCGCGGGACGAACAGCTCGCGCTGGAACTCGGAGCGGACGCCTTCATCCTCAAGCCTGCCGAGCCGGACGTCTTCATGGTCCGAATCCACGGCCTGCTGGCCGGCGGGCCGGTCAGGAAGCGCACGGCGCCGCCGCCGCCGGTCGCGGAAGAGGACATCCTCAAGCTGTACAGTGAGGCCCTGGTCCGCAAGCTCGAGAAGAAGGCCCTCGAGCTGGAGGAGGCCAACCGCGACCTCGCCGCGCGCGAAGCCCGCCTGCGGGCCATTCTCGAAAACGAGCTCGATGGCGTGGTGCTGCTCGCTGTCGATGGCTCGCTGCTGCACATCAACCCCGCCGGCCTGCGCATGCTGGAAGCCGACGCGCCCGCGCAGGTCGAGAACAGCCTCCTCGAGGCGTTCATCGCCGAGGAACACCGCGTGGGGTTCCGCCGGCTTCTCGAGCGAGTGATGGGCGGCGAGTCCGGCGTCCTTCAGTTCCAGGTGGGCGGTCTCAAGGGCGGCTCCCGCTGGATCGAGGCGCACGCCGGCCCGCTGCGCGATGCGAGCGGCGCCGTCACGGCCGTGCTCGGGATCATGCGCGACGTCAGCGAGCGCAGGCGCGGCGAGGCCGACTTGCGCGAGGCGAAGGAGCGCCTGCTGCTCGCGGTCACCGCCGGCAAGGTCGGCCTCTGGGACTGGGACTTGCGCACCAACAAGGTGCGCTACTCCTCGCAGTGGAAGCAGCAGATCGGCTATGGCGACGACGAGATCTCGGACGACTTCAGCGAATGGCAGAGCCGCGTCCATCCCGACGACCTCGACTCCGTTCTCGAGGCCCTGCAGGCCTTCCTCAGCAGCGACGCTCGGGACTTGAAGTCGGCCTTCCGTTTTCGCCACAAGAACGGCACCTACCGCCACATCCTGGCCCGCGCTTCCGAGGTGCGCTCCGGCGACGGCACGCGCGTCCGACTGGTCGGCTCGACCGTCGACATCACCGAGAGCATGGAACTCCAGTCCCAGCTCATGCGCGCTCAGAGGATGGAGAGCGTGGGACAGCTCGCGGGCGGTCTTGCGCACGACTTCAATAACTTGCTGACCGTCATCATCGGCACGGTGGACCTCGTCCTGATGAGGCTGCTGGAAGCCGATCCGCTGACCGCCGAGCTCGGGGACATCCGCCAAGCCGCGGACCGGGCCGCCTCTCTCACGCACCAGCTCCTGGCCTTCAGCCGCAGGCAGGTCATGAAGCCCGAGACCCTCGACCTGAGCGAGGTTGTGGACGGCATGCAGGCCATGCTCCGGCGCGTCATCGGCGAGAACGTCGAGCTGCTCCTCCAGCCGGCGGGGCCCCTCGGCGCCACGAGGGCGGATCGCGGACAGATCGAGCAGGTGATCTTGAACCTCGCCATCAATGCGCGGGACGCCATGCCCTACGGCGGGACCTTGTCCATCGAGACGCGCGACGTCCAGCTTGACCAGGCCTACGTCGCGGACCACCCGTCCACGCGGCCTGGTGCGCACGTGATGCTGGTCGTCAGCGACACGGGCGTCGGCATGGACGAGAAGACGCGCGCGCGCATCTTCGAACCCTTCTTCACGACCAAGGGTCCGGGGAAGGGAACCGGACTCGGCCTCTCCACGGTGTACGGCATCGTCAAACAAAGCGGCGGCAGCATCTGGGTCGCGAGCGAACCCGGCAAGAGGACTACCTTCACGATCTACCTGCCGCGCGTCGAGGAAGCGGCGCGCAAGGCCGAGCCAGCCCCCGCTGCGACACGGGAGCATGGCGCCGAGACCATCCTCGTCGTCGAGGATGACGTGTCCGTTCGTAATCTGGCGAAGCGTGTCTTGCAGGGGGTTGGCTACCTCGTGCTTGCCGCGGGCAGCGGCGAGGAGGCTCTGCTCCTGCTGGAGCGTCACCGCGGACCAGTCCACCTGGTGTTGACCGACATCGTCATGCCGGGGATGAGCGGACGCGACCTGGCGACGCGGCTCGCGACCCCGCATCCCGGAATGAGGTTCCTATACACGTCCGGCTATGCCGAAGACGCCGTCCTGCGGCCCGAGCAGTTCGACCAGGACGCGCAGTTCCTCAGCAAGCCGTACACGCTGGCTGAACTCACCCGCAAGGTGCGGGAGGTGCTGGACTCGCCCGCTGGCGTCCATCCCGCGCACTGAGCTCGCCGCCGCCTTGTGCGAACGCGCGATGCATTCCCTCCGGCGGGCAGCCGCCTTGACGTTTGCCGTGCTGGACCTGGCCGGACACCGCGCCGGCCCGCGACGCCGTGCCACCTCGCACCGCCCGTACCTTCACCGCTCCGAACCGCTGGCATCGCCTCTGCCTCGACGAGCCCTTGCTCGTTCGTCGCGCACGCGATGCACCGGAAGTCGCGCAGCCGGCCCCGGACGC
>JACQZJ010000040.1 GCA_016213895.1 Planctomycetota bacterium | reverse complement strand
GCACGGTGATGCCGTTCTTCGCCTGCTTGAAGTACGCGGCGCCCTCGTAGTCGTCGAGATCGGTGGAGATCTCGTTCACGCGGGGCAGCGGGTGCATCACGGTGACGGTCTTGTCGTAGGTGGAGAGCGCCTCGCGGTCGAGCCGGAAGGCGTTCTTCACGCGCTCGTAATCGATCGGGTCAGGGAAGCGCTCCTTCTGGATGCGCGTGGTGTAGAGGATGTCGACGTCGCGCGGCAGGATCGACGGATCGAACTCCTCGCGGCAGCGCACCCCGAGCGCGGCCAGGTCATCGAGGATCTCGGTGGGCAACCGGAGCTGCGGCGGGGACACCAGCACGAACTGGCACTCGAAGCGCGCCAGGGTCTCGATGAGCGAGTGCACCGTGCGGCCGTAGCGCAGGTCGCCGAGGAAGGCCACGCGCAGGTCGTTGATGCGGCCGTGGATCTTGCGGATGGTGTAGAGGTCGAGGAGCGTCTGGGTGGGATGCTGGTTGGCGCCATCGCCGGCGTTCAAGACCGGCCGCGCCGTGTAGTCGGCGGCGAGCCGCGCCGCGCCCTCGTACTTGTGGCGAATGACGATGATGTCGCAGTAGTTCTCCACCACGCGAATGGTGTCGGCCAGCGACTCGCCCTTGGAGACCGAGGAGTTGCTGGCGTCCGCGAAGCCGATGCACGAGCCGCCAAGCCGCCCCATCGCCGCCTGGAACGAAAGCCGCGTGCGCGTGGACGGCTCGAAGAAGAGGTTGGCGAGGATGCGGCCCTTGAGCAGCGGCTCGTTCATCTCCTCATACTCCTCGGCCAGATCGAGGATGTAGAGAACCTGCTCGGTGCTCAGGTCGCGCATCGAGACGATGTCGCGGCCGATGAAGGACTCCGCGAGTCCCTTGCGAGAGCGCGCTTCCTTTGCGGGCATCATCTGGTTACCTGGCGGCGTTCTGGAGGATCAGACTCACCCGCAAGCAGGGTAGCAGACGCCGCGCTGGCCATCAATTCCGGCTGCCGCCGCGTTGTCTGGCCAGCCGCCAGAGCTGGATGCCGTTGATGAGCGCGTGCGCCAGGGCCGGCGCCAGAAGCCCTCCGGTCAAGAGGAACAGGCCGCCGAGCAGGAGGCCGGCCGCGGTCGCGAACAGCGCCCAGCCGAGGAGCCGCCGTTCGCCCGCGGTATGCAGCAGCCCGAAGAGCACGGCGGACGGCACGAGCCCGATGCAAGGGAGGAGCGCCCCGCGGAAGAAGACCTCTTCCGCCACGCCGGAAAGGAGCGCCACGGCCACGACGCGCCGCCTGGTCAGGGGAGAAAGCAGCTCCACCACCTCGCGCCGCAGCAAGTCGGTCCAGGCGAAGCGGTCGAGGATCGCGTCGGATACGAGGGTCACGGCGAGCGCGACGGCCAGGCCGGCGGCGGCCGCGACCGCGAAGCGCACCTGCCCGGCGAGCAGGACATGCAGCAGGTCGTCGCCGCGCAGCCCCATCCAGAGCAGGCCGGCGCCGCCGAGCAGGCCGTACACCACCCACACGAAGAGGATGACGCGCCGCGCGCTCACCGCAGGACGCGCCGGGTCGTCTTGAAGTGCATCTTGGCCACCCGCGAGAGGAGCGCGCCGCCGCCGATCGCCACGACCTTGCGCGCCACCTTCTCCACCACAGGCGCGGCGCCGGGCAGAAGGTCCACGCCGACTTCGTCGGAGAGACGTTCGAGCGAACGCAGGAAGCGCGCGCGCGCCAGGAAGGACGCCGCGGCCACGGCCGGGTTGGCCTCGGCGCGCGGGATCTGCCGCAGGCAGAGCCCCTTCGCCCGCTCGCCGAGCGCGTCCCGCACGTAGTGCTCGCCGCCGAAGCGGTCGACGATCGCGCGCTGGCACCCTCCCTTGTCGAGCAGCTCGGCGATGACCTGGGCGTGCGCGCGGCCGAGGATGGCGTTGACGTTCCGCGTCTCGGCGTGGAGCCGCCCGTACTCCGGGGGCTCGTGCTCGACCACGGCCGCGGGCAGGCGCGCCAGGATGATGCCCTCGGCCGTCATGATGGTGTGGCGCGTGGCTTCCTTGGAGTCGCGCACGCCGAGGCGGCGCAGCCAGGCGACGTCCTCGGGCCGGACCAGGCAGGCCGCGACCACGAGCGAGCCGAAGTAGTCCCCTTTGCCGGACTCGTCGCTGCCGATGGTCGGCTCGTTGACCGCCGCGTCCGCGTTTTCGCCCGCGCCCGGGACCGCCTGCGACTCCGTGTCCGCGGTCGCGGGCAGCAAGTGCGCGAGCCGCTGCAGCAGGCCCTCCGTGCCCGCCCCCTGGATGAGGAGCTTGCCGCGCTTGCCGTAGTAGGTCACGCGCACGTCGCTCCCGACCGCCTCGAAGGCCGCGTACGGCGCCCCGCCCAGGCGGAACCCGTCGGCCTCGAGCTGGGCGCGGATCTGCTCCGCCAGGTCCGGCGCCACGACCTGCACGTGGTGGCTCTTCACGGCCCCTCCCCCGCCAGGGAGCGCAAGCGCGGATACGCCTCGATCAAGGCGGGCGGCACCTCCACGGGCTCGCCGCTCAGCAGGTGCTTCAGCTCCAGCGCGTTCGCCGGCGCCTTGCCGAGGAAGTGGTTGTTCGCCACCACGTACGTCTCGGGCGCCTTGTCGAGCAGCGCGCGCACCAGCGGCACGAAGCGCGCGATCTCTTCCTCTGAATAGAGGTAGTCGTACTTCTCGTCGCGCGTCGCCCCCTTGGCGAACCAGGCCTCGCGGTTCCGCCCGTGCAGGCGGAAGTAGCCCACGGGTCCGGTCACGCGCGCGCCCGGCTCGATCGAGGTGCGCGCCAGGGGCTGATCGACGTTGCAGAAGGAGAGGCCGAGGGAGGCAAAGGCGTCGAGGGCCGCGCGGCTGGTGAACGAGCGGTGGCGCACCTCCACCACGAGCGGCGCGAGATCGAACGTGGCGGCGATGCGCTGGAGATGCGCGAGGTTCTCGGGCGTGTTCGCGAAGAAGAACGGAAACTGCGCGAGCACGGCGCCGAGCAGGCCCGCCTCCGCGAGCGGGCAGAGCCCGTCCTGGAACTGGCGCACCTCGGCCTCGCTCCACTCCGCGGGCGGCGCGTGCGTGAAGCCCTGGTAGAGCTTGGCGGTGAAGCGAAAGCCCGGCAGGCCGGACACGGTCTCGGCCCAGCGCTCGGCGATGCGCGGCTCGGGCGGGCGGTAGAAGGTGCTGTTGATCTCGATGACGTCGACGTAGGCGGCGAGGTAGCGCAGGGCGTCGAAGCCGTCGGGCACGTTCCTCGGGTAGACCACGCCGCGCCAGTCGGGGTAGGACCAGCCCGCGGTGCCGATGCGCAGGGCGGCGGCCACGTCCTCACCACCTTTCCGCGAGGAGATCGCTCGCCACGCCTTCGGCGCGGCGCATCTCCTCTTCGAACGCGCGCAGGTGCTCGGGGATCCTCTCCTCGAGCGCCGCGCGCGGCACGGCGAGCAGCGCGCCGGCCACGACCGCGACGCGCGCGCCGGGCTTGGGGATCTGGAAGCGGTCCCAGGAGGAGAAGCGCCACGCCCGGTCCGCGCGAAGCGCCAGGGGCAGAATGGGGAAGCCGGTGAGCGCGGAGAGATAGGCGACGCCCGGCTGCGCGCGCCGCGCCGGCCCCCTCGGGCCGTCCGGCGTGATCGCCAGGTCGCAATCCTGGGCGCGCGCGACGCGCACCAGGTCGCGCAGGCCGGCGGCGCCGCCGCGCGTGGTGGAGCCGCGCGCCACCTGGAAGCCGAGCTTCCGCAGCACGCGCACGGTCAGCTCGCCGTCGCCGTGCCGCGACACAAGCACGGTGGCGCCTTCGTTCCGGTGCACGTAGGCCAGCGGGAAGAGCGTGTCGTGCCAGAGCGTGACGATGCACCGCAAGGCCGCGCCCTTCTTCCGCTCCTGAAAAGGATCGCGCCCGCGGCGCCGCACCTTCCACGTGCAGCCGAGGCCGAGCACCGCGGCCGGGCCGAGGAAGGACGCCACCGGCGGAAGGATCCGGTCGCGAAGCCGCCGGCCGCTCTCGTCGCTCACGTCCTGTTCCCGGTGCTCCTCTCGTAGTCGCGCATGGCCAGGAAGATGAACACCATCCCCACCGCGCCGCAGATCAGCGGCTGCCACAGGTTGACCAGGAGGTAGTAGACGCTCCCGAGCACGATCGCGAGGCCGAGGATAACGATGACCTTCTGGTTCAGGGTGCCGCCCAGCAGGACGGCGAGGGTGCGCGCGAGCACGCCCGAGCGGACCGAATGGCGCAGGCTGGCGAGCTTGCTGAAGACCGACATGGAACCGCTCCTGTTGTGGCCGCGGGCGCGCCTTCCATGCTACGGCAGCTCCCCGGCCGGGGATACTCCGAAGCCGGCGCGGCCGGAGACGCGCACCGGGGGCGTGGACCCTGCGGCCCGCGCCCCCGGGTCATGCGCAGCCTGACGCCGCGCTATTTCTTCTCCACGGCGAGATCGTCGCCCTCGCCGCTGTCATCCGCGCCGTTCGGCCCGAACGACCAGAGCACGTACCCGCTCTCCGTGCGCCTGTAGCTGTAGGCGTTGCCCCACGGATCGCTGGGGATGCCGCCTGGCCCGAGGCAGCCGTTCGGGTAGGCCTCGGTCGGCTGCAGCAGGTCCTCGAGCGCGTCCGGCAGCCGGCTGTTCTGCAGCTTGAAGATCGTGACGCCGGCCTTGAGGTTGCTCAGGTCGATGCGCACCTGGTCCTCGGGAGTCTGCTGCGCGGGCTCGGTCGGCGTGGGCGCGAGCGTGACCTGGCTGCGCTCCTCCTCGAAGCGCTGCCAGCCGATGATGACCGCCCCGGCCACGAGGCCCTTCACCAGGGCGCCCACGATCTCGCCGCCCACCGGCCCGTAGCTGGCCATGAGCGCGCCGTCCTCTTCGTGGAGCGAGTAGGAGAGCGAGCTGAAGAGGTGCTTGGTGATGGAATCGGTCGGCGGCAGCAGGGCCATGTCCACCGGCAGCTCGAAGTCGGCGGCCATCGTCAGCATCGGCAGGGTCATCGCGAGCTGGCCGTAGGCGCTCTCGACCGAGTAGCGCACGTCCGTGTACGAAAGCGACCCGAGCGGCTTGCCCTCGGGCAGCCTGCTGAAGAAGCGCTGGAACTCCGGGTTCTCCTTGATGCTCGGCCCGGGCTTCTCGCCGCGGCGCAGGTGCCGCTTCAGGTCGCCGACGTTCAGCGAGATGCACAGGCGGTCGCCTGCCAGCGCGAAGCAGGGGCTCAACGGGATCATCGCCATGTCCCCGCCGAACTCGATCTGGTGGATCTCGACTTCCTTGTAGGCCGACGAGCGCAGCTTGAGCGCGCCGTTCGTCATGGCGCCGGCGAACCCGAGGATGCTCTTGAGGCTCTGGATCACCTTCTCCGGCTCTCTCACCTCGGCCAGGAAGAACATGGACGGCGACATGGCGCTGGCTGACTGCGGCTGCATGAAGACGAAGGACGGTCCGATGTTGGCGAGCACGTCATTGCGCAGGTCGAGCGGCGGGTTGCCCTCTCCGGCGATCTGGGCGCCGATGCCCTGCAGCGCCTGCTGGGCCTCCTGGTACACGCCCTCGTCCACCGTTCGCACCACGTCCATGACCACGTCGTACAGCACGCTCACGTCCAGGGAGAAGAGCGCGAAGCTGGCGGTGTCCTGCGGGATCTCGTCGAGCAGGGCGAAATCGACCGGCTTGCCCGGATCGAGCTTCATCAGCCCCTTCATCTCGCCTTCCGTGCCGATCCAGGCATTGCTGACGGCGATCCCGTCCTCGGAGATTCCCGCGGACGCGACCTCCTTCAGGCAGAGCAGCCCCAGCATGTCGATCACCTGGTCGACGCGCGGGAGATACTGGGTCTGGCCCGCCTCCCCAAGGCCGAGCTTGACGGCCTCGGCGACCATGTGGATCGCGACCTCGGTGTTCAGGTAGAAGCGCGACGAGCCGGGCGACGCCAGGCCGAGCTTCTTCTGCGCCCGCTGGTAGCGCGCGCCATCGGCGAGAGACGGCTCCGTCGACTTCCCGGCAACGCGATCCATGACCGCCTTCATGGACACGTGGCTCAGGGAGAAGAGCTGCAGGTCGCCGACCCTGCCGAGCAGCATCGGAGGACGCTCGCCTTCGCCTCCCACCAACTCCTCGTAGCTGTAGTTCTCGCCCGCCACGGGCTGGAAACCGATCTCCACGCCGGAGCTGCCCGCGGCGCGGCTGACCATCTCCTTCAGCAGCGCCTGCCAGTCTGGCGCGCCTTCCTTGCCCTCGATGCCCAGGATCAGACCGATGTCCGGCATCTCCCATCCCGCCTGGAGATCAGGCAGGCGGACGTGCGTCAGCGCCAGGAAGAAGCGGCCGTAGCTGCCGCCCATGAGCTGGTCCAGGGAGATGTTGAAGTCCTCGAAGCCCTTCTCCTTGCGCGCTTCCTCGAGCAGCTTGCCCAGGGCCTCGCTCGCCATGGTCTTGGGCTTATCCAGGAACGCCTGAACATCCGGCTCGGCCAGGATCTTGTTCAGCGGCATGCTTGCTTCGGCCTGCGAAGACGCCGCCAGATCATCCACCGAGAACACCAGGATCGTCCCCTCGGGCAGAAGGCGATCCGCGCCCAGCGCTTCCTGAGCGAGTCCTGGCGCCGCGAAACAGCCCAGCGCGATCGCAGCCGCCAGGAAGAGACCGGCTGGCGACCGGTGCGCGGCCAAGCGCGTGGCTCTGATCATTCTTCGTACCTCCGCTTCAGTCGAGTAGATGTTCGGGCGGCGCGCCGGCGGATCGAGCACGGTCACATGGCGGCGCCAGGGAAACACAATGAAGTCGCAACGTTGGTGCCAAACGGTGCGGGTCAGATTCTCGCAGGTCAGGTTCCTGGCCTGTTCGACAGAATCCTCGCAAGAGCTCTGTTGATGAAGGTCTTACGTTCGCGCCCTCCACTTGGCCGCGAGCTTCACGCGACCCTGTCCGGCCGAGACATCACCAGACCTTCGGGTCTCGCGAAGAGAATGCGCCGGATCGGCACATCGCGGCGGCTGCGCAACCAAGCGCAGCGACTCCCCGGGCGACTGCCTCGGCGCCGCCGCGAGTTCGAAGTTCGAAGGTCGAAGTCGGAAGGCGGCAACCGAGCATCGGGCGCCTTGCGGCTTCTCGATAAGCTGAAATCTTCGCGCGGTGCGAAAACCCTGGTGGCTAGTGGCACAGAACATCGAAGAGGTCGCCGCGGGCGGGCGACATCATCCCAGCGAGGGACGGCGGCAGGCAATGCGGCGGTTTCTTCCTGTTATATTCGTGTTTTTCCGCCCGTTTTGTCGCGTGCGCGATCTTCTTCGGTCCCGGCGTTCGTTGGCGCGGCGATGGCACCGAATAAGGGCCGTTTCGTGCCCAGTTCTGATCTCAGCGCTCAGAGGTTCCCGAACTCGCGCAGGACGTCCTCGTGCTTGGCGAAGGCCTTCTCGAGGCTGCGGAAAGCCTTTTGGACGCCTTCCCCGGCGATCAAGGCCGCCACCGAGTCGTTCCACTCCTTCAGCAGGTCTTCCGGGCACTTGTCGCTCTTCACGAAGGCCACGAGCAAGCCGCCGCCCAGGATGTACTGCTCGCTCGGCTGGTAGCCGCCGAAGTAGGTCTTCATCTTCAGCATGCCCCCCACGGCAATCAACCGCTCCCGGCTCCAGGTGAAGAACTTGGGGTTCTGCCAGCGCTCGATGTACGAGGACACCCCGTCGATGAACCAGCGCGGCGCAGGGTCGGCGGCGGTCGGCCCCATGATTCGGCGGACGAACTGCTCGACCACGGCGTGGTGGACGTAGACCTCGGTCAGGGATGCGTCCTTGTAGTACTGGGTGACGGAGGCCATGTCGATTCCGCCGGTCTGCTCCTCGGGGAGCCATGGAGTCACGAAGGCCGCGTAGTTCGAGGACTTCTCGTCCGCGCCCCATCGGTTGCCGAGCAGGTTGTAGTCTTCGAGGCCCGCCACGACGTACACGGGAAACTTGCGGCCGTCCATCTTCGGCTCGGTCCCGAAGAACTCGTTCGCCTTGCGGTACGCCGCTTCGGCCGTGACCAGCATGCGGTCCCCGAACTCGATGCCGTTGTTCGTGCACAGAAGGACGTGATCGCCCTCGGCGCGATAGGGATTCTCCACGTCCGCGAAGAACGCCTCCGCTTCCTTCCTGGCCACCCACTTGCCGTTGACGAAGAACTCGCCGTTGGCGCGATGCTCCTCGGCCTCCTGGCGGCGCTTGGCATCTTCCTCCTTGCGCTCCTTGTCCTTCATGTCGACCCACTGGCCGTCCACCTTGACCATGCCCTTCGCGAGGTTCACCGCCTCTTCCTTTTCCTCGGGCGTCATCCACTTGCCCTCGTGCAGGACGAGCCCCTTGGCCTGCATGTCCTTGCGTTCCTTCTCGGCGGACAGGCGCTCGTGCTCCTTCTCCGTGACCCAGCGGTCCTCGAAGCGGACGTAGCCGAGAAGGCGGCGCGCTTCTTCGTGATTCGGGTCGGCCTTGATCACGTCGCGCAGCGCGATCTTGGCCTGGTTCTTCAGGCTGTTCGACGTGGCCCAGACGTAGAGGTCGAACAGGGCCTTGGTGTCGCCCGCCGCCGCTTCCCGGCGCTGCTTGAACTCCTCCTCGGGAGTGGACTTGATCTCCACGCTGGCCACGTCCGCGGCCTTCAGCTCGCTCACGCCGAACCTCGTCTTGATGACGACCTTCTCGGCGGTTTGCTCGATGACCGTGCCTTCGAACTTGCGGCCATCGTTCAAGGTCACGACGTCAGCGGCCGCTGCCGCGGCCAGCAGCAGACAGCAGATCAGAGTGGCAAACATAGGCTTCATGACAGACGTCCTCGTCAATAGACACACGCGCATCGGTTCCGCGTTCGCGGCGTCAATCCGTCAGTTCCACTTCCCAGTAGCGGTCGGAAACGAACTGCGGCCAGGACTTCTTGATCAGGCCCTCGGGCAGCGTGACCTGCGGCACCCAGCGCGGGCGCGAGGGCTTGCGCAGCAGCGTCAGTCCCGCGTCCGCGGGCATGCGGTTGGCCTTGCGCACGTTGCACGAAAGACAGGCGAGCACGCAGTTCGACCAGCCGGTCGGCCCGCCGGATGAGCGGGGAATGACGTGATCTATGGAGAGGTTCTCGGAGCCCGGCTTTCCGCCGCAGTACTGGCAGGTGTAGCGGTCACGGCGGTACAGGTTGCGCCGCGTGAATGGGACCTCGCGGCGCGGCATGCGGTCGTACCGGGTGAGCACGATCACCTCGGGCACGCGGATCACGCGCGACACGAGATGGATCGTGGTCTCGTCCGCTCCCACGGCCTGAGCGGCCCACGATGACATGTCGTGCGTCTCGTAGGTCTCCGGCGAGATGAAGCGCGCCGCGTCCCGGCACACGAGCACGAGCGCGTGCCGCACGGGAACGACGCTGATGACCGTCCAGTTGCGGTTCAGGACGAGCGTCGGATGCTCGAGGGCCGTGGCAAGCATGCAACCGGCTTCCGCGTGGGAAGACCCTGGGTGACGACGGACGCGAACGTCCGCGTATGCTAACCGTTCGCGGCGCGAACGAGAACCACCTTGCGGGAGTCAAGGCTCCTGCCAGTGGTCGAGCACGTGGCGGTACGCCAGGGCGATGCGGACGAAGCGTTGTTCCGCCTGCTGGCGCTCGCCTTCCGTTGCGCGCAGGAACAGGTCGGGGTGGAACTGCTTGGCGAGCTGGCGAAAGCGGCGCTTCACGCCGTCCAGGGACACGTCCTCGGGAAGACCGAGAACCTCGAGCTGCGCGCGGAGGTGCCGGCCGCGCGGCGGAAGCTGCGGGTCCGGCGGCCGCGCGGAGCGCGCATCCTGGCGCGGGCTCTCGCCGCCGGGAGAGACGCTTCTCGGCTTCGCGCGCGGCGCGCGCCCCTTGCCGAGGAAGAAGCGCAGAGCTCGGCGCGCGCAGGATCCGCGCGGCAGGTCGCGCGCGCGCTGGAAGCGATAGACGCGGCCCACCCCGCCCTCGGCGACCAGCGGTTCATGGCAGGCGGGGCAGGAAATGGTAAAGAAGGGCCCCCCCATCGCCTGGGTCCTGCCGTGGAGGATCCCTTCGTGCGACAAGGCCTCCCAGTCGATCGGCGCGCGGCACTCCGGGCAGGCGCCGCTCTCTCCTTTTCTCGTCACGGTGGCGACCGGTCCTTTGCTGACACCAGCACGTCACCTACCTAGAATAGGCGCCCTTCCTGTCGAAGCGACCCACGTCTCGACTCTGGCGCCAGGAGTGATGAATGGCCAGTCCCAACCCGCCTACCAAGGCCAGCTACTACACCCTCTTGAGCGCGGGATTCTGGATGAAGTACCGCGCCCGCCTGCTGGGGGCGCTGCTGCTCGGCGGCATCATCCTCGTCGCCGCGCTGTTCTTCACGCACCGCAGCTCGTCGCGCGAGGCCGACGCCTGGAAGGAGGTCTACGAGTTCCTTGGATCGCGCGGAAGCGCCTCTGAGATCCAGTTCGAAGGGACGATCAAGGGATCGTCCGCGGAGCCCGGTGCTCTCTTCCTCAGCGCGCAGCGCGCCTTCGCGGAAGAGGACCTGGACAGGGCCGAGGAGTTCGTCCTCCGCCTCCGGGAGGAGTTCCCCGACCACTTCCTGAACGCACCCTCCCAGGGGGAGGAGCCGCGCACCGCCGCGTTGCTCGCGGACATCCGCGCCGAGAAGGCCTGGCGCTCCACGAACGAGATGCCCGAGGCTAATCCGCAGCCTCCCGAAGAACACTGGGTCACTTTGTCCACGAGCCTGGGAGAAGTGCGCATCGGTCTCTACATGAAGGATGCTCCGGTCGCGTGCCGCGAGTTTCTGAAGCTGGTGCGCGAGATCCGCGCCTCGGGCGGCGCCGTGGACGAGGTCGCGGCCGGCACCTTCGTTGTTCTGAGCGCCCTGGCCCCCACGCCGGCACCCCCCATGGAGGGCGCTGAAGAACCGGTCGCTCCGACAGAGGGAGATTCATCGGCCGCGGCCGAGCAGCCCGAGCAGGAAGCCGCGGAACCGTCGAAGATCGCTCAAGGCATCGTGCCGGATCGCAATCTCTTGAGTCACTACTCCGGAGCGATTAGTTTCAGGAGATCCGGGTCTGATCTTGCCGTTAAAAGTACCGGTCCGCGTGTTGCGATCTATCTGACCGATTCGCCGTGACTTCCGTCACGGAATCAGAGGCTCTGAAGGACATCCCGTAGCAGCCCGTTCACGGCTCAGAGGCGCATCTCGTTGTTGCTCTCTGCTTCATGCAGAGAGTCAGCCACAATCGGCATTGCCTGCTGCCAGATCGCTGAGCCCAAGCGCTCGAGAACGTAGTCCAGCTCCTCGCGCGAAGCACAGAGAAACGCGACCTCCCCGCCCCTCCTCTTGGCCGTGATCCGAACTTGGGTCCCCCACTTGGTGCGGAGTCGGTCTTCCAGGTCCACGATGGCTGCCGGGCGCGCGTCGCCCGCTCCGCGCGTGCGCGCGGCCTTAGCCCCCTCATCGCCCGCCGTAGAGCCGCTGGGCCCGTCAACGAGCTCCCGGACGACACGCTCTGTCTGCCGGACGCTCCACCCTTCTTCCATGGTCTTCTGGAGAACCTCTTCGAACCGCGGGCTTTTCGCCAGGGGAATGAGGGCGCGAGCATGCCCTGCGGTCAAGGTTCCACGTGAAACAGCCTCCAGGCCAGACAGAGGCAGCTCCAACAATCGAAGAGCGTTGGAAACCGTGGATCTCTCCTTGCCCACGCGCTTGGCCACTTCCTCGTGAGTCATTCCGAACTCACTCAGAAGCTGCTGGAAGGCCATCGCCTCATCGATCGCATTCAGGTCCGTTCTCTGGAGGTTCTCGACAAGCGCAAGGACGAGCTGCTGGTCATGCTCAACCGAACGAACCAGAGCCGGAATGCGAGGAAGGCCAAGGCTCTTGCATGCTCTCCAGCGACGCTCGCCTGCGATGATCTCGTAGCCGTCTTCAGTTCTGCGCACGACGATGGGCTGAAGAAGGCCATCCCTCGAGATCGACTTTTCTAGCTCGATCAAGGACGCTGCGTTCAGGTCTCGCCTTGGCTGACGAGGGTTCGGCCGGATCGCGTCCACTGGGATCGTCTGGATCGACTGGGTTGCCGCAGCCTGCACGCCTCCCTTGCCCAGAAGTGCCTCGAGACCTCTTGCCAACCTTCGCTCCATGGCGTCTCCTCCGATGCGTTCGTCTCCAGGCACTGTACTTTCGGCGCGAATCGGATACTAGATCTTGTGTATGCGAAATTCTTCCCACGGTGGGGGGCTCTCGCACATCGCGGCGGCGCTGCCGCGAGTTCGAAGTCCAAAGAGGTCGGAAGTCGGGAATCCCCTGCTGCCGTCCTTGTCGCATTCGATGCAGCCCTCGCGGCTCTCATCAAGCCTGCTTGGGATCTTCGTGCGGTGCGAAGATCCTGGCGGCTGGTGGCACGGGAAAGACGGTCGCCCGCGCGAGAGGTTACATCCCAAACCGGAGTCGTTCTCCGAGCAGCTTCGGCAGACCTCTCGACACGATGTCCGCAGCCACGCTTTCGATGTCGTAGGGAACGCGCCGGATCTGGATCGTCTGGCGCGAGTCGTCGTACATCACGAAGGCCGCATGGGGATTCTCATCGCGAGGCTGTCCCACGCTTCCCACGTTGACCAGTGCGCGGTCGACGTCACTGAGGCTCATCTTCTCGTCGAACGTCAGCATCGTCCTTCCCTGGCGGCGAAGGAACGCCAAGGGAACATGCGTGTGTCCAAAGAGCCCCAGGAACCGAGGTTGCGCCTCGAGCAAGGCCTGAGCGTGCTCCACGGTTTGCAGGTAGAGGAACTCCTTCGGCTCATCCCAGGTGCCGTGGACTGCCGCGATCGTTCCTTCTTCCCAGGTGAGAGGGAGATCCCCGAGGAAGCCTCGGTCCTCGTCGCTCAGCATCCCTGCGGTCCAGCTCACGGCCTGGCGGGCGAACACGTTGAAGCACGAGGCGTCCAGCGCGCCGATGGCTGCGAGGTCGTGGTTCCCTCCGATCACGGGGCAAGCAAGCGAGCGAACGCGCGAAAGGACCTCTCGCGGGTGGGGGCCGTAGCCGACCAAGTCGCCCAGACAGAGCAAACGATCAGGCTTCTCCTTTTCGATGGCTCGAAGCACTGCCTCGAGCGCAGGCAGGTTCGCGTGGATGTCGCTGAAGACCGCCAAGAGCATCAGTTCTGTGTCGAGACCCCGCTCTCCGAGACCGCAGTCGAACAAGAGGCCGATGTCCTCGAGGACGCGCGCATCGCCCCGGAACCGAATCCTCCGGGCGTCCGGATTGTCTCCGGCCACCATGATGATCTCCATGATCGAGGCCGCGCTGCACGTTTCCTTCCCCATCTGCATCTCGACGTGCGTCCCGTGGTGCTTGACGATCTTCACGATCAGCGAGATCGGACGAGCATGGAGCGTCTCGCCCTGGGGGAGCGCCACCTCCAGATCCTGAACGCGCACGAAGGCCGAAAGCGCCTCGTCGGCGAACGCCCGGCCCGCAGAGAGGATGCGGCTCGCGAAGAAGAACGCGTAGTTCGCGGCCCGATCGAGAACGCCGCCCTTGTCCACGACCCGTGCGATCTCCGCCTTCACGCTCTCGGCCCGCACGTCGTTCTCGTGGCGAACGTAGAAGTGCACCAGCTCGGTGCCGACCTCCAAGAGGTGGAGGGCAGTCGACGCGTGCCCGCGCAGGCGCCGGAGACCCGGTGTCCGGGCCTCGATCGCGGTCGAAGCCACGTAGGTGTCGTACTTCGACTCGATGCTGTGGACGAGAGACTCGAAGTAGCGCGAACGCTCTTCATCCAGATCCCGCAGGACGTAGGCCTTGAGTTGATCCACGCCCTCGATGGGTCTCTTGCCTGCCCAGGTGAATCGATCGCACGCCGCCAGGTACTGGGTCGCGACCTCCGCGATCCTCTGCCCCTCGTCGAAGACGTCTTCCTCGTCGATGCTGTGCGGCAGGACGCGCCGGACCTCCTCCTCGGGTACGGACCCGTTGGCCCAGGCATCCGTGGCAACAGGAACGTCGACCCTCTTGAGTTCCGCGAGGATCGCTCCCATCAGCGCCAGGATCGCGTTGTCCAGGAACTGCTGCGTCCGCTGCGTTTCCGCCAGGAACCGCTCCTTGAACTCCGGCGCCAAAACCACGTCATAACGAGGAAAGCGCCCCACGAGATGGCGCAAAGCCACCGCTGCCCTGCCGAACCCCCGCGCCGAAGCGATGAGCTCCACGAGGTACGCGAATCTCTTGTTGTTTCGCGCGTTGTAGTCGTCCAGGAAGGACTCGGTCTCGTGCGCGCGGACCACCAGCTCGGCAAGGTGCCGCTTCGCCCAGCTGCTCGCCTCCCGGCTCATCAGCAGCCGCAGGTAGCTGACCAGGCTCTTGATCTGCTGGGCGAGCAGACCTCGGAACTCCTCCTCTTGGATGATGGCTTCTCGGGGGCCGTCCAACGCGATGATCTCCTGCGAACTTGAGAGCAGCCGTGAGCCGCGATGCATCACTACAGGGTTTGTTCGGCAGAAGGAAGCGCCCTGCTTCAGCCCTGCGGAGAAGGGCTTTGTTGCTTCTCCAGGACGAGCCCGCGACACTCTGGAAGCGTTCCGCGCATTTCAGGAGTGCCCCGTGCGCTGGCATGGTCCAGGGCGCTATCCTATGCACCGACATGGCTCTCGTTTCTTTTCCTTCGCGCATGTCTCAAGATCCGCGTCTACCTGGTCCGATCTCTGCTTGCTGAAGTTCCCGACTCATCCGCAGTAGGAGGAGAGCGTCATCGCCTCCGAAAACGTGCTCGAGACCTACCTGAAGGAAATCAACAGGGTTCCCCTGCTCACGGCCCTGGACGAGAAGGCCCTGGCCAACGAGATCCGTCGCGGGAACCTCGAAGCCCGCGAGCGCATGATCCGGGCCAACCTCCGCCTGGTCGTGAGCATCGCGAAGAACTACGCCAACCGCGGCCTCGCTCTCCTCGACCTCATCGAGGAAGGGAACGTCGGTCTCCTGAAGGCCGTGGAGCGCTTCGATCCTGCTCAGGACTGCCGCTTCTCCACCTACGCCACGTGGTGGATCCGCCAGGCGATCCGCCGCGCGCTGATCAACACGGGCAAGACCGTGCGCATCCCGTCCTACATGGTCGAGCTCATCGGCAAGTGGAAGAAGGCGCGCCAGGACCTTTCCAACCGCAACGGGCGCCTGCCCAGCGAACATGAGCTCTGCAAGGCCCTGGGAATGCGGCCCGAGAGCGTGCGCGCCGTGGAGAGGGCGGACCACTCCGCGTCCGCCACCAAGCAGTCGATCTGCTCGGATGACGCGCAGGACCTCTCCGAGACGATCGAGGACCACCGGACCGCTCCGCCGGACCAGGTCGTGCTGAACCAAGCCGAGCTGAACAAGATCCGCGAGCTGCTCACTGCCCTGGACGAGCGCGAGCGCGAGATCCTGCGCATGCGCTTCGGCCTTGACAACGGCGAGTCGATGACGTTGAAGGAGATCGGCGGCCGCCTGAGCCTGACGCGCGAGCGTGTGCGCCAGGTGCAAAACGAAGCCCTCCGGAAACTGAATGCCATCCTCTCCCACGGGGGCAGTGCCTGAGAACCGCGCGCACGGCGCGTTTCTTCCCCGCGTTCGCTCGATTTACATCCACTCGCCGTACTGCGTTCGCCGCTGTCCCTACTGCGACTTCGCGATCACCTTGTTTCGCGATCGCGTCCCGCCAGAGCGCTTCCTCCGCAGCCTGGAACTCGAGGTCCAGCGCCGCGCCCAAGGCCAGAGCCCACGGACCATCTTCGTGGGGGGCGGGACCCCGACCGCGCTGAAGCCGGCCGACCTCGATCGCTTCTTCCAGATCCTCGAGCACAACCTCGACCTCGGGCGACTCGTCGAGTTCTCGGTCGAGGCCAACCCGGAGAACCTCCGGCCTGATCGGGTGGCGGTCCTGGTCCGCCATGGCGTCACGCGCGTGAGCATCGGCGCGCAGTCGTTCGATTCAACGACCCTCCGCGTCTTGGGCCGGCGCCACGACGCGCAGCAGATCGAGCGGTCCTTCGCGCTTCTCCGCGCGGCTGGCATCCGCCACGTCAACATCGACTGCATCTACGCCGTGCCCGGACAGACCATTGCTTCCCTCGACTCGGACATCGCCCGCGCACTCTCTCTCGGACCGGACCATTTATCGACGTATTGTCTTACGTATGAACGAGATACGGAGATCACTCACGCGCGCGGCGCCGGCCTGGTGAAGCCCCTCTCTGCCTCACGCGAAGCGCGTTTCTACCGGCACATCCGCGCGCGGCTCGCGAAAGCAGGCTACGAGCACTACGAGATCTCCAACTTCGCCCTGCCTGGCGCGCGCTGCCTGCATAACGTGTCGTGCTGGCGCCATCAGCCCTACCTCGGTCTCGGGCCCTCGGCCGCCAGCTTCGTTTCCGGTGAACGCCGGCAGAACCACCCGCGGCTCGCCGATTGGTGTGCGCGCATCGAGGCAGGCGAGGATCCCACGATCGAGCGCGAGGCTCTTTCGCCCGAGCGCGCGCTGCGCGAGGCCGTGATGCTCGGCCTGCGGCGCTCCGCCGGAGTCCGGAGCTCGTCGCTGCGGCGGGCTTTCGGCCGCGGCTTCGAGGCCCTCGATGCCGCGGCCCTGGCGCGCCTCTCCGAACTCGGCCTGATCGATCTTTCCCCGGATCGTATCCGCCTCACGGCCCGCGGACAGGAGCTCGCGGACGGTGTCGCGGAAGCCCTGCTTTGAGCGCGCCCCTGGACCCTCTACGCTCCCCGCGGTGATCCTCTTCATCGACAACTACGACTCCTTCACCTACAACCTCGTCCAGCTCGTCGGCGCTCTCGGCGCCACGCCGCGGGTCGTGCGCAACGACGCGCTCTCCGTGCGGGACTGCGCGGCGCTCCGGCCGCGCGCCCTCATCATCTCGCCCGGACCCGGCGGCCCCGAGGGCGCCGGCGCGTCCGTGCCGTTGATCCAGCGCTTCATCGGAACCGTGCCGATCCTCGGCGTGTGCCTCGGACACCAGTGCCTGGCGTTCGCCTGCGGCGGCCGCATCGTGCGCGCCACGAGTACGATGCACGGCAAGACCTCTCCGCTCGAGCACGACGGCAGGGATCTCTTCGACGGCGTGCCCCAGGGCTGCGCGGTCGCCCGCTACCATTCCCTCATGGTCGATGAGGCGTCGCTTCCCGCTCGCTTCGAAGTCACCGCCCGCACCGCCGGCGGTTCGATCATGGGACTGGCCGATCGCGCGGCCGGTGCGTATGGAATACAGTTCCACCCCGAGTCCTTCATGACTCCCTGGGGGCAGAGGATGGTCAAGAACTTCCTCTGTCGCGTGAAATGATGGCCAAGCAGAACTTCGCGGACCGCGTGATTGCGCGCACGCTTGAACTCGCCAGCCCCATCGCCGCCGGCATCGACCCGCGGCCGGACCTGCTCTCCTCGCGCGCCGCCGCGGCCGCGGGCGGCTCGCACGTGCGCCTGGCGCGCGCGTACGAGCGCTTCGCGCTCGACGTGCTTGACGGTCTGGTCGGGGTGGTGCCCGCTGTCAAGGTGCAGATTGCGTTCTACGAGGCGCTCGGCTTGCCCGGGGTCGCCGCCTATGCGCGCACGCTGCGCGCGGCGAAGGAACGCGGCTTCCTCGTCATTGGCGACGTCAAGCGCGGCGACATAGGCCCTTCCTCGCAAGCATACGCGGACGCGCACTTCGGCGCTGCGGCCGGCGCCGATGCCGACGCCCTGACCGTGAGCCCCTACCTCGGTCGCGACACGATCGCGCCGTTCCTCGTGCGCTGCCGCGAGGAAGGACGCGGCCTCTTTGCCCTGGTGCGCACCTCGAACCCGAGCGCGCCCGAGGTGCAGGACCTCGTGGCCGGGGGCCGACCGATCTACGAGCACGTCGCCGGCCTGGTCGAGGAGTGGGGGAGAGACCTCCGCGGCGCCGAAGGATACTCCTCGCTCGGCGCGGTCGTGGGCGCCACCTATCCAGAGGAGCTGGCCGCGATCCGTTCCCGCCATCCGCGCCTTCTCATACTCGTGCCGGGATACGGCGCGCAGGGCGGCACGGCAATGGACGTGGTGGCCGCGCTCGACGCGCGCGCGGCCGGCATCCTGGTCGCGTCGTCGCGCGGCATCCTGCGCGCCTATCGCGCGGCCGAGGATCGCGGCGCGTCCGGCCGGGACGCGGTGCACGCCGCGGCGCTCGAGATGCGCGATCAGATCCGCGCCGCCTGGGACGCGCGCCGCCGCGCCGAAGGCGGCCCGCGGGAAGCGTGAAGCATGAAGATCGCGGTCACGCCTCACGCACCAGCCGACGCGCTCCTCGCGCGCTACGCCGCGGGCGACGCCTTTCTCGCCGCGCGCCTGGGCGGCGACCCGCGCGCGCCCGCGTCCTTCGCGGCAGCGCTGGCGCGCTGCAAGCAGCACGCCTTCCCGCGCGCCGAACTCGCCGAGAGCCTCTTCACCGCCAACCGCGACCTCGGCGCCGGCCAGGAGTGCCTCGACAACGCCCGCGCGCTCGCTGCCCCGGACACCTTCGCCGTGGTCTCAGGCCAGCAGCCCGGCTTCGCGACCGGACCGCTCTACACGCTCCTCAAGGCGGCCAGCACGATCGCGCTGGCGCGGCGCCTGCTCGATTCTTGACGCGCGCGGCGAGCTGCGCCGCTTCCGCGTGGCGCTCGGCCCGACCGGCTTGCCTTCCGCGCGTCTCCTGGTGCCGGGCGCGGCGCGCGCCGTGTTCGACCAGCTCCTGGCGGCGCTGCCCGGCGGGCCGTACCTCGAGCGCGTGCGCGAGGAGCTGGCGCCGCGCGACGGAGAGCGCTGGCCCGACTGGTTCGGCCGCATGCTCCTCTGCGTCTTCGCGTCCTCCGGCCTGGTCGTCTTCGAGCCGCGGCACGCAGCCGCTCTCCTCCGTCCCATGCTGCTGCGCGAGATCGACGCGCCGGACCGCGTGCCCGCGGCCTTGCGCGCGGCAGCGCGCGTCCTCCTCGAGCACGGCCTTCCCGCTCCGCTGCGAACGGACGCGCCCTCGGCCGTGTTCCTCGTCGATCAGAACCGCCGGCGACGCTTCGATCCTGGCCGGGATGACGCGCGCGCGCTGCGCGAGCGCGCCCAGAGCGAGCCCGACCTGTTGAGCGGCGACGCGGGCCTGCGGGCGATCCTCCAGGCCCTGCTCCTGCCCGCGCCCGCGGTGGTCGGCGGTCCCGGCGAGCTGGCCTACTGGATCCAGCTCAGCGAGGCCTTCGACCTCCTCGGCGCACCCCGCCCCGTGTTCCTCCCGCGCATGCACGGCACGCTCGTCGAACCGCGCGTGCGGCGCGGCGTCGAGGACCTCGGGTTCGGCGCCGCGGACCTGTTCCTGGGCGAGGAGGTCCTCGCGCAACGCCTGCCCGCGCCCGACCGCGACAAGGACGCCGCCCTCCGGGACAAAGCGCAGGACGCGTTCGCGGCCTGGGAGCGCTTCGCGCGCGAGTTCGAGGGCGCGAGCGGGTCGCTGAAGAAGTCGCTCCAGAAGCTCACGACGGCCTTCCAGGCGTCCTTGCACAAGCTCTCGCGCCAGGCGCTCGAGGAGCAGGGAGAGCGGGCCGGCGTCTCCTTGCGCCGGGCGCTGCTCGTCGCGCGCAGCTTCTCCCCCGCGGGCAAGCCCCAGGATCGCGTGCTTTCCGGGCTCCAGTTCCTCCCGCGGCACGGCTTCGATCTCTACGATCGCCTCGCCGCGACGATCGATCCCTTCGAGTTCGGCCACCAGCTCGTGGACCTCGGAGACACGGAGGCCCCTCATGGTTGAGGTCCTGGCGATCGGGGCGCACCCCGACGACATCGAGCTGCGAATCGGCGGGCTCCTGGCCTCTCTCCGGCGCCAAGGCGTCGAGTTCACACTCGTCCACTTGACCCGCGGTGAAGCCGGCACGCGCGGCAGCCCGGAACAGCGCAAGCTCGAGGCCGCGGCCGCGGCCGAGCTTCTCGGCGCGCGGCAGGCGACCATCCTCGATCTCGGCGATGGACGGCTCGAGGACAGCGCCGCGTCCCGCCAGGAGCTCATCCCCATCATCCGAAAGGAGCGGCCGGCCCTGATCCTCGCGCCCTGGGTGGAGGACGATCACCCCGATCACGCTGCTGCCGGCAAGCTCGCCCGATCCGCATGGTATCTGGCAGGCATTTCCAGATCCGCCCCAACATCCCTGCCCGCGCACCGCGCCCGCGCCATCTGGCACTACCCGTCCCACCTTATGCCGCGGCCAACATGTTGTGTGGCACTACTCAAAGAGGATGTTGACATCCAGATGGCGTCCATCCGCTGCTACAAGTCCCAGTTCTACGATCCGGATTCTACCGAACCGCCAACACGCATCTCGGACCCTTCGTTCCTGGATGGCGTGAAGGCGCGGCTGCGTTACCTCGGTTCGCTCATCAACGCCGAGTACGCCGCGCCGCTCGTGCTTCACGGACCGCTTCCTGTACCAAACCTGGCTGCGCTCCTTCGCTGATGGAACGTCACCTGCGGATCGCGATCGCCTGCTACCCGACCCTCGGCGGATCCGGGGTCGTGGCCACCGAGCTGGGCATCGCTCTGGCCGAGCGGGGCCACGACATCCACTTCCTCGCCTACGCCGAGCCCGCCCGCATCAGCAGCTCCTCCCGCGTGCAGGTCCATTTGGTGGAAGTCTCGGCCTATCCTCTTTTCAAGTATCCGCCATACGACCTGGCCCTCGCATCGAAGATGCGCGAGCTCTTGGTCCACGAGCAGATCGACATCCTCCACGTCCACTACGCGATACCGCACGCCATCTGTGCCTATCTCGCCAGACAGATGGCCCCCAAATCCAAGGCGCGCGTGGTCACGACGCTCCACGGAACGGACATCACGGTCGTGGGCAGCGATGCGGCGTACCTCGATGTGACGCGCTTCGGCATCGAGAACAGCGACCGCGTGCTCGCCGTGTCCGCATACCTCGCGGCCGAGACGCACCGGCTCTTCCGCACGCACAAGGAGATCCTGATCGCGCCGAACTTCGTGGACACGGCTCGCTTCAAGCCCGGAACCAAGGCGCGTCCGGGAGAGACGCTCAAGGTCGTGCATGTTTCGAACTTCAGGCCGGTGAAGCGGCCGCTCGACGTGGTTCAGGCCTTTGCCCTGGCCTGCAAGGACCTCGACGCCACGCTTTTCCTCGTGGGCGAGGGGCCGCAGCTCGAGTCCTGCCTCGAACTCGGCCGCAAGCTCGCGATGGCCGACCGCATCCAGGCGCTCGGCGCGCTGCAGGATGTCGAAACCGTGCTCGCCACGGCCGACCTCCTCCTGCAGCCGAGCGGCACCGAGGCCTTCGGTCTCGCCGCGCTCGAGGCCATCTCGTGCGGAACGCCGGTGATCGGCTACCGGATCGGCGGGCTACCGGAGGTCATCGTCGAGGGAAAGACGGGCTTTCTGGTGGCCTTCCGTGACGTCAAGGCGCTCGCCGCCCGCGCGCGCGAAGTCCTGACGTCTCCGGCGCTGCGCGACTCACTCGCCCAAGAGGGACGGCGCGACGCGGAGGAGCGCTTCAACGTGCGCCGCAGCGTCGAGCGCCACGAGGCGATCTACTTCGGCTTGCTCGCAGAATGACGCGCGGCGCGCCGCGGCACGCTCCTGCCGCCGTCTTCGCGGGGAAAGCTCTTCTCCGCGGGCGCTTGCGTTGCCTCGCACGCGCTGCTCCGCGCGCTCTTCGCGCGCGCCGCGCGGGACGTGTTCGCGCGGCGCGCACGCTCCACCACGGCGCGCGCGATTTTTTGGTTGTTCTCAAAATCTCCACAACCTGTTTCGACGACGTTCCTACGCGGTGCCGCTCGATCACCCCTCGCCCGCGCTTTGCGCCAAGTCGTTGACAAGCTTTTTTTCGCTCGGGTAGAACGCGCCGCGCTTTCATCCGGAAGCCGGTTGGCACCTTCTTCGGGCAGGTTTCTTCTCTCCAGTTCAACAGTCGCGGTCCCGTGTTCGGCACCGTCGGGGGGGTGTTCGATGTCGTCTGGCGAGCCAGAGACGCTTCAGAGCAACGGTCTGCTCATGCACGTGCGCGAGCTCGTCTCGGAGCAGCAGTACAGGACCTGGTTCCGCGCCGTGCGGCAGCAGGATGCCGGCGACGGCTCCATCCGCCTGCTCGTGCCGAACGACTTCGTCATGGACTGGATCTCGAACTACTTCCCGGACATCCTCGCCCAGGCGGTGCGGCGCTGCTACGGAGACGACCGCAAGATCTCTCTCGCCCTCGATCCCGACACGCCGCCGGCGCCGAAGATCGAGCGCGAGCGTCCCCCGATGCCGCCCGCCGCGCCGCCCGCCGCCCCTGGCGACTCGAGCCTGGCGCGCTCTTCGGACACGAGCCTCCACGAGGAATACACCTTCGAGAACTTCGTGGTGGGAACCTCCAACCGCTTCGCCCACGCCGCGGCCACGGCCGTGGCCGAGGCGCCGGGCAAGAGCTACAACCCCTTCTTCCTGCACGGGTCCGTCGGGCTCGGCAAGACGCACCTGCTGCAGGCGATCTGCCATCAGATCCTGGCCAAGGACCGGCGCGCGAACATCCTCTATCTCTCGTGCGAGTCCTTCACCAACCACTTCATCGCCTCCCTGGAGAACAACGACCTCCCAGCGTTTCGCCAGAAGTACCGCAAGGTCGACGTCCTCCTGGTCGACGACATCCACCTCCTGGCGAACAAGGAACGCACCCAGGAGGAGTTCTTCCACACCTTCAACACGATCTACAACCTCGGCCGCCAGATCGCGATCTCGAGCGACGCGCCGCCCAAGGACATCCCCACGCTGCAGGAGCGCCTGGTGTCGCGCTTCAAGATGGGCCTGGTGGTCGAGATCGCTCCGCCGGACTTCGAGACGCGCGTGAACATCCTCAAGCGCAAGGCGCGGCTGCGCGGACACACCCTGCCGGACGACGTGTCCCACTACCTGGCCGAGCACATCTCGACCAACATCCGCGAGCTGGAGGGCTCGGTCGTGCGCCTCATCGGCTACGCGGCCCTCGAGAACCAGCCGATCTCCCTCGACCTGGCGCGCGTGGCGCTCTCCGACGCCACGGCGGCGCGCGCCACCGCGGTCACCATCCACGACATCGTCTCCGCCGTGACGCGCTACTTCAACGTCAAGCTCTCGGACCTGCAGTCCAAGCGCCGCACCCAGTCCATCGCCTTCCCGCGCCAGGTGTGCATGTACGTCGCCCGCCAGAACACGAACCTCTCCCTCGAGGAGATCGGCGGCTACTTCGGCGGCCGCGACCACACGACCGTCATCTACGCGACCGAGAAGATCAAGCGCATGATCGACGAGGACCCGCACCAGGCCGAGATCATCCGCCGCCTGGAGAAGACGGTGCGCGGTTAACGCCGCTCGCGCCGCGATTCGGCCGTCCGCCTGCGCGCGGCCCGACCACAAGCGGTCGTGGGAGGGTCGTTCGGATTCCGGTGGGAAAGGTAGGGAGCATGGCGGGACAAGCCCGATTCCTCTCCAGTGATCTTCCCCGCGCCGCTCTCCCGAGCCGTGCAGGGAGCGTGCGCGCGGTGGAGAAGGGAGGAGACGGTGGAATCTTCTCCACCTCGCCGCCGCGGCGTAACCCCGCGCGCGGCGGGCACCTGCAGGCCCATCTCGAGCGCTTCTCCCGAACTCGCCCCTCTATTCTGAGACGAAGATCTTTTACATTACTCTCTTCTTCTTCTTTTCGAAGGAAGCGAGCGAGGACCCACCCATGAAGATCGTCTGCCACAGGGAGTCCCTGCTGAACGGCGTGTCGCTCGCGGCGAGCATCGCTCCCTCCCGGAGCACGCGGGAGATCCTGTGCAGCGTCAAGCTGATCGCACGCAAGAGCGAGACCCTGGCGCTCGGCACGGACCTGGACGTGGCGGTGTGCGCGCGCTTGCGCGAGGTCACCGTGGAGCAGGAAGGCGACGTCGTGGCGCCGGCGCACACGCTGGTGGACATCCTGCGCTCGATCGAGTCGCCGAGCGTGACCATCGGCAGCGAGGGGCGCTACTGCGAGATCACCGCCGAGGACGCCCAGTACCGCCTGGTGACCGACGATCCCGAGGACTTCCCGGAGATCCCGGTCGCGCCCGAGGGCGGGGTCACGGTGCCGCGGCCGTTCCTCGAGGAGCTGTTCGCGCGCACTTCCTTCGCCGTGGCGCGCGACGTGGGCCGCTACGCCATCAACGGGCTCCTGCTGGACGTGGGGCAGGGACGCATCACCATGGTGGCCACGGACGGCCGCCGCCTGGCCGTGGCGAGCCGCGACCTGCCGGACGCGCCCGCTGCCCTGAGCCGGGCGGTGGTGCCGGTGAAGGCCTTCCAGGAGTGCCTGCGCGGGTCTGAAGGGTGCGCGACCGTCCGCCTGGTGATCGACGAGCGGCGCATCCACTTCGCGGCCGAGCGCGCGGACGTGTCGGCCAAGCCGGTCGAGGGCGAGTTCCCCGACTACCTGGCGGTGGTGCCGAAGGAACGGCTGGGCACGGCGCGCATCAGCCGGGACGTGCTCCTCGCCGCGGTGAAGAAGGCCTCGGTCCTTTCCAGCGAGGAGCTGCGCGCGGTGCAGATCCGCGTCGACAAGGACCGCATGTCGATCCACTCGCACGTCGCGGGGCGCGGCGAGGCGCGCACCGAGTTCGCCGTGGTGACCGAGGGCAAGGAGGACTTGAGCGTCGACTTCAACCCGGACTTCATCATCGACTTCCTGAAGCCCTTGCCGCAGCAGGAGATCAGCTTCGAGTACAAGGACGGCGGCGGCGCCGGCCTGTTCCGCCACGGCGGCCAGCAGGACTTCTACGTCGTGATGCCCATCACGATCAGCTGACCATGACCAGAGCGAGGCGCGGCGGAGAGCCGGTTCCCATCTCCAAGCTGATCCGTTCGGTCATCGCGCGGCGCGGCCTGGGGGGCAGCCTGCCCCTCCAGGCGGTGAGCGAGGCCTACGCGCGCGCGGCCGGGCCGGAACTCGCGGCGCGCAGCCGCGTCAAGGGCCTGCGCGGCGGCGTGGTGACCGTCGAGACCGACTCGTCGGCGTTGGCCTACGAACTGGCCGGCTTCCGCGAGAAACCGCTGCTAGAAAGTATGCACCAGCAACCGGGCGCGGGCTTCGTGACGGGCCTGCGCTTCCACGTGGGAGCGGCCGCGCATGGCGGATGAACAACCCAAGGACGTGAGCGCCGCCAAGCCGGATCCGGGCCAGTACGACTCGTCGTCCATCCAGGTGCTCGAGGGGCTGGAAGGCGTGCGCCGCCGGCCGGCCATGTACATCGGCGACACGAACGCCGGCGGCCTGCATCACCTGGTGTACGAGATCGTCGACAACGCCATCGACGAGGCGCTCGCCGGCTTCTGCGACGACATCCACGTCACGGTGCGCAAGGACGGCTCGGTCACGGTCGAGGACAACGGCCGCGGCATCCCCACCGAGATGCACGCCACGGAGAAGATCCCGGCGGTCGAGCTGGTGATGACGCGCCTGCACGCCGGCGGCAAGTTCGACGGCAAGAGCTACAAGGTGTCGGGCGGCTTGCACGGCGTGGGCGCGTCCGTGGTGAACGGCCTGTCGGAGTGGATGGAGGTCGAGATCCACCGCAAGGGGCGGTTCTACGTGCAGCGCTACGAGCGCGGCGAGAAGTCCTGCGAGCTGCGCGACATGGGCCCGAGCGAGCGGCGCGGCACGCTCGTCACCTTCCGGCCGGACCCGGAGATCTTCGAGACCACGGAGTTCTCGTTCGAGACGCTCTCCAAGCGCCTGCGCGAGATGTCCTTCCTCATGGGCGCGAGCGGCCTCAAGATCCACATCGTCGACGAGGCGCGCGACAAGGCCGAGGACTTCTACTACCCCGAAGGGCTGCGCTCGTTCGTCGAGATGCTGAACGCGAACAAGGGCGCCATCCACCCGGACATCGTCCACTTCAAGAAGACCGCGATCCTGAACCAGCCGGCCGAGGGGGAGGAGCCCCAGGAGATGGTCCTCGAAGTGGCCATGCAGTACAACACCGGCTACCGCGAGGACATCTTCACCTTCGTCAACAACATCAACACCAGCGAGGGGGGAACGCACCTTTCCGGCTTCCGCGCCTCGCTGACGCGCGCGGTCAACGCCTACGCGCGCAGGAAGAACCTGTCCAAGGAGGAGGAGCTGCCGTCCGGGGACGACGTGCGCGAGGGGCTGGCGGCGGTGATCAGCCTGCACCATCCGGATCCGCAGTTCGAGAGCCAGACCAAGATCAAGCTCGGCAACCGCGACGTGCAGGGACTGGTCGAGACGCTCGTCAATGACGCCCTGACCTCATACATGGAGGAGCACCCGGCCACCGCGCGCCAGATCGTGAACAAGGCGATGATGGCGCGACGCGCGCGCGAGGCGGCGCGGCGCTCGCGCGACCTGGTGCGGCGCAAGGGCGCGCTGGCGAGCGGCAACCTGCCCGGCAAGCTCGCGGACTGCCAGTCGCGGCAGCCCGAGGAAACCGAGCTGTTCCTGGTGGAGGGGGACTCGGCGGGCGGGTCGGCCAAGCAGGCGCGCGACCGGCGCTATCAGGCGATCCTGCCGCTGCGCGGCAAGATCCTGAACGTGGAGAAGGCGCGTCTCGACAAGATGCTGAACCACGCCGAGATCGCGACCATCATCTCGGCGCTCGGCACGGGCATCGGCACCGAGACGAAAGAGGCGAAGGGCCTCGACATCGACAGCCTGCGTTACGGCAAGGTCATCATCATGACCGACGCGGACGTGGACGGGCTGCACATCCGCACGCTGCTGCTCACCTTCTTCTACCGGCACATGAAGCCGCTGATCGAGGCGGGCAAGGTGTACGTGGCCGCGCCGCCGCTCTTCCGCCTGAAGAAGGGCAAGAAGGAGCGCTACCTGCACACCGAGCAGGATCGGCGCCTGGCGCTGCTCGACGAAGCCCTCGAGGGCGCGCGCCTCGAGGACCGGGTGCGCGGCCGTCAGGTGGAGGGCCAGGAGCTGCAGGCGCTCATACAGGTGCTGGAGGGCGTGGACCAGGCCGCGGCCCTGGTCACCAGCAGCGCCCCGGGCATGAGCCTTGAGCACTACCTGAGCGCCGACCGGGAGAGCGGGCAGATGCCGCTCTACGTGGCGCGCGCGCCGGGCGAAAGCGACCGCTTCTTCAGGAGCGTGGCCGCGCTCGACGACTTCCTCGCGGCCGAGAAGGCGCGGCTCGGGCGCGACCTGATCCTCGCCACGGAAGGAGAGAGGCGGCGCGACGCCGACCTGTCGATCTTCGAGCTGCGCGGCCGGCGCAGCCTGGCGCGGGCGATGGAGCGCCTCACGGGAGCCGGCTTCGGCGTGGACGACTACCTGGCGGGCGAAGGCGGCCAGGCCAAGTTCATCCTGCGCCTCGGCGAGCAGCAGCAGCCGCTCCTCGGCCTGCAGCAGGCGGTCGCGGCGGTGCGCAAGGAGGGGGAGCGCCTCATCGGCGACAACCTGCAGCGCTACAAGGGCCTGGGCGAGATGAACCCGGAGCAGCTCTGGGACTCGACCATGGATCCCGAGAGGCGCACGCTCTACCAGGTGCGGCTCGAGGACGAGGTTCTCGCCGACAACCTGTTCACCGTGCTCATGGGGGAGGAGGTCGAGCCGCGCCGCGCCTTCATCGAGAAGCACGCGCTCGAGGTGCGCAACCTCGACGTGTGAGCGCGCGCCCGGCTCCGGCGATCGGCGGCGGCGAGGCCGGCGGGGCGGGCGGCTCGGCACACAACCGGGCGATCAGCCGCGGAGCGAGCGGCTTGCCGATCGCTCCGGCGGCTGCATCGCCCTGCAACCGACCAAGATGAACTTCAGACCCTGGGCCGGACGATCCGATGTTCTTCCCGGCGCCAGGAGATCCCCTGTCTTGTCCAACCCGCGACGGGCCATCGGCCTCAAACTCATTCGCCAGCGCAACCTGGGGGAGATCCTCCTCGAGGAGGGCTACATCACCGAGGCGCAGCTCGCCGGCGCGGTCGAGGAGCAGAAGGGATCGGGCGGCCTGCTCGGCGAGATCCTCGTGGCTTCGGGCTACATCACCGAGTGGGAGCTGGCGAAGTGCCTGGTCGGCCAGCTCCAGCTCCCCTTCATCTACACGACGCTGTACGAGATCCCGAAGGAGGCCATCAGCCTGCTGCCGCACGCCTTCCTCCACCAGCACCGCCTGGTGCCGCTCGACATCTTCGGCCGGGTGCTGGCGATGGCCACGGCCGGGAACATCTCCGTGGAGGTGGTGGAGGAGATCGCTGAGTCCACGAACTTCGAGGTCGCGCTCTACGTGGCGCTCGCGTCGGACGTGCGCGAAACCCTGCATCGCAAGTTCCCGCTGGAGAAGGTCACGACCGAGCTGAGCCAGCGCTTCGACCAGATCTTCATGGGGCTGGAGACGCCGCCGGCGCCGCCGAAGGGGTAGCCGAGGGCGCGGGGTGCCGCCGCGCCGGGTAGGATCGCGAACTCGAACCGGGCGTTTGTCGCGTGAAGGAGCGGCAAGATGGGCGAGAAGCGGAAGACCGCGGCGCGGGCTGGTCTCGTAGCAATAGCCGCGATGGTTGTGGCGGCGGCTACCTGGGCCAGGCAGGAGACGGAAGCGGGCGGCGAGGCGGCAACCGCAAAGGTCCCCGAAGGCTGGGAGGTGGTGGACGCTACGCCTGGGGCGCTGGGCTTCGCGAAGAAGGCGCGCGCCCGGGGGGCGGGGATCACGTTCATTCTCGGGGGGCCGGGGGAGTTCCAGATGGGATCGCCGGAGGGGGAGGAAGGGGAGGTGGGGGGCGAGTTCTTCGCCGATGATCGACTGCAGCACGAGGTGGAGATCACGAAGCCGTTCTATCTCGGCGAGACGGAGGTCACGGTCGGACAGTGGCGCGAGTTCGCGCGGAAGACGAAGTACCGGACCGAGGCGGAGGAGACAGGGGAAGGGGGATACACCGCAGGCGCGACCGGGGGCGTTGAGCTGCACAAGGATGCCGGCTGGTCCAGACCGCTGCCGCAGCACGAG
>JACQZJ010000039.1 GCA_016213895.1 Planctomycetota bacterium | reverse complement strand
GCGGGCGCGTTTCCATTCCACGAAGGAGACGCTCGGATGCCAGCCCGGAGCGGCGGGGCCCACACGGGGATGCCGGTACAGCGGACTGGCGATCCACCGGCCCGGCGCCCCGGGAGCAGCGGCCTCACGCACCGCGCAGCGTCCCTCCACGGGATCGCGGCCATGTTCCGTCTCGAAGACCCACGCCATGCGCGCCGGCACAGACACGACGACGTACTCCTCCAACCCGCCGACCTGCGACCAGTCAGGCAGCGGCGCGTCCGCACGCTGGTGTACGACGACCGGTCCTTCCCTGCCGTGTGCGACGATGTGCAGGGGGAGGTGGGTGGGGTTCTCCAGGCGGAGCACGGCTTGGTCCGGCAGAATCAGCCCCTTGTTCTCGACCAGGACGAGCCGTGGTTCGGCGCTGGTGACGTCGGTGTCGAGAGGAACCAGCGTCGCGGGTGCGACCGGCAGGCGCTCGACCTCCGATGGCGCCGCCACGTTTCCCGCAAGAACGAGCGTGGCGACCGTGGTACACAGGCAGAGTCGTTTCCAGGGGGACATGTGGTTACTCTGCGGTAGTGCCGTCTCGCGTCTTGCCGCGCTTCTGGCACAAGGGCGTGCAACGCCCGTGCCGATTCCGCATTTTCGATCTCGAAGCCACGGAGAAGCGAATGGACGACGCGGGTCAATCCGCGGGCAGCTCGACGGTCGTCTCCTCGCCGGGCCGGAGGTCGACGTCGAGCGTGGCCAACTCCTCGTCGTCCTGACCGAGCGCGACCAGCAGGAAGCGGCCGGGGGGAAGGTAGGAAAGCCGCCAGCCATCAGCGCCGCGATCGCTCCTGCTGGCGTGGAACCGCCATCCGTCCTCGCGCCGCAGCTCGAAGCGATCAACCGACTCCGCCATTCCTGAAGGCGTGCGCACCAGCAAGCGCGCGAAGGGCTGGCGGCGCATCACCACGCGACGCGAGTCGCCTTCGCCGAGCTCAACGATGGCGGCCTCGCTCGCGAGACCGTCGCCCACAGGCGAGTCCGCGCGGACCAGGTAGCGACCGGCCGGCGGGGCCGTGAAGGTCGCCACGCCGTCCCGCCGGGTGCAGGCAGCGCCGAAGTAGACATTGGGCATGTCGGCCGAACCGACATCGCCGCGGAAGAGTTCGACCTCGCTGGGCCAGGCCGGTAGGCCGCTCCGCCCATCCAGGACCAGGACCTCGAGGCGCGCCGTCCGGACATCCAGATCGATGTGGTGGACGCGGCCGGCCGCAAGCTCCAGCTCGCGCCGCTCGAGGGTCCCACCCGCTCGCGACGAGGCCGTGATCAGCACGGGTCCGGCCGGGAACGGGGGCAGAGAGAAGCGGCCGCATCGGTCCGCATGGGCGCTCGTCGCGTCTTCGTCCGAGGCATGGGGGGACGCGCTCACCATGACGTCGAACGCAGGCGCGCCGTTCAGTCGAATCGTCCCCTCCAGCGCGCAGAGCGGGCTCCGGCGCAGGTCCAGGTCGACTCGCTGCTCGGCGCCCGAGGGTAGCTCGACGACCACGAGCCCGGCGGCCGCTGGAGCGCTCGCGTCTCTTCCGAAGCCAAGCGAGATGGACTCCATCCTCTCCATCGCGCCGGCGAGACGGATGCGGACGCTCCCTGGCGGAACGCCGGCGATGCGGTAGTCGCCGCTCGCGTCGGACATTCCCGAGGCCCTCTCGTTGTCCTCCCGGCCGGCGAGGATGCGCATCCTCGCCGCCGGTTCGCCGGTGAAGCCGACCACGGACCCGAAGATGGTGCCGGTGCGCTCGGCAAGCACGAGAGTGAGACCTACCGCGTCCTGGCCAGGCGCTACGTCGAGTCCTTCGATCCGGACCGGCGCCAGGTCATGCCGGGAGGCCAGGACGCCGTACAGGCCCTGTTCGAGGCCACTGAAGCGGAACGCGCCGTCCGCGGCGGTGCGGGCGACGAGAATGCGCAGCGTCCGCCCGGCGCGGGGCAGCAGCTTGACCCACGCGTGCTCGAGCGCTTCGTTGTTCTTGTCGAGGACGCGACCGGCCACCACGCTGCCGCGGATCAGCGGCACGGAGATCGGGCCACGGTTCCACGGGACATTCTCGACCCGGGCCTCGAGGAAGTCGGGCGCAGCGATTCGAACTTGGATCTTCTCCTCGGCGTCACACAGCGGCGCCTGGACCACGCAGCAGCCGTCCCTCTCGGTCCGCTCCTCCGGCTCGCTCAAGTACGCGAGCTGTTCTCGGCCGTGCCGGTCCCTGTAGTAGACGTGAATCCGCGTAGAAGTCACGGCCTCGCCGCTCAGCCGGTCGAAGGGGCGCAGGACCACGGAGCGGAGCTCCGGTCCACCGCTGAGCGTGATCGGCTCGATTCCGGCGGATCGGGGATCGAGGGGGCGGCTCCACGGATCAAAGCCGTCCGCGTCGACCGAGAGCAGCGTCTCGTGTTCGCTTGCGGGCGCCCGCACCTGGAACGACCCAGAAGCGTCGCTCCTCGCCTCGCCCGTCTCGACCTGTCCATCGCAGGAGCTGCCGTCCGGGTAGAACTCGTAGTACCGCACGATCGTGCGGACCCTTGCCCCGGCGATAGGCAGCCGGTCCTCGCCGAGCACCACGCCCCGGACCGTGCGCCCGTGCTGGAGCACCACGCGAACACCGTCCCAGGTCTCGCCTCGTACCAGCACGTGGAAAGGGAAGGGCGGCAGGTTCGGCACGAAGCCGTCCCTCTTCACTTCCACCTGGCAGGCCTGGGCGCCCAACCCGGACAGCACGAAGCTGCCGTCCGCGCCGCTCGTCGCCGCCGGGCCATCGATCCCCTCGCCCCAGAGGCGGACCTCTGTCCCTTCGATGGGCGTACCCGCCTCGTCAACGACCATGCCCACTACGCGCGACTCCGGCGGGAGGATGACGGCGCCCAGGTCCAGGGTGCGGCCCGCCGCAACCCGGCACTCGATCGCATCCTCGAGCGGTGCATACCCTCGCGCGTGCGCATCGACGTAGACCGTCCCGGTGGCCGGGAGGTCCTCGAAGAGGAAGCGACCTTCTGCGTCCGTCTCCCGCGGCCGGAGCAGGGCATCGAGGATCGCTGCGAACTCCCACTTCACGGGCTCCGCGTGGTCCTGGCGGAAGAAGGGGTTCACCTCCGCCCCCGCAATGGGGCGCCCTTCCTCATCGGTGACGCGGCCGCAGAGCCCGCCGCTCGGCCACGGAACCTCGGGTGCCGCGGCCGCCGGAGGGGCTTCCTCCGCCACGCGCTGTTGCTCGGCCGTCTCGTCCGCGGGCTCGCCAGCGGGGGTCCCGGGCGCCTCCGCCGCGGGCGGCACGCTCGCCGTGGTCTCCTCGCCGCCTTCCTGCAGCAGCGCCGTGATCAGGATCGCCAGGGCCAGAAGCAGAACCAGTGCACCGGCTCGTCGCATGACCGGTCCACGATACCCGCTTCGGCTGAGGGAAGCGCTGCGGCGTCAGGGCAGGAGGTCGAGCCTCAAGCAGTTCGAGACCTCGACGCCATAAGGCAGCGAGCCGCTGATGGTCACCGCCTGGACGTAGAAGGAGAAGGGCCCGCCGCCGCCCGGCACCATATTCGGCAGGCTGATCTTGCCCGTGGCGTCGGTCGGCAGGATGACGGTGAGCAGGACCGGCACCGGGCAGAAGATCGAGCCGAGCAGCGACGAGTACACCGGGCTGAAGTAGGGCGAGGCGAAGATGTACGCGGCCACGTTGGGGTCAGCCTTGGTCAGGTCGAAGCTCGCCACGTTGCCGGTGGAGAGCGGCTGTCCGCAGACCTGGATCTCGACGTCGCCCGGGCCGTGATAGCCGAGGTCGGGCTGGCACACGGGCGGCGCGCCGGCGTTCTCGGTGCAGGCGCGGATCACCCAGTTGCCGTTGAAGTAGATCGGGCAGAGCGGGAAGCCCGACACCGTGGCCACGCTCGCGTCGCGCCAGCCCTGGCCCTGGATGTCGATCAGGCTGGTCTTCGGCGTCGTGTGGCACACGAACGGGCTCACGCCGTCGAAGTCCGTGAAGAAGTTGACCTGGCACGCGCTGCCG
The DNA here is from genome assembly GCA_016213895.1 of Planctomycetota bacterium. Lineage (GTDB taxonomy): Bacteria > Planctomycetota > B15-G4 > B15-G4 > JADJEK01 > JACQZJ01. The sequence goes on along the minus strand of JACQZJ010000039.1, from coordinate 20,851 downwards.
CAGGTGCACCAGGGATTGAAGCTCGAGCGGAAGGCGACGACGAACTTCTTGCTCGCGTCATTGCCGACGATGACGTTGTAGGCCGACATGTCGACTTCATTGATGCCGTGGGTGATGACCTGCACGCTGGTCAGGTAGTCGTTCTCCATGTCGAAGACCTTGGTCCCGAGCACCGGGATCTGCCCGTTCCAGGTCAGGCCGTCGTAGATCTCGAGGTTCGCGAGGGAGTTGAAGCCGCTCGTGCCGCCGCCGTGGCCGTCACCTGGGCCGCGGCCTCGCCGTCGCACAGGCCCGCGATGACCGTCACGGCGAGCGGGCCCCCCGGAGGAACCTGCGGCAGCTTGTCGTTCTTCCAGAAGGTGTCGGTGGCGTTGGGGCAGAGCTGCGCCTGGGCGAAGGACGGCGCGAAGCACAGGGCAAGGAAGGGGAGCGACAGGGCCAGGGTGCGCGTGCAGGACATGCTGGATCTCCTCCGGTGATTCGGGTGAGCGACGGACCCATGCGTGGACCCCGTTTCGTGGGTCCGACCGAGTATACCATTTGGACCGCGGCGGGCAGGCGCTGGCAGCGGTCTTACTTCCCTTCCTCTGCTGGGGATGCGGCGTCATCCTTCTCTTGACGGCCCAGCTTCCGGACGAGGACGGCGTCGAGGAGGATCGCGTACGGTTCTCGAACCAGCGCCTCGGCGTGGCTGAGGACGAGCGCCAGGTTCTCGGGATTCCAGGACGATTCGCGCGTCGCGAGCGCGGCGCGCAGGGACCCGTAGCTGGCGGCATCCTCGTCGAAGCCCGCCTTGCGCTCGCCGAGCCTCTCGTCGATGTCCTCGACGAGCGCCTGCGCATCCGCGTTCCCCTGCTCGTACGCCCGGATGAGGGTGGCGTGGACCGTCTCGGTGATCCAGAGGTACTCGGCGAGAGACTGGCCCTCTTCTCGCAGGCTCGCGTCCAGCCGGAGCGGGACTTCCCTGAACGCCTGCAGCGCGCCGCGCAGGGATCCGAACACCGCCCTCACGGCCGCAAGGACGCCCTCCTTCCGGGCATCGCGGTCCTCGAGCCGCTCGCATTCCTCGATGAAGCGCTGGATCGGCGGGAGCGACTGCTCGCGCACGGTCAGGAAGCGCTGCAGCCGCTCCTCGGACAGGAGCCCGTCCGCGGGCGGCGAGAAGGGGAAGCGCGCGTTGGTCTCTTCCAGGCGCGCGAACGCCGCCTCCATCTCCTTCACGGCGCGGCTCCCCTGGCAGGCAAAGAAGCCGACTCCGGCGACCAGAGCGAGGACGACGAGCAACGCGATGACGCCGATGACCGCGAGACAGCCCTTCATGAGGGACCTCCTGTACGCATGACCGGGCCGGCGCGCCGGCACGGCTCAGAACGGAACACGCACCGCCTCCAGGCTTGCCACGTTTTCCACGTGATCGGTGTGCGGGAAGAGATCGACCGGTTGGACCCGCGCCAGCTCGTAGCGCGCCGCGAGCAGCTCCAGGTCACGCGCCTGGGTCTCGGGGTTGCAGCTCACGTAGACCAGGGTGCGCGCTCCCAGGCTCGCGATCCAGGGCGCCATGCGCGGGTGGATGCCGGCGCGCGGCGGGTCGAGCACCACGACGTCGGGTCGGCCGAAGCCCTCCAGAACGCGCGCGGGCGAGGCGCTGCCCAGGTCCACGGCCTCAAACGTCGCGTTCCTCACGCCGTTCTCGGCAGCGGCGCGGCGCGCGGCGGCGACCGCCTGCGCGTCGATCTCCAACCCGACCACCAGGCGCACGTGGTCGCTGAAGAAGAGCGCGATGGCGCCCACGCCCGAGTAGAGGTCGAAGACCAGGTCCGTCGCCCGGAGCCCGGCGCTTTCGCGCGCCACCTCGTAGAGCCGCTCCGCCTGGACCGTGTTGGTCTGGAAGAAGGAGTGCGGCGCGATCTCGAAGGAGTGGCGGCCGATCCTGTCCCGCACCATTCCCGGGCCGAACACGGTGTGCATTGCCTCGCCGAACGCAACCTGGGCCACGCCGCTGTTGATGGTGTTGACGAGCGTCGTGACCTGCGGGAACGCGGCGCGCAGGAAGGCGGCGAGCTTCTCCATACGTTCCGAGTCGTGGCTGCTGGTGACGACGTTCAACAGCACTTCGGTCGAACGCTCGGGCGTGCGGATCACGAGGTGGCGCAAGTACCCTTCCTTCTTCCTGACGTCCCAGGCACTCCAATCCTGCTCGCGCGCCAGCTCTCGCACGCCGTTGACCAGGCGCGCGCTCAGTTCCGACTGCAGGTGGCACTCGTGCAGGTCGAGGAGGCGGTCGAAGAAACCCGGGACGTTCATGCCCAGGGCGAAGCCGCGGTCGAAGCGCTCGCCGGACGCGACCTCGCGCGCGGTGAGCCAGCGCCTGGCGCCGAAGGAGAACTCCATCTTGTTGCGGTAGAACCAAGTCCTCTCGGCGCCGATGACCGGCGCGACCTCAACGCCGCGCAGGAGCCCGCGCGCGGCGAAGGCCTGTTCCACCGCCTGGCGCTTGGCGTCGAGCTGCGCCGCGTAGGAGAGGTTCTGCCAGCGGCAGCCGCCGCACTCTCCGAAGTAGCGGCAGCGCGGCTCGACGCGCAGCGGGCTCGGCTCGAGGACCTCGAGCAGCTCGGCCTCGAGGCGGCGCTTGCGCCGGCCCGTGACGCGCACGCGCACCCGGTCTCCGGGCACGGCGAAGGGGACATGCACCGGCTGATCCTCGAACCGCCCGAGGGCGTACCCTCCCGGGACGATCCGCTCGATGCAGAGCTCCAGCTCGACGCCGTTCTTCACCGACGAGACACTCCAGCGGGCCCGTTGCCCGCGCACCGGCCGGGGCGCGGGGGGGCCAATCTGCTACTCACCCACGACCAAGGGTAATTGTCGCCAAGTCCACGGTATCGCCAGGGAGCGAGCGGTCCGGTCGAAACGTCGTCAAGGCAGCAGATCGCCGGCGTGGTACCGTCAGGACGGACGCCCGGGACCGCTACTGAATGAGCATCTCCACGCCGTTCGTGTTCGAGAATCCCGCCGAAACGCCTGCATCAAGAACGAAAGCCTGCAGAGCGATGCTTCCGGGCGAGGTCGTGACCGGGATCGCGCCGGGGAAGGAGATCGAGCCGTTGCCGGGCCCGGTACCTCCGATCGGGAACAAGGGAACGGGCCCAACGAAACCGGGAGAAAGTGGCCAGACGTTGAGAAGGCAATCGTACCCCATCGGGACGGCGGCCTGGTACAACCCGGCGAAGATGAAGGCAGTCCCACCGCCGACTCCGTCCTTCACATGAACGGTGACCGTGCTGCCCGGAAGGGGAATCCCGTCCATCGAGAGGGTTGGGATGATCCCGCCTGTGCCGGGGCAGCCCTGGCCGTAGGAGATGAATGGAGGTGGCGGCGGTAGGAACTCGTCCGCGCCGATGTCGATGGACGCGCCGTGTATTCGCGGATCGCCCTCGAAGTCGAGAGCCGGGACGTACGGTGCGCCCGAATTGCCCGCGTCGATCAAGAGAGACGATTGCGCGAGATGGAGGTCATCGTTGCCCGCGTCGACGAACTGCGGGTCGACGCTCACGTTTCCCGTTCCGCTGTAGCCCCCCTGGACGTCGGAGTAGGAGACCTGAGCGTATGACTCGATCTGGGTTGCGGCGTTGCCGTACACGATGCAGTTGACTACGACCGGCTTGGATGTCGAGTTGTACGTTCCGATGCCGCCGGCGAAGCCGCTGGGGGCGGAGTTCTTGCTAATCGTGCAGCTCACGATCACTGGACTCGCGGAGACGTTGCAGGCGATGCCGCCCCCCTTGTTCGTGACACTGTTCGCATAGATCATGTTCCCGGCGATGGTAGGTTGCTTGCCGATGGAGCGGTTGCAGTAGATGCCGCCGCCCCAGAAGGCGGTGTTGTGGTGGATCGTGTTCGAGAGTATGAGTGGGGCGATCTCGAGGTCGAGGCCACGAAGGAAGATGCCGCCCCCGTCGTTGCCGCCGTCGGTGCCCACGCTGTTGTAGGCGATTTCGTTGGCCTGGATCGTCGGTGAGGACTTGCCCCAGATCGAGATGCCGGCGCCGCGTCTGTACGTGCCTCCCGTGATGTTGTTTGCGACGATCCTGTTGTTCTGGACGGTGGGAGACGACTGGTAGATGTAGATCCCGCCTCCCGAAAGACCGCCCCACGGATCGGTGGTCCCGGAGCCGTTCGTGATCGTGAATCCGTCGACGACGGCCGCGAGGTGCTCGCCCGACACGAAGCGCACGACGGGGCCGCTTGTCGCCGCGCGGATCTCGGTGACGGCGGGTCCGGACAGGCTTCTCAAGACGACGTTCTTGCCAAGGAAGTCGATGTTCTCGAGGTACGTACCGGGCGAGACGAGGATCTCATCGCCGGAATTGACAGCGTTCATCGCCGCCTGGATGGAGGGCTGATCGAGTGGGACGTTGATCGTGGCTGCTGAGGCAGGGGGGACTACGGCAGGTGCAAGAATGAGCAGAACGCTCCCGAGGCGCAGAAGGGTAGACATGTGAACCTCCTCCCGGATCCAGGATCAGACCCGGACTGCGGCGGAGACTACCAGGAGCGTGGCGCGGGAGACAAGTGTCTTGAGCGGTGCTATGCGTTCATGGTGGCGTGGATGAAGGTGTGCGGGATGAGCCCGAGGAATCGGGCGGCCACGAAGGTCGCCGATTCCTGGCGCCCGGACCACAGCCGCCGCGCCGGGCCTGCTATCTTGCTTTCCATGCGTACCCTGAAGATCGCCGCCTCTCTGTTCGTCGCCCTTTCTCCCTGGTTCGCTCCTTGCGCCGCGGCCTGGGGCAGCAAGGGGCACGAGGTCATCGGGTTTGTCGCGGACCAGCACCTGAGTGCCGAGACGCGGGCCGCGCTGAAAGAGATCTGCTCGTCGCCGTCGCTCGCCTACATCGGCAACTGGGCGGACGCGGTGCGCGAGGACCGGCCGGAGACCGCGCCCTGGCACTACGTCAACATCCCGCCGGACGCCGCGGGGTTCTCGGCCGAGCGCGACGTTCCGCCCCAGGGGTGCGTGGTCGACCGCATCGAGCACTTCCGGAAGGTGCTCGCGGACAGGTCACGCGAGAAGAGCGAGCGCCTGGACGCGCTGCGCTGGCTGGTCCATCTCGTCGCCGACCTGCACCAGCCGCTGCACTGTGCGCGTGCAAAGGACCTGGGCGGCAACCTCATCGAGGTGACCAGCTCCTGGCCGACGTCCGGCCCGAGGACCTCGAAGCCTGGCGCCGGGGCTCGCTTGCCGACTGGGCGAGCGAGTCGTTCCAGCTCGCGCTGCGTTACGCGTACCAGGACGAGCGCGGGGAGCCCGTCGCCAGCGGCCAGCGCCTCGGCCGCGCCTATCTCACGACGCGCACCGTGATCGTGGACGAGCAGCTCAAGAAGGCGGCGGTGCGCCTCGCCTGGCTCCTGAACGAAGTGCTGAAGTAGCAGCGGCGCGTCAGTCCTCGACCAGAGCCAGCAGCTCGCGCTGGTCGAAGCCGATCACCCAGCGCTCGCCCTTCCTGATGGCGGGAGTGCTCTGCACGCCGGCCCGGATCAGATCCTGGATGGCGGCCGGATCGCTCGAGACGTCCTTCTCGGTGAACGGCACGCCGAGCTGCGACAGGAACTCCGTCGCGGCATGGCAGGGCGGTCAGCCCGGCTGCAGATAGACGAAGATCTCTTTGCTCATGCCGGCTCCTGCACGCGGCGGCAGCAAGGCCAGACTGTCTCTCAGGTCCCGGGCACCGGCACGAAGAAGAGGCGCAGGTTGCGGCCGCCCGTGGCCTCCTCGCCCCAGCGGATGCTGAGCACGCTGCCCCAGACCAGGTTGAAGTGGCCGCTGCCGCGCTCGTCGAAGTAGTCGACGAAGCGCAGCATGGAGGAGAGGCGCGTGCTGCCCGCATCGCCCTCGCCGCGGCTGTGCCAGTTGAAGATCAGGGGAACGCGCGCGAAGGAGTAGTCGAGCGTGCGGTCGGACGAGCAGCCCGCGAGGCCGAAGCCGAGCCAGAAGGCGGAGCGGTCCGGGCTGCTCTCGGAAAGCAGCATGGCGCCGGGGAAGTAGGACAGGTCCAGGATCTCGAAGCAGTGGCCGCCCTCGGACCCGCGGTAGTCGAGGAGCGCTCCGCCCGCGACGTGCGCCTCGAAGGCGCGGTCGAGGAAGCGGAGGCCGAGGGGGAAGCGCAGCACCTTCCAGTACCAGCGCTCTGGCGGCTGGTCGTCGGGCGCGCGCGTGACCGTGCTGCCAAGCAGGTGGCGCGCCGCTTCCTCTGCCTGGCCGGCCGGCGCGTGCTGGACCGCGGCCACCATGTCGCCGTTCCGCAGGACCGACCAGGAGCCGTCTTCGACGCAGCGGCCGCACAGCAGGGCGCGGTAGGCTCCCGCGAAGTCCTTGGCGTCGGACTCGTAGTCCCACACCGTCACCCACCCGAGCACGTCGCCCTCCGGCCCCTCCCACACGACGTAGCGGTCGCCGTCCCAGCCGTCCGCGTCATCGGCCGCGCCCTCGTCAAGCAGGGTGGCGAGCAGCACCCTCATCCCGTACATGCCGAGCGTCTCCTCGTGCGCTTGCTTCCAGCCGAGAGGCGGGTCGGGCAGGTCGATCCGCACGGGACGGTCGCGGCGGTCGAGGTAGCGCTCGGGGAACAGGATCTGCTCGGACGACTCGGGAGGATCGCGGTAGGCCGCGTTCACGCCCTCCCAACCGAACTCGGAGCGGATGCGGTTGGCGAAGCCCCAGCCCTCGATGTACGGGAAGATGAGCGGGCGCTCGATGATCGGCGGAGCGTCCGGGAGCTTCGAGCCCACCTCCTCGCCGGCGTCCTTGGCGAAAGAGAGCATCTTCTCGCTGCTCAGCAGCCGCACGACGGGCGAGAGCAGGGGACCGGAGGTCGAGAGCGGCACTCCGCCACGCCACAGGAGGTAGTCGACGGAGCCCTCCATGGCGCACCCTTCCGCGAGGGCGGTGAAGGCCAGGGACTCGTCTTCGTCGAAATCCCCCGCCTTCTCGATGGCCTCGAGGTCGAAGTGCTGATCGTCGATGGCGTGGGTCAGCTCGTGCGCCATGACGAAGTCCTTTTCGCGCTCCTCGCCGCCGCCGGAGTCCTCGTCTTCCTCCTCGTCCTGGCCGTCCTCCGTCGCGGCGCCCTTCTTCTCCTCCTTCTCGATGGTGAAGAACTCCTTGGTCTCGGTGTCGTAGTACCCGGCCACGTTGTCCTTCATGTAGTCCGCGAGCCAGGGCTTGAGGTCCATGTCGGGCGGCAGCAGGCCGAAGAGCTTGAAGGCGCGCTCCAGGCCCGCGCCCTTCTCGCCCCACTCCTTGTCGATTTCCTTCTCGCAGAGCGCCTTGACGTCCGCCTTGGTCTTGATGCCGACTGGCACCGCGCTCCTCAGCTCGAGATCGCGGATGCGGGCGGTCTCCGCCGCCACGCGGTTGGCCTTGTCCTGAAGCGGGCGCTCGCCGTGCGGCTCGGGCGGCAGCAGGGAACAGGCGCACAGACAGAACAGGGGGAGGAGGCGGGTCGTGGTGTCCATGGCGCAATTGTAGGAAGGCGCCGCGCTTTGTCGATTCTGCTGGCATGGGCGGCGAGCTACGCTCACCCGCGTCCATGCGCGAACTCCTGCTGAAGACCGGCCGGCACGGCCTGGCGTTCTCGACGAGCCTGCTGCTGTCGAGGATGGTCGGCTTCGTGCTGGTGCCGTTCCTTACCAAGGAGCTGCCCAAGGCGGACTTCGGCGTGGTGGACAGCCTGGCCCTCGCGGGCCAGGTCATCGCCCTGGTGGCGGCGCAGGGCATCCCGCCCGCGGTGTTCCGCGCCTACAGCTACACCGCCGCGAGCGCGGCCGAGCGCCGCGCCGCCATCGTCACGGGCTTCCGCTACACCGGCCTGTCCACGCTCGTCCTGGGACTGACCTGCGCGCTCTTCGCCGCGCCGCTCGCCGGCGCGCTCGGCGGCGACCGCTCCTTCGCCCCGCTCTTCCTCATGGTGCTCGCTACCTACTGGTGCAGCAACGTCAGGAACGTGTGCGCGGCCGTGCTGCGCGCCGAGTTCCGCACCAAGGAGTTCCTCACGGTGCACTGCGGCGAGTTCCTCTTGTGCGTGGCGCTGAACGTCTACTTCGTGCTGATCCTCAAGACCGGCCTCTGCGGCATCATCTACTCGAACCTCATCGGCGCGGTCGCGGCGCTCGTGCTCGCGGTGTGCTTCGTGCCGCAGGTGCTCGGCGCCGCGTTCGACCGGCGGCTGCTCAGGGAGATGCTCGTCTTCGGCCTGCCGCTCGTGCCCGGCTCGCTCGCCCTCTGGCTCCTCGACTTCACGGACCGTTTCTGCTTCCTGTGGCTCCTGCCGCAGAGGGAAGCCCTGGACCTGATCGGCCTCTACGGCCGCGGCGTGCTCTTCGCCAGCATCCTGCAGGCGGTGCTCATCATGCCCCTGACGTCGCTCTGGCCCAACGTCTTCTACGACCTGGCCAAGAGCGAGCACGGGCACCGGAACATCGGACGCTGCGCCTCCTACTACGCCGCAGTGTCCTGCTTCCTCGGCGTGGGCCTGGGCGCGGTCTCGCGGCCGATCGTGGCGCTGATGACCGCGCCCGAGTACCACAAGGCCTGGGTCGTGGTGCCGGTCCTGTCCTTCGGCATCGTCCTGCTCGGCGCCTCGAAGGTGACCGAGGTCGGCTTCTACATCTCCGGCCGGACGAGGAGGCTGCCGTTCCTGGTGTTCGGCGCGGTCCTGGCCAACGCGGCCCTGAACCTGGCGCTCATCCCCAGGTTCGGCATCAGCGGCGCGGCGTGGGCCTCGGCCTGCGCCTACGCCGTCCTGGTCGTGATCATGGGCGGTTGCGGCGCGCGTCACTACCGCATCGACTACGAGTGGCGGCGGCTCTTGAAGACCGCGCTCGTGGCCGCGCTGGTGCTCGCGGCCTGCCTGCTCCTGCCCTATCCCGGCGATGCGTCCGCGGGCCGCGTGCTGGCGGACCTGCTGCTGCGCGGCACCCTCGCCGCCCTCCTCTTCCCGGCGCTTCTTCTCGCCGTTGGCTTCCTGGATGCGGAGGAGAGGCAGATCCTGCGCCAGGCCCTGCACCGGTGCTGACCGCCGCGCGCGCGCTGCTGCTACGATGAGCGGCGCCAGCTGAACCACCACGGAGGTCGACGATCATGCAGGGAAACCACGACTGCGGCTGCTGCGTCTCGCGGCGCCACTGCCTGAAGGTGCTGTCCGCGGCCGCGGCCGTGGCGGGCCTCGGCCGCGGCCTCCTGGCCGGGCAGGCGGGTCCCGAGGGCCCTGGTCCCGCGGACCACGTCGACGCCGCGAGCCTGCGCCCGCGGCCCGAGGTGCGCGTGGCCGCGGCCTTCCTGCGCATGCCGCCTCCCTACTGGCTGGGGTGGCCGGGCACCACGTACGACCTGGAAGGGCACCAGCAGGAGTACCTGGGGCTGTTCGAGGACTCGAGCCGGCGTCTCGGCATCACGGCCGCGGCGCGCCGCGAGCCCATCGAGACCGAAGACGGCGTGGAGGAGCTGCTCAAGGAGGTGCGCGAGACCCGGCCCGACGGCCTGCTGGTCACGGTCCTGCACATGTCGTGCTGGCGCTGGGCGGAGCGTCTGGCGCGGGAGGCGGGCGTGCCGCTCGTTGTCTTCGCGCCCGTGGGTACGGCCTTCACCGGCCACGTGCGCCAGATTTCGCGCATGCGGGGCGTCCACGTGGTGTCCTCGCTGGAGTGGCCCGCGGTCGAGGCGGGCCTGCGCATGATCCGCGCCAAGCGCCTCTTCGAGGAGTCGCGCGTCCTCTGGATCCAGGGCGAGCAGCGCAGCGAGACGGTCCTCGACCGGCTCGGCACCAAGGTGCGCGCCGTGCCGCGGCGCGTCTTCAACGAGATGTTCGACGCCATGCCGGTGACGGACGAGGTGCGCCAGGTCGCCGCCGATCTGCGCCGCGGCGCGGAGCGCATCGTCGAGCCCACGGAAGAGGACACGGTGAACTGCGCGCGCGCCTTCACCACGGCCAAGCGCCTGCTGGCCCTCGAGCAGTCCAACGCCCTGTCCATGGACTGCCTTGGCATGGTCGGAGCGAAGCTCGTGCCCACTCCGCCCTGCGGCGCGTGGATGCTGCTCCAGGACGTAGGCGTCACCGCCGGGTGCGAGGCCGACCTCTACGGCGCCATGTCCCTGATGCTGACCAGCTATCTTCTCGACCGGCCGGGCTACATGAACGACCCGGTGCCGGAGACGGCGAAGAACCTGCTGATCGCCGCGCACTGCACCAGCGGGAGCCGCATCCGCGGCTTCACCGAGCCGGCGGCGCCGTACGTGCTGCGCGACCACTCCGAGTCCTCGCTCGGCGTCTCGATACAGATCCTCTGGCCGGTCGGCGAACCGGTGACGCTGGTGCGCTTCGAGGACAGCGGCTCGATGATCGTCGATACTGGCGTCGTGGTCGCGAACGTCGACACGCCTCCCGCGGGCGGCTGCCGCACCTCCATCGAGATCGCGATGGACAACGTGGCGGACGTGCGCGACGTGCTCGGCTTCCATCAGGTCGTGACGCTCGGCAGCCACCGCGCGCAGGTGGAGGGCTTCTGCCAGCTCTACGGCATCGACGTGCTGCGTTCGCCCGCGGGCGGCGCAGGCTCGAGGGAGGGCTGAACATGAAGCCGGCGCCTGCCGTTTCCCTGCTGCTCGCGAGCGCGCTCCTCGCGGGAGCGTCTCTCGCGCAGGAGCGCGTCGCGATCGAGTCGCCCGGACTCGAGCCCTCGGCGCTCGATGCCGCGGGCGCGCTCGTCGAGGACTGGGGCACGCTCTCGCTCGAGCTGCGCGGGGAGGGGATGGAGCCGCGCGCGCGGCTCGAGGTGGCTCCGACCTTGCTCGACGGCGTGATTCCCGCGGCGCGCGCCTCCTGGCAAGCAGGCGGCGTCGCCCTTCAAGCCACGGTGTTCCGCGGGCCGGCCTGGCCGGCGGGCGTGGACGTGCTGATGGTGCGCCTCGAGGAGACCGCGGGCCAGGAGGTCTCCGCCGTGCTCGCTCTCGTGCTCTCCGCCGGGGCGAGCGTGGGGGAGAGGACCGTGTCCCTGGGAGGGCGGACGCTCATCGCCCTGCCAGACGAGCCGCGCGTGCAGGGCGAGCCGCGCGACTGGGGATTCGTGGACGAGGCCACGGCCCTGCCGGGCTGGGCCTCGCCCGCGAGCGGCTTCGATCCCGCCTTCTCGAACATCCGCGCCGGGCTGGGAGGCGTGCCCATCTCGTACCGCTTCAGAGTCGAACCGAAGGGCGGCGCGGACGTGGTGCTCGGCTTCTGCGAGAGCCACTGGTCGAGCCCGGGCAGCCGCTCCATGACGTGCAAGGTGGAGGGCGCGCCGCACGCCCAAGTCGATCCGCTCGCGCTCTTCGGCCGGCACCAGCCGGGCGGGCTCCTGTTCGCCGGAGAGGACGACAGCGGCGACGGATTCCTCGACGTGCTCGTGCTCCCGGGCCCGGGCTCGCCCGACAAGAATCCCATCCTGAACGCGATCTGGCTCCTTCCTCCCGGGCTCGAGGTCGATCCCGCGCAGGTCGTGAAGGGCACGCTGAACGCGCTCGCGCTCCGGCGCGTGGACGTGGGCGGCGAGGAGGACCAGGCGCTCCATGCGTGCGCTGACCTCGAGTTTCCGGTGACTCTCAAGCCCGGCGGGAGCGAGGAGATCGCCTTCCTGGTCGCCTGTCCGGGCGGGGCGGCGCCCGCGCCGAGCGCCTCGGCCTGGACCGCCGAGAGCCTGCGGAGCGCGGCGCGCGCGGTCTGGGAGGACTGGCGCCGGCAGTAGCGGCGCGCCCTCACTGGGCTGCTAGACCGCGCCGAGACGCCAGATGGTGCTCGATAGCAGATAGACGCCCAGACCCGCGAGGACTGCCGCAGAGATCCCGACAAGAGCCCGCTGGCCGCGAGACCCAAGGCAGCGGGCGGTGCCGGCGAGGAGAATGAAGCCTGCGAGCGTGATGACCATCGTGCCGTAGAAGGCCAGGAGGAGGGCGACGGCGCAGGATCCGTTCTCGTTCCACGCCGCGAGGACCGCGGGGCCGAGGACGAGGGTCCAGCCCAGGTATGGGTTTGGATTCAGCAGATTGACCAACGCCGCTTCGAGGAAGGTGCGGGGCGCCGAGCCGCTGGCGCCGAGCTGCTCGGGCTTCTGCCACTGGACGAAGGCAGACCAGGCCAGGTAGATCAGGAGCAGCCCGCCCGCGGCTCTGAGCAAGTCCTGGAACCAGACCGGGAGTTGCCGCAGAGCGAGGAGTGCAACCAGCGCGATCGGCCCATCGCTAAGAAGGGGGGAGAGGCTCGCGGGAATGGTGCGCCTCCAACCAGCCAAAGCGACGCGTGAGACCAGGAAGGCTTGGAGAGGTCCAGGTTGGATAGCTGCGGCGAACGCCAGGCTGCAGCCGAGGAGGAGGTACTCGAGCATGTCCCGCCCGCCTGCCTCATTCCGTCTTCGGGCGTTTCAGCTCGACCGAAACGCGGTGGCGCCCGGCCGGAAGCTCGCGTATCGCCTCCGGGCCGGCCGTTGGCAGGACGAGCGTGGCGCTGGTGTTCGGGGGCACCTCGGCGTCGATGATCATGCGCTCGTCCTCGATGCGCCAGGCGCAGGCGATCCTGCCGCGGATGGAATGGTGCGCTCCGCGCGCCCAGGTGAGCGTGCCGCCCGGGATGGGCCTGAGGAAGAAGCGGCGGAAGCCCGGCGCCGCGGGATCGGGCGAGATGCCGATGATCGTGCGCATCATCCACTCGCCCACCGAGCCCAGGGCGTAGTGGGCGAAGGAGTTCATCCCCGGATCCTGGAAGCCGCGATCCGCGACGTAGCCGTCCCAGCGCTCCCAGATCGTGGTCGCGCCCTGGTCGATGGCGTAGCCCCAGGACGGCAGCGTGCGGCTCTCGATCAGGCGGTAGGCCTCGCCGGCCTTGCCGTTTCGCGCCAGCTCGTTCATCAGGCAGATCGTGGAGTGGAAGCCGGTGGAGATCTGGCCGTGGTAGCGCGCGAAACCCGCCACCATGCGCTCAGCGGCCGCGGGGCGCGCTTCCTCGGGCAAGAGGTCGAAGGCCAGGGCGATGGCGTAGCCGGCCTGCGTGTCGCCCTGGAGCGCGCCGTCCGGCGCGAGGTAGGCCTGCTGGAAGGCCGCGCGCACGCCCGCGGCGAGCGCCGCGTAGTGCGCTTCTTCCACCCGGCGCTCGAGCGCGCCGGCCATCCACGAGACGATCTCCGCCGAGCGCGCGAAGAACGCCGTGGCGAACAGCTCCTTCGGCGCCTCGGCGCCCGCGCGCGGCCAGCCCTCGAGCTGCAGCGTGTCGGCGTTCAGCCAGTCGCCGTAGTCGTTGCCGCGCGCGTTCTTCCAGAGCAGGTCCGGGTTGCCCTTCTCGATCCAGTCCACCCAGCGCCGCGCCGAGTCGAAGTGGCGTGCGAGCAGGCGCGAGTCGCCGTAGTTCAGGTAGTGGCACCACGCCACGTGCACTCCCGCGTCGCCCCAGGCCGGCACGCCCGAGAAGCGCACGGCCGGGTCGTAGGGGTGCGGCGCGAAGTCGGGGTAGCGCCCGTCCTCGGTCTGGGCGTCCTGCATGTCCTCGAGCCACTTGGCGAGGAACGCGGCCATGTCCATGTTGAAGCAGGCGGTCTGGGCGAAGGCGAGGATGTCGCCGCTCCAGCCCAGGCGTTCGTCGCGCTGCGGGCAGTCCGTGGGCACGGAGTACATGTTCGCGCGCTGCGTCCAGAGGATGTTCCGCCAGAGCTGCTCGAGGAGCGGGTTGGAGCAGGCGAACTCCGCGGTCTCCTGCGGAGCGGAGTGCGCCACGCGGCCGGCGAGCTTTGAGAGTCCTGGGGGCGCGCGCAGGCCGGTCACCTCGACGAAGCGGAAGCCGTGGTAGGTGAAGCGCGGCTCGAGGACCTCCGGCCCGCCGCCCGCGAGGATGAAGCGGTCGGTCTGGGCTGCGCCGCGCAGGTTCTCCGTGTAGATCGTGCCGTCCGCGTTTCGCACCTCGGCGTGGCGCAGGGTGATCACGTCGCCGTCGGCGCCCGTCACGGTCAGGCGGCACCAGCCGGGCAGGTTCTGCCCCAGGTCGAAGACGAACACGCCCGGCGCGGGCTCGGCGAGCGCGACCGGCGCGATCTCGCGCGTCACGCGGATCGGCTCGTTCATCTGCGCCACGAGCCGCGCCGCGGGCGGAGGGCGCACCACGGCCGGCCGCCACGAGGAGTCGTCGAAGCCGGGAGCGTCGAAGCCCGGCATGGCGCGCCTGAGGTCGACCGTCACCCCGTCCAGCAGGTCCGCGGCGCGGAGCGGCCCTTCCGCCGTCGCCTTCCACGTGCCGTCGGACAGGATGGTGACGCCGCCACCGTCCTCGAAGTCGATCTCGATCTGCGCGAACAGGCGCGGCTGGCGGCCGTAGATGCCGCGCGGCGGGCCGCCCGGGACGATGCCCGTGAGCCCGATCTTGCCCGCGTACCAGCCGTCGCCAAGGAGCGCGGCGAGGACGTTCTCGCCGGGGCGAAGGAGCCGCGTGACGTCGTACGTCTGGTACTGCACGCGGCGGTGGTAGTCGGTCCACTCGGGCGCCAGCTCGTTCTCGCCGGCGCGCGCGCCGTTGACGCGGAGCTCACAGAGGCCGAGCGCCGTGGCGTACGCCGTGGCGCGCGCCACGCGCGCGCCGGGCGGCAGCAAGAAGCTCTTGCGCAGCATGAGCGGCGGCTGAGGTTCGAGGCCCCGCGGCCCGTGCGACTCGATGTCGCCGTCGGCGAGCGCGCGCGCCGACCAGCCGTGATCCTCCACGCTGTCCGAGGCGGTCACGGTCGCGCCGCGCGCCACGTCGTCCCCGCCGCAGAGGACCTGCATCTCGGCGAGCGCGAAGCCGTACTCGCCGGCTCCGCGCTCCGCGAGCCGGGTCACCGCGAGGCGCACGTAGCGGCCACGCACCGGTGAAATCGCGAGTTCGAGGGGCGCCGTCCCCGGGTTCTCCACTTCGCTCGCCTCGGCCGCGGCCACGGCGCCGGCGAAGTCGGGCTGCTCCGCCACCTCGATGCGGAAGCTCACGGGGAAGAGGAAGCCCGGCGCGTCGCTCGTCCAGTTGTAGGGACGTGCCGGGAAGAGCCGGAAGGCGTCGATCTCGCGCGTCTCGCCGAGATCGAGGACGACCCACTTCGCGGCGTCGGGCGCATCGGCCAGCTCGCTGTGAAAGCCGTTGTTCGCCGCGGAGTGCGGCGGCGGCTCCGCAGCGTCGCCGATCCACTGCGCGTGCCAGTCGGACTCTTCGAGGAGGCCCAGGGTGAAGCGGGCCGAGGCGCTCCAGGGCGAGGGCGCGCCGTCCTGGTCGAAGACGCGCACCTTCCACCAGGCGCGCGCTCGCGAGCAGAGCGGCTGGCCCGCGTAGCAGACGTGCGCCGTGTCCGCGGACAGGACCTTGCCCGAGTCCCAGAGCGTGCCCTCGTCCTGGGCGAGACGTTCCGCTGAGTCGGCGACGAGCACGTGATAGGCCGTCTGCAGGGCGCCTGGCCTTGGGTCGCGAAGCTCCCAGGAGAAGCGCGGCCATTCCTCGTCGATCCCGAGCGGGTCGACCAGGTACTCGCAGCGGAGGCGCACGGGCGCGGGCGGCGCGTCCTGGGACAGCGCTGGCGCCGAGAGCATGAGACCGAGCACGCCCGTGAGAACCAGAGAGCGCGCGCCGCAAGAGCGCCGCGCCGCTCCGGCCGCGCCGTTTCGCGCATGAACCGCCGCCATGAGTCGTCCCTCCAGCACAGCCGCGCGGCGCGCGTTGCGCCGGCCGGAGCGCGGCGGTATCCTACGGCGTTCAAGTCGGAAGCCGCCGCCGCGCGCGGCCGGGAATCGACAGCCTTCTTCCGGGAGCATCATCATGAGCACATGCAGAACGCTCCGTGCCGCGATCGCCGGCGCGGCCCTCTTCGCTTTCGTCGCGAGTTCGACCGCCAGCGCTCAGGTCGCCAAGGCGCTGCTCAGGCAGGGCGATCCCATGCCCGCGGCCGGCGCCGGACACGTGGTCGAGTACCTGAACAACACCGCCGTGAACGGCGTGGACGGTTACGTGATCGGCATCTCGACCACGGACGGCGTGACCGACCTCAGCCACTACTGGGGCAACGCCACGGGCGGCGCGCCGCTGCTGCTGCGCACCGAGGCGCTCATCGGCAACCTGCAGCAGTATTCCTTCGAGTCCTTCTTCGGCATGGACGACCAGGGCGTGATCGCCTACAGCCCGATGTGCGACGACACGCTGAGCGGCGCCACGAGCCTGGACACGGTCTTCACCGACGCGACGCCGCAGGCGGTCGAGGGCCAGCCCATCCCGAGCCTGCCGGGCAAGGTGTGGCGCTTCGCGAGCCGGCCCGGCATCAGCATGAACGGCCTGGCCTACTGGGTCGGCGGCATCGACGACGCGGCGAGCGGCGCCTCCGAGGGGAGCGGCCTGTTTACCTCGAACGGCGTGGTCTTCAAGACAGGTGACCTGATCCCCGGCCTGCCCGCGATCTGCGGCGTGAACGCATGCGACTTCGACGTGCGCTGCTCGCCATCCGGCAACCATTGGATCACCGGCACGGACACGGACGCGCCCACCGCGAACGACTACTTCGTGATCCGTGACGGCCTGCCGCTCTACACCAGCGCCGGCCGCGTGGGCGAGAACGAGCCGGTTCCGCCGGAGAACGGCGGGCTGGCGGGCGAGCTGTGGTCGTTCTTCGACTTCTACGGCGTGGACGACGCCGGCAACCACCTGATCACCGGCGACACCAACGCCGCCACGGCGGTCGACGAGTTCGTGGCTTACAACGGCGTCATCGTCTACCGCGAAGGGGAGTACCTCGACGGTTACCAGCTCTCCGGGTCGATCGAGGCGGCCTACATGAACTCGAACAAGGACATCGCCTTCATCTGGGACGTGAACGACCCGGTGTCCGCGGCGAACGTCGAGGCGCTCTGCCTGAACGCCCGCCTGCTGCTCAAGGAGGGCGACAAGGTGGACTTCACGGGCGACGGAGTCGTCGACCCGTACGCCACGCTCATCGACTTCACCGGCATCTCCGCGCTGACCATCGACCCCGATCGGCGCATCTACTTCGTGGCCGACGTCGACATCTACGGAACGCCGACCTCGACCACGGACGACGTCGAGTGCTACATGACCATCACCGACCCCTGCGGCTCGATCAAGCGCCACGGCTACGGCTGCGCCGGCACGGGCGGCTCCGTGCCGAGCCTGGACGTGACCGGCTGCCCGCTGGTCGGCAGCAGCGTCACGATCAGCATCACCAAGGGCCTGGGCGGCTCGCTCTCCCTGCTCTTGCTCGGCTGGACCATGGACTGGGTGCCGCTCGGCGAGAACTGCTACCTGAACATCGGCAGCATCATCCCCTCGCCGATCTTCCTGCCCTTGGGCGGCGCGGGCGCCGGGAACGGCGCTCTCTCCTTCAGCGCGGTGATCCCGCCCTTGCCGGTCGTGCCGCTGGCCATCGACATGCAGGTGTTCATCGCCGATCCGGCCACGGGCTTCGGCTACGTGGCGACGAACGGCATCGAGTTGACGATGAACTGAGGCTGCGTCCCGCGTGCCGGGGGATCGGCGGCTCTGCCCGCCGATCCCCTCCGAGGCACTTCGGTCCTGGCCGCAAGGTCTGATCGGGCCACGTGCCTTGTCCTGGACGCTTGATCACGACCCTCTTGGGTAGTCTCCGGCGGGACATTCGGGCTCACGATGCGGGGGGCTGCCGAAGGCAGGGCGGCGCTGGCATGCGGCTCGCCGTTGGGCTGTGCCGCGCCCGCCAGTCTCGTCCCGGCGCAGGCTGGACTCTCGCGTGCTGCGGCGTCGAGGGGGCCGCACAGGAGCGCGACGTGGCCGGGCTCTGCGGCTGCCCTTCTTGGGTCGGAGGGCCTGGAGGGCCTTGGGGTCGTTGACGGCAGGAACGGAAAGCGGCGGGCCGCCTACCCGCCGCCTCTCGTTCGAATCGGCTGAGGAACCGAAGCCGAGCTACGGCGCCGTGCCGACCACGCAGTTCGTGGCCGAGTAGCCCTGCGGCCCGCCTCCGTCGGGGATCCAGTACTGCAGGAACACCTGCGCGCCCGCCGGCACGCCGGCCGGCCACGGCGCCGAGAGGGCGAGATTGCCCGTGGTGCCCGTGGGGATCGTCACGACGAAGTTCGGGTACGGCACGAGCAGTCCGCCCATGAACGGCGCGCTCAGGTTCATGACGCCAAGGATGAGCGCCGCCTGCTGCTGCTCGCGGGCGTTCGCGAGGATCAGGTTGACCGGCTGCCCCGGCTGGAGGGAGCCGGTGCCGAGGAGCGAGGGCAGGCCGAACTGCCCGGCCAGCCCGTTGCCCAGGTCGCTCCAGGGGTGGGCGGGGCCGCCAGTGTGGGTCACGGTGACGGACAGGTGGTCGTGGAACGACTCCTGGCCGGAGCGCTCGCCGTAGACGAGCAGAGTCAGCTTGCCGGTGGAGTCGATGTAGCGGTCGAAGCCGGTGCGGATGTGCCCGGCGAGCGCTTCGTCCTTGTTGCCGGCGTAGTTCGCCAGGTAGCGGTTCTGGCCGGAGTCGCCCCGGCCGTTGCCCCAGTTCGAGGCCGCGCCGTCCCAGACATACACCTCCATCTGCAAGCACGCGTCGCCGTACCCCTCCCAGGTCACGCCGATGTCCTGGATCGTCGCCGGGTTCTCGGCGATGGTGAACTCGAAGACGTGGGTCGACTCGCTGCTGGAGGAGGGAGTGGGGGCGATGTAGCGATTGGGGTCGCTGTCGCCGCCGGTGGCGTTGGACGAGGACAGGGCGGCGTACTCGGCCGGCGAGAGCGCGGTCGACACGGCGGCCGGGTGCCGCTGGCCGTTCACCGCGGACCAGCTCGAGGACTGGGTGCCCCATCCCCACCGGTCGACGCCGGCGCCGGTGGAGAAGTCGTAGACCGACTGCGGCGCGCCGGAGACCTCGACCGGCGTCTCGCTGACCGCGTCGACCGAGTTGGCGGCGGCGTCGTGCGCCACGACCTTCACCACCGTGCGGGTCGACGGCGTCGCCGGGACCGTCCAGGAGAAGTGGCCGTCGTTCGCCTCGCCGGTGGCGATCGTGTTCGGGAAGGAGGCGCCGCCGTCCGTGGAGTAGTAGAGGTCGACCGAGGTCACGGCCGCGTCGTCGATCGCCGTCCAGGCCAGGTCGGTCGTCGTGCCGCTCTTCAGCAGCTCACAGCCGTCGGGCGCCACAACGTGCGCCGCCGGGACCGGGTCGGTATGGCGCGGCACCTGCATCACGATGCAGTGGATCGCGCCCGCGGCCGGGATGATCGAGTAGCAGTTGATGGCGACCATGCGGACCGTGGGGCCGGCCGATGCCGTCCACTGCGCGATGGCCGCCTGGTCGTCGGCCGCGTAGCTCGGGTTGCCGGCCGCGTAGGTTGGGATGAAGATGCGGTCGTTCACGCGGAAGGCGTTGGTGTAGGTGTAGTGCGTGTTGCCGACGTTCCAGGCCGGCGGGCGATGGACCGTGAACCCGAGGTTCGCCATGTAGATCGCGGCGTTGTCGGTGATGCTGATCGCCGTCGAGTTGGAGCCCGGCTTGAACTGCGAGATGATCACCGAGTCGTCGTCGACCAGGTACATCCACATGTCGATGTGCCCGGTGCCGTCCACGGAGCTGGGCAGCTTCGGCATGATGTGCAGCGTGTCGATCCCCTGGTGCTCGTGGTACAGCTCCAGCAGGTAGTCCTCGGAGAAGCCGGGGTTGTCGAGCTGGATCAGGGCTGTGACGAACCCGGAGCGGTCGGGCCCCGGCTGGAAGTTGCCGCCCGAGTAGTAGAGGCCCATGGGGTAGGCCGGCACCTGGAAGAGGTTCCAGGCCGACAGCGACGGGATGAAGTTGTCGTTGGGACGCGTCGGGTAGTAGTGGCTGTCGGCGATGGCCGGCGCTCCCGACTGCCAGACGAAGTGAGGGCCGTAGTCCCTGAGCCAGATCGAGTCGAGCGGCTCGATGTGGAAGACCACCTTGCTCATGTCCGCGCCGGCGGCCGTGAACTGGGAGATCGCCTTTGTCTGGTCCGCGGACGACTCGACCAGGACGTAGGCCTTCTCGTCGTAGTTGGGGTCCGCTGTGAGCGCGACGACGCAGCTGGTCACAACGTCGTTCCACCCCTGGTCGTAGGCGAACATCACCCCATCCATCGGGGCGTACTCGGGGGGCGACGCCACGAGGCCGGAGGTCGGCGGGCCGGAGAGCCCCTTCGGCTGCGCTCCCTTGCAAGTGAGCGCGAAGGGGTAGAGCGGCTGGCCGGGATCGTCGGGCGGCGGGCCGCCCTCGCGCCAGCGGGGCAGCGGGGCGTCGGCGGGCCAGTCCGCCGGGGCGATCCCGGGTCCGGGGGTCGGCGCCGTCTGCGCCACGACTCGGGGGGCCATGACCAAGAGCAACGCGATCCATGAGACACAGATGAAGCGGGACCTGCGCATCGTGAGTTCCCTTCAGGCAGGTGATCGATGGTCGAGTTGAGAAGCCAGTCCCTCGCTCGTGCAGCGGTGTCCAAGAAGGGGTTCTCATCATAACGCTGGCGGTGGGCTTCTCCCACCCAGAATAGGGGCGCTGTTCCCGGACCGGCTGGTACTCTGGCGCCGCGGCCAGGCGCCGCGTCTTCTGGCGCTTCGTTCACAGAGGTGCAGCCATGACCCGTCCTCTCTGCCTGTTCACCGGTCAATGGGCTGACCTGTCGCTCGCCGAGCTGGCGGGCAAGGCGAAGTCGTTCGGCTACGAGGGCCTGGAGCTGGCCTGCTGGGGCGACCACTTCGACGTGCGAGCCTGCCTGGAGGACGGGCGCTACGCCGCGGCGCGCTGGGAACTGCTGCGGGACCACGGCCTGTCGGCCTTCGCCGTC
>JACQZJ010000198.1 GCA_016213895.1 Planctomycetota bacterium | reverse complement strand
TGCGCGCGCGTCGGGCTCGACTTGAACTCCGGGTGGTACTGCACCGCGACGAACCACGGATGAGCGGGGATCTCGATGATCTCGGCCAGGTCCTGCTCCTCGTTCACGCCCGTGACGAACAGCCCCACCTCGGCCAGGCGCTCGCGGTAGGCGTTGTTCAGCTCGTAGCGGTGGCGGTGGCGCTCGTGCACATGGTCCCGGCCGTAGGCCTCGCGCGCGCGTCCGACGAGCACGTGGCAGGGCTGCGCGCCGAGCCGCATGGTGCCGCCGAGGCGCGTGACCGTGCGCTGCTCCTCGAGCAGGCAGATGACCGGATCCACGGCGTTGCGGTCGTTCTCGGTGGTGTCGGCCCCGGCCAGCCCGAGCAGGTCGCGCGCCACCTCGATCACCGCCATCTGCAGGCCGTAGCAGATGCCGAAGTAGGGGATGCCCTGCTCGCGCGCGTGGCGCACCGCGCCGATCTTGCCGTGCACGCCGCGCACGCCGAAGCCGCCCGGCACGAGCACGCCGTCCACGCCGGCGAGCGCCGTGTCCGCTCCCAGGCGGTCGATGTCCTCGGCGTGCACGCGGCGCACGTTGACGCGCGCGCGGTTGGCGATGCCGCCGTGCGTGATCGACTCGTAGATCGACTTGTAGGAGTCCTGCAGGTCGATGTACTTGCCGACCACCGCGATCTCGACCTCGCGATCCGGCTGCTTGATGATGTCCACGGTCGCGCGCCAGTCGGCCAGGTCGGCCGGCGTGTCCGGCAGGCCGAGGCGCTCGGCGATGAGGTTGTCCAGGCCCTGGTCGTGCAGGACGAGGGGCACCTCGTAGATCGAGTAGTCCACGTCCTTCTCGTCCAGCACGTTCTGCGGCTCGACGTTGCAGTAGAGCGAGATCTTCCTGCGCAGCTCCTGGGTGATGGGCTTCTCGCAGCGGCAGATGAGCACGTCAGCCTGGATGCCGATCTCGCGCAGCTTGCCCACGGACTGCTGCGTGGGCTTGGTCTTGATCTCGCCGCTGGCGCGCAGGAAGGGCAAGAGCGTCATGTGGATGTAGAGCACGTTGCGCGCGCCCTTGTCCAGGCGGAACTGGCGGATCGCCTCGAGGAAGGCCTGGCCCTCGATGTCGCCCACGGTGCCGCCGATCTCGGTGAGCACCACGTCCACGTCGTCTCCGGCCAGCGCCTCGATGCAGCTCTTGATCTCGTCGGTCACGTGCGGGATGACCTGCACCGTTTGCCCCAGGTACTCGCCGGCGCGCTCCTTCCGGATCACCTCGCTGTAGATGCGGCCGGAGGTGACGTTCGAGGCGCGCGACAGCGGCGCGCTGGTGAAGCGCTCGTAGTGGCCGAGGTCGAGGTCGGTCTCGGTGCCGTCGTCGAGCACATACACCTCGCCGTGCTGGAAGGGGTTCATGGTGCCGGGATCGACGTTCAGGTAGGGATCGAGCTTCTGGATGCGGATGCTGAGGCCGCGGCTCTCGAGCAGCCGGCCGATGCTCGCGGTGGTCAAACCCTTGCCCAGCGACGAGACCACGCCGCCGGTGATGAAGATGAAGCGGGTCATGAGCGCTCCCTCGTCTGTGCGCGCTGCTTGTCCACGAACCTGCGGTAGTCCTCTGCCGTGTCGATGCCGATCGAGTCGCTTCCTGCCCTGAGCACGCGGATCGGGACGCCGTGATGCAGGGCGCGCAGCTGCTCCAGGCGCTCGATCGGCTCGAGCGGCGCCGGCGGCAGGCGCGCGAAGCGGAACAGCGTCTCGCGCGTGAAGCCGTAGACGCCGAGGTGCTTCAAGAGCACGCGCGCCGCGCGCGCCTTCTCGAAGTCGGCGCTCCAGGGCACGGGCGCGCGCGTGAAATAGAGCGCGTCCCCGCCGGCGCCGACCACGACCTTGACCGCGTTCGGATCGAGCCAGGTGGCCGCGTCCTCGATCTCCACGGCGAGCGTCACGATCTGCGCGTCCGGCCGCGCCAGGTCGAGCGCCACGCGTTCCAGGTCCTCGGGGTCGATTTCCGGCTCGTCGCCCTGCACGTTGATGATGGCGCGCGCGTCGAGCGCGCGCGCCGCCTCGGCCACGCGATCCGTGCCGCTCTGGTGCTCGCGCGCGGTGAGCACCGCCTCGCCGCCGAAGGAGCGCACCGCCTCGGCGATGCGCGGCTCGTCGGTCGCGACCAGCACGCGCTCGATGTGGCGCGCCGCGCGCACGCGCTCGTAGACGTGCTGGATCAGGTACTTCCCGGTCTCCCTGAGGAGGGGCTTCTCGGGCAGGCGGGTGGAGCCGATGCGCGCGGGGATGACGGCGGCGACGGCGCCGCTCAAGGGTTCCCGCCCTTTCGCGTCCGGTCCATGTTCTCGCGGCGCAGGCGCTCCTGCTCCTTCTCGAAGAAGGAGCCGCCCTCGGTCGAGGCGCCGATGTACTGCAGTTGGTGCACGCTGTTGTACGCCGCCACCAGCTCCTGCTGGATGGCGGTGAAGTCCTTGACCGCGTCCGGGTCCTCCTGGCCGAGCCCCGGCTTGAGGATGCACGCGTAGTGCAGGCCGCCGGCGCTGATCACGATCATGCGGAAGGCCGTGCCGCGCGTCAGCTCGTCGGGCGCGGCGAGCGCCTCGGCGCGCTCGAAGAAGCCGTGCTTCGCCGCGAAGTCGACGAGGTCGAGCAGCAACGCGTCGGGCGCGACCTTGGTGTTGGCGTCGTCGCGCGGCTGCGAGTAGAGGCCGGCGTTCGCCGGGTTGCCTTCGTTCACCAGCACGAGCTGCGTGTCGGTGCGGAAGTCCCAGTAGGTGACGCGCAGGTCTTTCGCCTCGCGCACCGCGGCGGGCGCCGAGGCGCAGCCGAACGAGGCCGACAAGCAGAGAAGTGCGAGCCCAGAAAGGGGGGCGCGGCGCCCCGGCCGGGAGGAGCCCATGCGAACGCTCCCAGTAAAAGGAAGAACGCTAGACCTCCGCTCCCGAGGCGTCAAGCGCCGCGCGTCCACCTGGCCGCGCCGGGCGCTACAATGGCGCGCCGTTCCCATGGCGCTTCCCAAGGCTGAAACCCCGAGCTTCCCCGGCTACACCATCGACCGGGTGCATCGCGGCGGCGCGGTGCACAAGGGGCGGGTGCTTTTCGCCCGCCGCGGAGGGCGGCCGTGCGTGGTCAAGGACCTGTCGCCCATGCGCCCGCTGCTGCGCGTGCTCTTCGGCCGGCGCAACCTGGAGCGCGAGGCGCGCGCGCTCGAGCTGCTCGCCGACTTCCCGGCCGCGCCGCGCCTCATCGAGCGCATCTCGCGCGACGCCATCGCGGTCGAGCGCATCGAGGGCAAGTACAAGTACCTGCACAAGAAGATCCCGCGCAGAGTGCTGCCCGCGGTGTTCCAGGCGCTCGAACGCGCGGTGGACGAGCTGCACCGCCGCGGGCTCGTGCACCTCGATCTGCGCCAGAGGAAGAACATCCTCGTGCCCACGGACGAGAGCGTGGTGCTCATCGACTTCGAGAGCAGCCTGCGCCTCGGCCGCGGAGTCATTGGCCGGCGCGTGCTCCTGCCGCTTCTCGGCTGGCTCGACCGCGCCGCGATCCTCAAGTGGAAGGCGAAGTTCTCGCCGCGCCTGCTGACCGAGGAGGAGCGCCGCTTCCTGCGGCGCCACCGGCTGTGGAGGGCGGCGTGGCCCTGGAAGCGGCTCGGCCGGAAGACGCGCCGGTGGTTCGGGAGCGACAAGACGCGCTGAGCGTCGCGCCCGCGTTCACTGTTTTGGAGTCGAGAGACTTGACTTCTCATCGCTCCTTGATCTTCGCCGAGACGCTGCCGCCCGAACCGGTTTCGACGAGGCCGCGCCGCGCGCCGCGGCCGTTCTTCCCGGCTTTCCTGGCGCCGCAGGCCTTCCGGCGAGCCTGGGGCGGGGCGCGCGGGCCTGGCAGCCGCGTCCAGGATCCGGATTCCGGCGGAAAAGCGGTTCCGCGGCCTCATCCCCCTGCCAGATCGTGGTTGGAACGGATTCCCGCCACTATATTTTGTGTTTTTGCCCATGACCGCTTGACGCTTGGGGAGCGAATGAAGAAACTCCGAGCGTTCGGTGCGGTTGGCTTGGGCGGCTCGTCTCGGCGTGCCCCAACCGCTTTTGCGGCAATCGGTTGGGGCGATCGAGGGGGCGTGCGCGGCCCTCACAGTTGGAGAACCTGACGTGGGCAACGTCGGCAACATCGAGAAAGTGATGGTCTTCGGCATCCTGGGGATCATCATCATCATCCTGGGCATCGCGATCTGGGGAGACAACGAGCGGGACGGGCTGCCGTACGACACCGCCACGGCGCAGCAGGGCGGCGCGGGCGACAAGCTCGGCGTCACGGTTCCCCCGGGCGACACGCGCCGCCCGGCGGCCGAGAACCAGCCGTTCGTCTACGTGCCCGAGGTCACGCCCGACGAGCTGAAGGCAGTTCCCCAGAAGCCGCCGGCGGACGTCACGGCGTCGCGCAAGGAGGCGCCGGTGCTCGTCGAGCCGCCGCAGCCCGAGCGCCCCAAGACCTACAAGGTCGAGAAGGACGACACCTTCGAGTCGATCGCCGTCAAGCTGTTCGGCGACGCGGCGTACACCGACGAACTGATGAAGGCGAACGAGGACATCGATCCGCGCAAGATGCGGGTCGGCCAGGTGTTGAACGTGCCGCGCGTGGAAGAGCCGGCCGCCGCGGCTGCGCAGCCCGCGGCCGCGAAGCCGGAGTCGAGCGAGAGCGCCGCGCCCGCCGCGAGCGGCGCGCCGGCCTCGTACACCGCTAAGGCGGGCGACACGCTCTTCAGCATCACCAAGCAGTTGTACGGCTCCTCGCGCCGCTGGCGCGAGATCTGGGAGCTGAACAAGAAGCTGCTTCCCGAGCCGCAGGACCTGAGGCCGGGAATGGTGCTGCAGCTCCCCAAGGACTGAGTTGAGCGGGGACGCGCTCGACCGCCTGCTGGCGCTGAAGAGGCGCGGCCGGCACACGGTGGTCGGGCTGATGTCGGGGACTTCGGCGGATGGCGTGGATGCCGCCGTCGTGCGGCTCGATGACGCGAGCGGCCGGCTCGAGGCCCATCTCCTCTTCTACGACACGAGGCCCTACGCGCGCGCGATGCGCGAGCGCGTGCTCGCGGCCGCGTCCGCCGCGGCGCCTGCCATCGCCGAGCTCGACTTCCTGCTCGGCTCGTCGTTCGCCGAGGCCGCGCTGCACGCGGTGCAGGGCGCCGGGCTCGCTCGCGCGGAGGTCGACTTCATCGGCTCGCACGGCCAGACCATCTGCCACGTGCCGCCGGGGAAGGACGCTCTCGGCTGCACCATGCAGATCGGCCAGGCCGCGGTCATCGCCGAGCGCACCGGGCTCCCGGTCGTGTCGGACTTCCGCGCCCGCGACATGGCGCTCGGCGGCCAGGGGGCGCCGCTCGTGCCGCTCGCCGACCACCTGCTCTTCGGCCGCGCCGGCGAGGCGCGCGTGCTGCTCAACATCGGCGGCGTGGCCAACCTCACGGCCTCGAACGGCCGCCACGAGGATCTCATCGCCTTCGACACCGGGCCGGGGAACGCGCTGCTCGACGCCCTGGTGCGGCTCGCGAGCAACGGCGCCGAGGCCTATGACCGGAATGGCGAGCGCGCCGCGCGCGGCCGCGTGGACGAGCGCCTGCTCGCGGACCTGCTCGCGCATCCGTTCCTCGCCCAGGCGCCGCCGCGTTCGGCGGATCGCGACACCTTCGGCGCGCCGCTCGCGCGTCGCCTGCTCGCCGAGCACGCCTCCCTGCCGCTCGAAGACCTCCTGGCCACGGCCGCGGCCTTCACCGCGGAGTCGATCGCGCGCGCCATCCGCGGCCTGCCCGCGCCGTTCGCCAGGATCGACCGCGTGATCGCGAGCGGCGGCGGCGTGCAAAACGCCGCGCTCATGGCCGCGCTCGCCGCGAGGCTCGCGGGCGTGCCGCTCGAGGAGAGCGGCCTGCACGGCGTGCCCGCGGACGCGAAGGAGGCGATCGCGTTCGCGGTCCTGGCGCGCGAGACGCTCCTCGGGCGGCCCGGCAACGTGCACGTTGCCGGGCCGCCCGAGGAGCGTCTC
>JACQZJ010000038.1:20378-26856 GCA_016213895.1 Planctomycetota bacterium | reverse complement strand
TCGGCGCCGAGGCGCAGGAGGTCGTCCGGCGCCGCGGCGTAGCTGTGCGCGGCGTAGCTGTGCACGAACAGGAAACGCGCGCCGCGCCTCTCCCCGCGCATCAGGTCGAGGAGAGCGGCGCGCGCGCGGGCCGAGTCCTCGGCCGCCTGCAGGTCGAGGGCGGCGCTTCCCCGGCCGCGCGCCCACTCGAGCGGCGGCGTGGCCGGATCGGCGAAACCGTAGCTCTCGAAGCCGCGGGCGAAGCCGAACTCGGGATGGACGTAGCCGCCGCCGGTGAAGGCCGCGGTGCGGTAACCGGCCGCGCGGAAGGCCTCGGCGAGCCACGGCGTGCCCGCGTCGACCTGGCTGAGCGAGCCGTGCACGCCGTGCCGGTCCGGGTACTGCCCGCTGAAGAGGGAGACGTGCGAGGGCAGGGTCCAGGGCGCCGGGGCGATGGCGTTCTCGAACACGACAGCCCCTTCCCCCAGGCGCTCGAGGCGCGGCGTGGTCTCGCGCGAGAAGCCGTAGAGCGACATGCGGTCCGCGCGCGCGGTGTCGAGCGAGACCAGGATGACGTCCGGCCGCGGATCGTCGCACGCGCCGTCGACCACCGGCGCGCCGAACGCCGCGAGCGGAGGCGCGCCGGCGCCGGCGCTGGCCGCGACCGAGAGCGTGATCTCGGCCTCCTCTCCGGCGAGCGAGGCGAGGTCGAGCTCGAGCGGCGTCCAGGCGTCCGGCTCGAGGGTCGAGAAGAACCGCAAGCGCCGCGCTCCCGCGCCGCCCACGGCTTGGATCTCGGCCCCGAACGTCTGCCCCCTTTCGGCGAAGAGCGGCGTGGCGGCGGTCGTCAGGCGCGGCCTGCGCGCCGGGACGCGCACCTGGAAGCGCGCCCTGCCGGGCGCGCCGAGGACCAGCGACTCGCGCGTCAGGCGGCCGGCAGAGACCGAGCGCACCCAAGGGGAGCGTCCGGGCAGCGCCGAAGCCTGGAGCCACGCGCCGCGCGCGGTCAGCTCCGCGACGAGCAACGCGCCCGCGGGCTCGTCCTGCGCGAAGAAGACGCGGCCGATGAGGAAGGAGCGCGCGCGCGGCGTCGAGACCAGCACGGTCTCGCGGCGGGCCGGGCCGCCGTCCGTTCCAGGCGCGGGGGAGAGGCTGCGCAGGAAGCCGGCGCTGCCCGAGAGAACCGGCTCCACCCGGGCGCTGTCCCTGAGCTGCTCGGCGCTGAGCGAGGTCTCCAGCTCCAGCACGAAGAGGCGTTCGCCGGGCTGAAGATCGCGCGCGGACTCGACGCGCACCAGCACCGGCTGCTCCGGCTTGACCGCGACCTGGATCAGGTCGAGGAGCGGGCCGCCCGCGCCCGCCGCGGTTCCGTCGAGCAGCAGCGCCGCGATCCAGGCGCCCTGGTGGCGCGCGCGCGCGGCCGCGTCGACGGACGCGCACGGGCCGGAGAAGAGAACCCTCGCGCCCTCGAGGAACGCGTCCCCGCCCGCGGCGAGGTCCGCGGCCGAGTCGATGGCGGCGCCGGCGGCCAGGTCGACCAGCCGGATCGGGTCGTCGCCGTCGCGGCGCGAGCAGCCGGGCGCAGCGATCAGGGCGGCGAGCGCCAGCAGGAGCAGAGACCGTCGCAGGAGCATCCGCACCCCTTCCGTCGTTTCGCCGGCGCCGGGCGCCCCGCTCCCGCCCACGCGCGGAATCCGGCCGGCGCCCGCACGGCCTGGAGTATATTCCCCGATGCCACGTTCCGCAGTGCGCGCTTCGCGCTCGCGCGCCGTGGGTCGCGGCCGAACCGGCACGAGCGAGACGATCCATGGAGGTCCTGGGCATCGACATCGGCGGCTCGGGGATGAAGGCGGCGCCGGTGGACACCGCTGCCGGGAAGCTCACGGGGGAGCTCTATCGCCTGGAGACTCCCGACCCGGCCATGCCCGCCGCCGTGGCCGCCGCGCTCGCCGAGCTGGTGCGCCACTTCTCCTGGAAGGGCCCGATTGGCTGCGGCTTTCCCGGGGCGGTGCGCCACGGCGTGGTCCTGGGCGCGGCGAACCTCTCGCGCGCGTGGCAGGACGTGAACGCGGTCGAGCTGTTCACGGCCGCGGCCGGGCGCGCGGTCGCGGTCGCGAACGACGCGGACGTCGCCGGGCTGGCCGAGATGCGCTTCGGCGCCGGCCGCGCGGCACGCGGCGTCACCCTGGTGATCACCCTCGGGACCGGCATCGGCACCGCGCTTTTCGTGGACCACGTGCTCGTGCCGAACACCGAATTCGGGCACATCGAGATCGACGGCCGGGACGCCGAGGAGATCGCCTCCGCGCGCGTGCGCAAGGAAAAGAGCCTGGGCTGGAAGAAGTGGGTCAGGGGCGTGGACCGCTATCTGCAGCGCATGTGCCAGGACCAGTCGCTCGACCGCATCATCATCGGCGGCGGCGTCAGCAAGAAGCACGAGAAGTTCCTGCCGCTGCTCACGGTCAGCGCCGAGGTTCTTCCCGCGCGGCTGCGCAACGAGGCCGGGATCATCGGCGCCGCCCTGTACGCGGCCGAGGCGCGCGCCGCGCGGCTCGGGGACCGCGGCCGCACGCGTCCGCCCCGGCGCGCTCGGCGCCGCTACCCGTCCTAGCAGCCCCTTGAAGAACCGCGCCGGATTCGGCCGGCTGCGGAGCGCCGTGGACGGCGTCGCTCCTCGCGCGGCATCGGTGCTCGGCGGCTTTTTCGACGGGCCGCTACCCGTCCCCGGGGTCCTGCGCTCCCGGCGGCTTCTCCTTGCCGCCGCGGCCCGCGGGGCGCTGCACCGGGTTGGAAGGCCTCTCCAGGTACTTCCTGAAGGCCTCGATCAGCTTGGGAATGTCGGGATCCGGCTCGAGCGCGATCTCGCGCGGCGCGCCGATCTCTCCCCTCTCGATGCGGAGCACGGTCTCGAGCAGGCCCAGCCCCTCGCCGATGAGGTCGAGCGGGCCGTGCAGCACCGCCTTCTGGTAGAGCACGCGCGCCGCGAGCTTGAGCGCCGCGCAGTCCGGCTCCGCGCTCTGGAGCGCCAGCTCGGCCGCCTTGCGCGCGCGCTCGACCGCCACCTTCGGGTTGTAGGAGGCTATGGTCGGTCCGTCGGGAGGCACGGTCACGTCGGTGTAGGGGAGGTCCGGGTCGATGAGGATCGAGGCCGAGCGCGCCAGCGCCAGGGGATCGCGCTCGCCGAGAAGGATGAGACGTTCCAGGTAGCAAAGCGCCGGGACGAGCTTCTCCTGGTCGTAGAGGATGCGGGCGGCGGCCCTGAGCGCGAAGGGCTCGAGCGGATGGAGCTGCAGCTCCTCGCCGTAGTGGCTGAGCGCGCGGTAGGTCTTGTCCATGCGCTCCATCAGCTCGCCCATGCCGTTCTGCGCGCCCCGGATGTTGGGATCGATCTCGAGCGCGGCGCGGTACTCCTCGAGCGCCAGGTCGCTCATCTCCTCGCTCTCCTGCCGCTTGGTCACGCGGTTCAGGTACATGAAGCCGCGGCCGCGCTGCAGGTGCCACTCGGCGCCGTCCCGCGGCAGCTTCTCGGCCGCCTCGAAGGCGGCGAACGAGTCCTCGATGTCCTTCAGCTTCCAACCGACCGACGGGTCGTACTTGTGATAGTCGTACTTGTGGATGATCTCGAGGTGCAGGTCGCGATAGCGCTTCGCCTGCTCGAGGTTGCCGATCTTCACGTGCTTGAGCATCACCGCGAAGTTCTTGGTCGAGTCGCTGTAGAACGACTGGGTGTCCTCGCACCAGGACCACAGGATCCAGAACGGGACCACCGCCACTGCGAGCTGGAGCCAGCGTTTGCGGCCCAGGGCCGCCAGGGCCCAGTCGACGGACAGGGCGGCAAACAAGGCGAGCAGCGGGACCACCTGCAGGCGGAAGCGGTCGACGACGTACAGGGCGACCACCGACGCGGTGAGCACCAGGAAGAGCAAATAGGGAACCGCCAGCTTCCTGCGCCGCTGCAGGCCGAGGAGCAGGCCGAGGATGGCGGCCGCGCCCAGGAAACGCATGGACACGAAGCCCCAGCGCAGGGTGGCGAGGTGCGTGCGGTGCAGATCGAAGTTGATGTTGTTCGGCGGCTCGTAGCCGTTGAAAAAGGCCGCGATCTTGTCCCAGAGCAGACCGATGAAGCCGAGGGGCGCGGCGGCGTGCGTGCCGAGCGTGTAGTAGACGCTCTTCAAGAGGGAGAACTCGCTCTTCCTCAGGATCTCCCGCATCACGTCGATCGGCGGGTTCCAGCTCACGCCGTCCTGGCCCATGGCGTTGCCGCCGACGAAGACCTCGGGGCCGCGCGTGCTCAGCTGGAGGAGCGGGACCTCGAGCAGCGCGTTCCTCAGGACCGCGGGGCTGAGGACCACGAACCAACCAACCAGGAGCAGCGCGGCCACGCGCAGAGCGGCGGCGGGCCGCGCGCGCAGGCGCCAGAGCGCGAGCAGGACGGTGAGCACGAGCAGGGCGAGGCCCGTCTCCTTCGCCACGTGGAAGAAGCCGAGCGCCGCGCCCGCGAGCAGCCAGTCGCGCGCGCGCCCGCGCGTGACGGCGCGCTCGAGAGCGAGCGCGAGCACGACGGTGACGAACGCCATGAACCCGTCGCGCAGCACCATCGCATCGTAGATGTAGTAGCCGGCGTACAGGGCGAGCAGCAGGCCGGCGATGACGCCGGCGCGGAACGACACGGTGCGCTTCACCAGGATGAGGGTGAGCACGCAGGTCAGCGCGCCGAACAGCGCCTGCACGTACCCCACGCGCTCGTGGTCGCAGCCCACGAGCTTGTACACCGCGGCGATGAAGTACGGGTAGAAGGGCGACTGATGGAAGGCCTTCTCGGAACCGTACCACTCGGTCCAGAGGTCCTCGGGCGCGACCTTCTCGGTCCAGATGTGGAAGGCATGCACCTGGTTGCGGCACAGGATGTCGCCCGCGGCGATGTCCTTGGCCCACTCCGCGAAGGTGTGATTGTCGGTCTGCTTGAGCTGGCTGATGTCGAGCTGCAGGACCGAGTAGTGCTCGTGCACGTAGAGGACGCGCAGCACGAGGGCCACGACGAACACCACGGCGCAGGCGATGAAGGTCGGCTTCCTCATCTTCCCGGCAGCCTCTGGTTCGGCCCCTCTTCTTCCTCCTCCGGGGGCACGAGCAGCGCGCGGCGCGCGGCGGGCAGCTCGCGCGTGCGCCCGAGCGCGGTGAGCGCCGTCACGCGCGCCCTCTTGGCGAGCATGCTGTCCGGCGTCTGCTTCAGGAGCAGGTCCGCCTCGCGCAAGAGCAGGTCGGGACGCTCGATGCAGCGGTACAGCCCGATGCGGAAGTGGCTGGGATTCAAGTGGCAGGAGAGCGCGTGCGGCAGCGCTTTCGCCTCCTCCAGCATCTCCGCCTTCGACAGGCTCTCCACGTTCCAGAGCTGGACCAGCTCGGCGGCGATGCGCGCCGGCGCGGAGGTGACCAGGTCCTCCTGGATCTGCGCCTCGTGAGCGGGCTTGGAGAAGAGGTGCCTGAGGGCCTCGACGAAAGCTCCCCGCGAGCGCCGCAGCAGTTCGTCCCTCTCGCCGCCGCGCCGCGGCAGGGCCTCGCCCGCCTGGCGGTAGAGGATGCCGGCCTGCTCGAGCACCTTGACGCGCTCCTCGCAGTCCTCGCGGAAGAAGAGCGTCATGAGCTGCTTCTCGGCCGCCTCGATGAAGCGCTTCTCGGCGGCGAGGGACGCGGCCCACTCGTCGAGCGCCACGCGGTAGTCCTCGGAGAGCGCCGCCATGTCGCCGATCTTCGTGAGGTCGACCTGCGTCGTGACCAGTTCCTCGGTCTTGTGCGTCGCGTCGGTCTTGCGCAGCACCTGCTGCGCCCGGAACAAGTACGACTGGTGCCTGGACAGCTCATAGGCCCGGTTGAACTGGGCCACGGCCTCGTCGAGGTGGCCTTCCTCCAGCTCGAGGAGCGCGCGTTCGCCGGCGATCGTGTGCCCCTCGATCTCCGGCACGCTGCGTTCGAGGTAGGCCAGGATCGAGCGAGCCAGGTCGGGCTTCTTCGCCTTCTTGGCCAGGTGGAACGTGTCCAGCCAGAAGCGCCTGCCGACCTCCCGGCCGGCCTCCTGGTCGGCGCGGTTCCGCTCCCAGACGCCCTGCACCGCGTAGAAGAGGGAGAGCGACCTGGCACGCGCCCCGCCGTCCGGTTCGGCGGCGGCGGCAGCCGGCGCTCCGGGCACCAGCGGCACGAGGTCCACGTCCGCGCCCCGGGGAACGACCACGTCCGGCACGTAGACCGAGTCCCGGCCGTCGCTCGTCCAGGGGATTAGGTCGACCACCCCGCGGTCGATGCGGATCGCCTCCTCGAGGCGCGCCTGGGCGGCGGGGACGTCGCCGGTGATGGCCAGGCAGACGATCTCTCGCGCGCGGTCCACGTTGAGGGCGGGCCCGCCGGCCGCGGCCTCGGCCGCGGCGTGGTGCGCGAGCGCGGCCAGGGCGAAGTTCCCCTGGCGCCAGTGGAACGTCCCGAGCATGCTGTGTCCGAAGGGCAC
>JACQZJ010000038.1:0-20353 GCA_016213895.1 Planctomycetota bacterium | reverse complement strand
CACCGCGATCAGGGACTCGATCACGGCCTGCGCCTCCGGATCGCTCCCCTGCAGGCGGGCGAGGACGTCGTGCGCCTCCTCGACCACGGGCGACCTCCTGATCGCCTCGCGCAGCATGTCCTTGGCGCCTTCCAGGCTGCCCTCGGGATCGGCGTTGAACTTGTGCTCGAACGAGAGGATCTGCGCCTGGCGAACGAGGATCATGGCGCGCAGCGGCTCCGAGACGAAGCTCCACGCGGGCAGGAGCACGAGCGCGGCGAGAGCGAGGGTCTGCCCCGGTTGGAGCGCGCGCCGCTCCGCGGCGCCGAGGGCCAGCGCCAGGCCCGTGATCAGGAAGAAGGGGAACGGCACGACCGTGTCGAGCGCCAGGCCGAGGTCGAACTGGTTCGCGGCAAGGAGCGCCAGGCCCGAGGCGACGAGCGCCACGGGAAGGGCCGCGGGGATCCCCGCGCGCGGCCGCACGGCCTCGAGCAGCAGACGGAGCAGCAGCAGGACGATGAGCGCGCCCGCCGCCAGGAGCGCGCACACGCCCGCGGACTGGGCCACGTAGAGCAGCATGTTGTGCGGGTGCGGCGCCTCCGCCTCGCTGGCGAAGCGGCTGCCCGGCTTGAAGCGCTCCACGGCGATGAAGTTGTGCGGCCCGATGCCGAGCCAGGGCGATTGGTGGATGACCTTCAAGCTGTTGACCCACGCGTCCGCGCGGTAGTCGATCGATTTCTCGAAGCGGTCGATCTTCCCGCTCAGCCAGCGCTCTCCAACGTCGCTCCAGAAGGCGAACCAGCCGCCCGCGGCGCAGAGGATCGCAAAGAGCGCGAGCAGCGCCGCGACGCGGCCGCCGCCGAGGGCCCGCCAGGCGAAGCGCAGCAGGTAGAGCGCGGGCAGGGCCGCGAGTCCCAGGAGCAGCGCCGCCTTGCCGGTGTTCGAATCGGTGTGCCAGCAGGCGTAGGCCAGGAGGGCGAGGGCCGGCCAGGCGAGGAGCGACCAGCGCGCGCGGCTTAGCCCCAAGCCAACCGCGAGGACCGCGTGGAACACGAAGAAGGGCGCCAGGAAGTTCGGGTGCTGGCGGAAGAGCACGAGGCGCGAGTCGAGCGCGCTCGGGAAGGTGATCAGGAAGCCCAGCTTCAGGGTGAGCAGCACGTCGCACAAGGCGATGACCGAGGCGATGAGCACGGGCACGGCCAGCAGCCTGAGCCACGCGCCGCGGTCGCGGGGCGCAAGGGAGATGGCGAGAGCGATCGAGGCCGCGGAGCCGATCCAGGCCATGGATGGTTCCGCCAGGTAGCGATTGCGCGCGTGGATCGTTGCGGCGAGCAGCAGGAGCACGGTGAGCAGGGCCGCGAGGAAGATCGGGCTCAGGGAGAGGCGCCTCGCCCCCGCCCGCAGGCGCATCAGCACCGCGACGATCCCGAGCCCGAGGGCGAGGTGGGGCGGGACGAAGAACAGCGCGCCGCTGAGCAGCGTCGCTCCGAGGATCAGGAGCAGGGCCTGGTCCGCGGCGTCCACCCGGGCGGCCGAACGCCGGATCCAGATGGGGGCGAGGAAGGCGGCTGCCGGGTAGATCCAGGCGAGGTTGGGGGGGACCTCCTCGCGGATGGTCTTCAGGCTGAACTCCGGGTCGACGTGGGACATGCCGAGGGCAGCGAGGCTGGCGGCGAGGAGGATGAGGGCGTGCCGATCGGCGCCAAGGCGCGGCCAGGACTCGGCGGCGGCCAGGCCGCGGCGGCGCGCGAGCCCCGCGAGCCCCGCGGCGGCGAGGTAGCCAAGGATCATGGCTGCCGCGCAGACGTGGAAGGCGAAGGGCACGCGGTTGTCGAGCACGAACTCCCGCATGGCGGCGATGTAGGCAAGGGATCCCGTGGCGAGGACGATCCCCCACAGCGCCAGCGTTGCGGCCGCGCGGACGATGAACATGCTGCGAAACCTAAGACTTCCCGGCCGCGAATGCGAGAACGGCCGGACACTCGGGATCGTCGGCGCGAGGCCGCGGCGGCCTTGATCCGTCCCGCGCCGCGTTTCGCGCGAATGCCGGCCGGGGCCGCTTGACCGCCGGCCGGCCGCGAGCTACGGGTTGGACGTTCCGGCAGGAGCCTCTCGCAGGAGAGCGGAGGGGAGCGGCTCCTCCGGGGTGCACGCCGTCTTTCGCCGCGCGCCGCGAGGCGCGGGCAGGGGCGTGGTCACGTCGGAGAACAACAGGAGCAGATGGCGATGGCAAAGACGGTGAGGGCCGTTCCAGAGGGTTTCAACACGGTCAGCGCGTACCTGGTCGTTCCGGATGCGGCCAGGGCGAGCAAGTTCTACGCCGCGGCGTTCGGGGCCGAGACGGGCCTCTGCATGTCCGGGCCGGGCGGCAAGGGCACGATGCACGCCGAGATGCGCATCGGCGACTCCATGGTCATGCTGGCGGACGAGAATCCGCACATGGGAATGAGGAGCCCCGGCTCTCTCGGCGGAACGCCGGTCTCCCTGCATCTCTATGTCCAGGATGTCGACGCCTTGTTCGCTCGCGCCGTGGCCGCGGGCTGCACAGCGGTCTTCCCGGTCATGGACGCTTTCTGGGGCGACAGATACGGCAAGCTGCGCGACCCCTTCGGCCACGAGTGGGGCATCGCCACGCACAAGGAGGATCTGCCTCCGGCCGAGATCGAGAAGCGCCAGGCCGAGTTCTTCCGCAAGATGGCCGGGGGAGAGGGGTGCTGCGGCAACACCTGACGCGCGCGGCGCGCGCGTTTCCTCGGCGGGTGGGGATTCTTCAGCGTCCATAGTCGAGACGCGGCGTCTATCAGGCCGCGTCTCGCCCTGGACGCACGCCGCAGGGCGCCGATCGCCTGGCGGGTCATTGTCCCCACGCACGTCCCCACGCACCGGCGGTCAGCCGTGACGGGCGTGCGTTTCCGCTTGACGCTTGAATTGGCGCGCGGATTGCACGTATACTTCGCTGCAGTGACCTGCCAAGGACATGTCCGGAAGGGTCGGTCATGGTGGTCGACCGAACGATTCTGAAAGACGGGACGTTCGAGGTCGTGGACAGCAGGACGGGAGCCACCTACCGGGTGGAGTGCACGGGAAGGAGCCTGGACCTGTTGTCGGTTCTGGTGCAGGGTGGGCGCTTCGTCGTTCGCAGGCTGCCGGGTGGAGCGGGGCGCCGCGCGCTCTGCTCGCGCCCCGCGCTGCGCTGGCGGGCGACCTGAGAGACGTCAAGCGGGCGCGGCTGGCGCGCCGAGCCGCTCCACCCCGAGCGACCGGAAGAACGACTCGAGCACGCGCCGGGTGATTCCCCACGCGGTGAACCACCCGGCACGCACGCTGCGCCGCGCGTCAGGCGACGACTACGATGGCGACGCGAGGGACTTCACGATTTCGCCCACGAAGGACTTCGCGTCGCCGAACAGCATCAGGGCTTGCGGCATGAAGTACAGCTCGTTCTCGATGCCGGCGAATCCCGGGTTCATGCTGCGCTTGATCACCATGACCGTGCGCGCCTTGTCCGTGTCGATGATGGGCATCCCATAGATGGGGCTGTTCTTGTCATGGCGGGCCGCGGGATTGGTGACGTCGTTGGCGCCGATCACCAGCGCGACATCGACCTGCGGCATCTCTGGATTGGCGTCGTCCATTTCCATGAGCTTGTCATACGGGATGTCCGCCTCGGCCAGAAGGACGTTCATATGGCCAGGCATGCGTCCCGCCACGGGATGGATGGCGAAGCGCACGGTGATGCCGCGTTTGGTGAGCTGATCGAAGAGTTCCCGCACCTTGTGCTGAGCCTGGGCCACCGCCATGCCGTAGCCGGGGATCACCATGACCGAGGTGGCGGTGGCCAGCAGCTCGGCGGCCTCCTCGGGGCTGGCGCTTCGTACGTTGCGCTTCTCCACTTGTCCGGTCGCGACCTGCAGCTGGCCGAAGCCGCCGAACAGCACGTTGGTGAACGAGCGGTTCATGGCCTTGCACATGATGATGGACAGGATCAAGCCCGACGAGCCGTCCAGCGAGCCGGCGATGATGAGCAGCTTGTTGTCGAGGACGAATCCCATCGCCGCCGCGGCGAGCCCGGCGTAGGAGTTCAAGAGCGAGATGACGGTGGGCATGTCGGCGCCGCCGATCGGGATGATCAGCAGGACGCCGAACGTCAACGCCAGGGCCGACATGACCAGGAACAGCACTTTGTGGCCGGGGTCGAAGATCAGGAAGATCGCGATCAACACCGCGGCGCTCAGGATGGAGAGGTTGACGATGTTCTGGAACTTGAACACGATCGGCCGCTGGGGCAGCAATTCCTGCAGCTTCCCGAACGCCATCAAGCTGGCGGTGAAGGTGAGGAAGCCCAGCAGCACCTCGAGCCCCAGCGCGCCCATGGTGAACTTGCTGAGGTTGGGCGACTCGAGAAAGAAATGGGCCGCTCCGACCAGCGCCGCCGCCAAGGCGCCGAACGCATGGGAAAGCGCCGTTCGCTGGGGAACCGCCGTCATGGGCATCAGGGCCATCGGCACGCCGATGACCGTGCCCACGACGAAGGCCACCAGAATCCACTGATAGGCGCCGAAGCCGCGTTCCAGCAGCTCCGGCTTGAGCAGGGTGCCGACGACGGCGAGCAGCATGCCGAG
This sequence comes from Planctomycetota bacterium, assembly GCA_016213895.1. Taxonomy (GTDB): domain Bacteria; phylum Planctomycetota; class B15-G4; order B15-G4; family JADJEK01; genus JACQZJ01. Next base: position 15,752 of record JACQZJ010000038.1, on the reverse strand, counting down.
GATGCCCGTGATCACCCCGCGCCGCGCCGTAGGAACCGCACTCAACCACTTGAGGGCCAGGATGAAACAGACCGCCGCCACTGCGTAGAAGAACTGGATGGTGTATTCGTGCATGGCTACTTGGTCTCGCGCTTCTTGAACATGATCAGCATGCGGTAGGTGATCATGTAGCCGCCGACGATGTTGATCATCGAGGCGGTGACGGCGATGGTGCCGAGCACGGTGCTGAGCGTGGTCTTCTGCTCAGCCGCGATGACGATGGACCCGACCACGGCGATGGCCGAGATGGCGTTGGTCAGCGACATGAGCGGCGTGTGCAGCAAGGGCGATACGCGCTTGATGACCTCGAGGCCGACAAACGTCGCAAGGAGAAAGATAAAGAGGAGGGACATGAGCCCGTCGCCAGGCGCCGCGGGGGCGGCTGTGGCGTTCAGCAAGAATGGCATTCGGAATAGGCTCCTTCACGCCGTCCTGTTCTAGCGGTTCGGCAGATCCGCGGAGTCCGCGCACGGCGGAGCGCTGGGACGCGCGGATTCCAGGCGTCTGTGGCGTGATCGGCCGGACGCCTGGCGCGAAGCGGCCATGGCGGCCGATTCAGCCAGGAAGTCTAGCGGTAGACGGGGGCTTTTCGTCCAGCCGTGTCGTGAGACACCGGAGGTCTTCTTCGGGGGTGGCGTGATTCCAGACCGCCCTGACCGGCCCCGTCTTGCCGGCCCAGTCCGGCCCCGGCGCTCGGCTCGCGCGGAAACGGCGGAAGTCATTCTGTGGCAACTATTTGCGAACTCTCTGCGCCCGCCGGATCAGGCGGGCGCGGCCGGCGCGCCGTACCGCTCCACCCTGAGCGACCGGAAGAACGACTCAAGCACGTGCAGGGTGATGCCCCACACGATGAACCGCCCGCAGCGCACGCCGGGGCGCGTGTACTCCTTCGTCCCGCGCCGGAAGGTGCAGAACGTGGCGTTCCGCGCGTCCGCCAGGGCGGAGAGGGGCGTCCAGATCGTCTGCTCCACTTCGTGGTTCGGCGTGACGGGCGGCCGCTCGTCGAGCGCGAAGACGAAGGGCGTCACCACCAGCGGCCACGCGCGCGGCGCGCGCCGCACGTCGTAGTCGTCGAGGCGCGCGAGCGGCGCTTCGAGGCGCACACCGACCTCCTCGAACGCCTCGCGTCGGGCGGTCGCCGCGATGCTCTGGTCACCGGCTTCGCGCCGCCCGCCCGGGAGCGCCACGTCCCCTGACCAGCGGTCGCCCTCGCGCTCGGAGCGGCGGATGAGCAGGACCTCGGTGCCCGCGCCCGCGGGCTGGCAGAGCAGCAGCGCGACCGCGGCGTGCGCGCCGACCTCCTCCGGAGGAGCGGCGAGCGCCGGCGTGAATCCGGCGAGGCGCGTGCGTATGGCCGGCAGATCGAACATCGAGCGCTCTGTGCGTGCGGCTGCCGTGCGGCAGCCGCGTCAACCAGATCATCGGCTTTTCGCGCCAAGATCCTGCGCCGCCGCGGCCCGCGGCAGCGGACATGATCTCCTCTCTCCGTCCTGGATGCCACCGGCTTCCCGCGGCAGGTCGCGCGGCCGTGCTGCCTTGCGGCTGCTGCTACAATTGCCGCATGCTGCGACCCAGGACCATCCTCTTCGTCTGTGTCGGGCTCGCGGCGGCCGCCGGCCTGATCTTCCTGCTTGGAGGCCTCGGGGAGAGGGGGGCCGGAAACGGGAGCGGCGCCCGCGGGAGCGGCGCCCCGCCGCGCCACGTGCTCCTCATCTCGATCGACACGCTGCGCCGCGATCGCCTCGGCGCGTACGGCTACGCGCGCGCGGTCTCGCCCGCGATCGATGCCCTGGCCGCCAGGGGAGTGGTCTTCGAGCAGGCCATCGCCCAGGCGCCCTGGACCGCGCCCTCGCACGCGTCCATGATGACGTCGCTCTATCCGTCGGTGCTGCGCATCGGCAAGTACCGCGACCCGGGCGCCATCAGCCCGGCCGCCGAGACGCTCGCCGAGGCCATGAAGCGGAACGGCTTCCGCACCTACGCCGTGACCGAGAACGCCTTCCTCTCGCCCGAGTTCGGCTTCGATCAGGGCTTCGACGTGTTCCACATGCGCCCGGACTCGAGGTCCGCGGTGGCGTCGCTTTCGGCCTGGCTCGGCGCGCTCAAGCCGCAGGACCGCTTCTTCGCCTTCTTCCACACCTACGACGTGCACGAGTACGAGCCGCCCGCGGAGTACAGCGAGCGCTTCGTGCGCTCCTACGACGGGATCCTCAAGGACCCGGAGCGGCTGCTGCGGAAGGCGCTCGAGACGCACGCGCGCTTCGGCAAGGCGGTTGCGCGCTTCAGCGAGGAGGAGTGGCGCCAGGTCCTGGCTCTGCGCGAGGCGCCGGGCGCTCGGGTCGACGCGCCCCTTGCCGAGGTCGCCGGCTTCGTGCGCGAGATGAACCTGACGGTCAAGAAGATCCTGCAGAACCACCAGGACTACCGCCGCCTGGTGGCGACCTTCCGCGAAGAGGACTGGCGCTACGTCCAGGACCTCTACGACAGCACCATCGCCTTCGTGGACGACCAGCTCAGCGCGCTCTTCTCCTTCCTCGAGCGCCGCGGGCTCATGGACGACACGCTCATCCTCTTCACCTCGGACCACGGCGAGGAGTTCGGCGAGCACGGCTACGGCGGGCACGGCTACACGCTCTTCGACGAGAACCTCAGGGTGCCGCTGATCCTGGTCTACCCTTCCCTCGCTCCGCGCCGCGTCGATCCCCAGGTGCGCATCCTCGACCTCGTGCCCACGATCCTCGACCTGCTCGCGTTCGAGCCCTCGCCCGTCTGGCAGGGCACGAGCCTGGTGCCGATCATGGGCGGCGCGCCGACGCGCCTCATCGCCATCTCCGAGAACGCGCACAGCCCCCTCAAGTCCGTGCGCACGCCGGCGCACAAGTACATCGCTTCCATGGCAGCGCCCTACCAGTTCCTCTTCGACCTCGCGGCCGACCCGACCGAGACAGGGAACCTCGCCGCCGGTCCACCGCAGAGCGTGCAGTCCGAGATGCGCCTCTTCCTGCTGCAGAGCGTCCTGGCCCATGCCGCCGACGCCACGTACGCGGCCGGCGCGCATGCCCGGATCAGCCCCGAGGTGCTCGAGCAGAAGCGCGCGCTGGGCTACGTGTCGGCCGGCGACTCGGGCGGCGAGCCGGACGCGGAGGCGTCCGACTGGGTCAAGCTGCTGGAGGCGGACCTGTCGGTGGGCGGCGCGCGCCGGGCTTCGCGGCCTTTCGGCTCGGAACCGGAGGGGAAGGGACGGGACGGGGAGTGAGCGGAGCGATCGCGGCCGTTTCCCCGGCCTCCGGGGACGGATGCGCGCCTTCCGGTGCATCGAGTGCGCGACGAATGATGGGTGACCTGCATACGGCGGGGGCGAAGCGGGCGGGTCGGCGCGGCGGGGGTACGGAAGACGTGAAGGGCCCGGGGCGGCGCGGCCGTCCCCTCCACCGGGGAACCGCCGCTCCGCTCCCCTCACGCGCCGTCTCGATGCTCGCGGTCGAGACGGGCCGCTTCGTTTCAACTCACATGTGGTGGGCGGTCGCGGGCCAGAACCCGCTCCCGCCCCGGAATGAATGCACCGCGCGAGGACGCGCGGTGCACTCTGCCCGAGCCGCGAGCGGCACGCGCGAACGAGGTAGCGACGCTGAGCGCCGCCCGCCGCCTGTCCCGCCGGCTCCGAAGGCGACAATCGAGTGCGCTTCTCACATTGAGCGGCCACCGTGTTCTCGAGCACGGGCATGGGCACGAAATAGGGAGCCCGTCTGCTCAGGGTCGCACGCACACCGCGCCTGGACCATGCAGCTGGACGATTGGTGCTCGCCCGCTCAGCCGCCCGCGGCCCGGTCGCGCAGCAGGCCGGCCATGCCCTCGAACAGGGCGGCCAGGGTCTCGGCCGCCTCGGGCGTGGCCTCGATGCGCATGCCTCCCGTCTCGGTGCGCTGCATCCTGAGCTGGCCGAAGAGGCGCCGGATCTCGGCCGAGGCGGGCACGCCGCGCGCCGCGGCGGCCGGCTAGGCCCCGTCCGCGGCCTCGTCCGCCGCGTCCATCTCGTCCTCCACGGCCTTGTCCGACAGGGGGTCGTCGTCCTCGGCCTCGGCGGCCGAGGGCGGCGGCCCCTCGATCGGCTCGAAGATGCGCTGCGGGCCGGCCAGGAAGTTCCCGGACCGCTCGAAGCGCACCTCGTTGCTCGCGCCGTCGACCAGCCCGGAGAAGAGCGCGCGTTTGTCGCCGATGAGGCCGGCGATGCGCGCCTCGATGCTGTTCTCGCTCACCAGGTTGTAGACGTCGATCGGGTGCTTCTGGCCGATGCGGTAGATGCGGCCCACGCGCTGCTCCAGCACCGCCGGGTTCCACGGCAGCTCGAGGTTCACGCAGCAGGTGGCGGCGCGCTGCAGGTTGAGGCCCACGCCGCCGGCGTCCGTGGCGAAGAGCACGCGCGTCCGCGGGTCGTCGTGGAAGTCGACCAGGTTCTGCGTGCGGCGGCGCTGCGCTTCATGGCCGGTGAAGAAGCAGGCGGCGAGCCCGTGCGCGCGCAGCAGTTCGGCCGTGGCCCAGTGCGCCAGCTTCAGCATGCGCCGCCACTGGCTGAAGACCACGACCTTGCGCTCCTGCTCCACGGCGATGCGCGCGATGATCTCGCGCAGCTCCGCGAGCTTGGGCGCGGCGAGGGACTGGAGCAGCGAGTCGCCCGGGTCGCTCACCGCCTGGATGCCCGGCCACACCTCGAGGAACTGGAACTGGGCCATGCCGTTGGCGATGACGCGCTGCGTGGTGAGCATGCTGATCAGGCGCAGGAACTGGGCCTGGGTCAGGGGACGCCGGCGCGCGATGGAGACGAGCTGGGCGATGGGCAGGTTCAGCTCGTCGTGCGCCTCGCGCTGCGCGTCCGTCAGCGGCACGGGAATGGTCGTGTTGGTGCGCGGCGGGAGCTGCTTCAGGATCTCGGGCCGGCGCCTGCGCAGCATGCACGGAGCGAGCCGCTCCCGCAGCACGTCGAGGTTGCGCGCGCCCAGGATCTCGCGCGTGCCGTCGACGTACACCGAGTGCCACGGCTCCAGGCGCCACTTCGGCTCGAGGGCGCGGCTGTCCACCCAGTCCATGATCGAGGCCAGCTCGGCCAGGCGGTTCTCGAGCGGCGTGCCGGTCAGGACCAGCCGGTAGGCCGGCTTCAGCTCCTTCACGTAGGCGGCGGTCTTGGTGGCCCAGTTCTTGATGCGCTGCGCCTCGTCGAGGACGACCACGTCCGCGCGCCAGGCGCGCATCAGCTCGAGGTCGCGCAGCACCTGCTCGTAGTTGGTGAGGAGAAAGCCGGCGCGGTGCTTGCGGTAGATCGCGGAGCGTTCGGCGCTGTCGCCCTCGACGATGGCGACGGGCGCGTCCGAGAAGATGTGCCACTCGCGCTGCCACTGGGGCTTGAGGCTCGCGGGCACCACCAGGAGGCCGCGACGCGCGCGCTCGGTGCGCCAGAGCACGTGGCAGGCGGCGATGGCCTGCGCCGTCTTGCCGAGGCCCATGTCGTCGGCCAGAAGGAGCCGGCCGTGGGCGAGGACGCGGCGCACGCCTTCCACCTGGTAGGGGTAGAGCCTGGTCTTGAGCGAGCGCAGCTCGCGGAGCGCCGCCTCGACGTCGCTCTCGTCCTGGAGCGCGGCCGCGAGCGAGCGCTTCTCCCAGGCGATGAGCGCGCCGAGCGCGGGCTCGGCGCAGGCGGAGCGGCGGCCCTGGCGGGCGAAGGCCTCGAGGTCCTGGACGATCGCGGCGCGCGTGGCGGCGTCCTGCAAGGCGTCGCGCTTCAGGACGAGGCTCGCGCCCTCGCCCCTGTCGAACCAGCGGTGCAGGCCCTTGGCGGCGGTGCTCTCCAGCGCGCCGCGCTCGGCCGAGAGGAGCCGTACGCGCTCCATCCAGTCGGCGCCGGCCGCGAGCGGGCAGATCGGGTCCCAGACGAGGCGGGCGCCGCGGGCCGCAAACGGCGGCGCGGCGAGCGCACGCTCGAGGCGGCGCGGCCGCTGCGCGACGTCCTCGAGCACGGCCAGGATGTGCTTGCATGCGCCGAGCGCTCCGACCAGGTAGTCCGGGCAGTCGCAGCTTCCCTTGAGCGGCCGGATGCTCTCGAGCAGGGTGCGGTAGGGACGCTGGGCGCGGCCGCTCTTGCCGGTCTGGTAGAAGCCGAAGAACGCGCCCGCCTGCGGCCGCGCCACGACGCGCAGCTCGTCGCGGAGCAGGAACCCGTGGCGCCGCAGAAGAGCCTCGAGCGCGCCGCGCTGCACCGGCCAGTCCGTCTGGCCGTAGGCGTCGAGCACGTGCTCGACCAGGATCTCGGGCGGGATCTCCCCGGTCTTGCCGTGCGCCAAGTCGAGCAGGGCCTTGCGCGCCTCGCTCTCGGGCCTGGCCGCGCGCTCGGCCGGTGCGTCCACCTGCGGGCAAGCAGCATCAGACATGGCGGTTCTCCTTCGTTCTCGGCTCGAACCCTCGCGGCGCGCGGCGCCGCGGGGAAGCGCGATCATGGACCGCGCGCCGGATTCGTCAAGCGGCAAGTCGCGGGCGGCCGGGGCGCCCGGCGGGTTTTCTGCTCCTCCCGGTGTGACTGCGCGCTCCTCGAGCGTTCTTTCTGGCGTGTTCGGGTGATTGTGTTTCCGCGACCCGGCTCCTGCCGGAAGGAGGTTCCTTGAAGCTCTCGAAGACGCTCGTTCACGCGGCTCTGACGGTCCTGCTCTCCGCTCCCCTGGCGCTCGCCTTCGGCGGGACCATGACCGGGACCGCGTCGGTGCAGACCAACGGCAACGGCCGTCCCGAGGTGGTGCTCCGCAGCGACGGCACGGCGATCACATTCAAGAAGGTGGACTGCGACGCCGAGGACTGGGACGATCTCGTCAGCCTTGCCAGACAAGGGAGGAAGGTCCGGCTGACGATCGAGGATAAGGTGATCAAGACGGTGGAGGAGGTCGACTGAGGAAGGCATCCTTCCCTGGCGCGTCTCATCCCGGGACGGCTGCGGGCCCGCGCGGTCGTCCCTGCCTGCGTCTCGGAGCCGATGGGGGCGTGGTGGAGAAAGCGATGTCGAAGACTTGCGCGATCCTGAGCCTCGTGCTGCTCGCGGCGGTCGCCGTGCTCGTGTGGCGCGTGCTCGCCGGCCGCGGCGAGCCCGGGGTCGAAGGCGTTCCCGCGGGCGAGGCGGTCCTCGGCGCCGAGCACAGCGCCCCGGCCGAGCCCGCTGCGCTCCCGGTGTTCGAGGAGTCCCAGCCCGACGTGGTTCCGGCCCACGAGGAGCAGAAGACCCCGGAGGCCGTGCCGCTCCACGCCTCGCGTCGCGCGAGGAGAGCCTGGTCGGCTCGCTCCGCCCGGTGCACGTGGGCTCGCGGGGCTCGCAGGTGGACGGCGGCATCGTGCGCCGCGCGCCGGGGGCCTCGCTCGCGGGGCAGGTGCGGAGCGCGCGCGGCGGCTGCCTGGCCGGGGCCGCGGTGCGTTGCGGCACTCTCACGACGGCGACTGGCGAGGACGGCTGCTTCGTGCTGCGCGGCGTGCCCGCGGGCGCGGCCACGCTCGCTGCTCTGGCGCCCGGGCATCTCGGCCAAGAGGTGACGCTCTGGCTGGATGCCGCGGCCGAGCCCGCGCCCGTGACGATCACGCTCGAGGCCTGCGGCTCGTTTCATGGCACGGTCGTGGACGAGGACGGCCTTCCCGTGAGCGGCGCGATCGTGCGGCTCGTGGAGCCGGTGCGCACGCGCACGGACGCGGCAGGCAGGTTCGAGTTCCCGCTCGCTGCCGAGCGCGCGTCGCCCGTCACGGTGACGCATCCGGACAAGGGTTACTGCTCCGGCGAACTCGTGGCCGGTGTCGACTCCACGCTCCGCCTCGCGCCCCAGGGTCGGCTGCTCGGTCTCATCCAGGATCCGTCCGGCGAGACCGGCCGCTGCGAGGTGGAGGTGGAGCATCTGCAAGTCAGCGCGTCGGGCGACGGGTCCCTGCCCAACCCGTTCGCCGCAAGCGTGCGCTGGCTGCGGCCGGACTCCTTCGAGGTGCGGGGCCTGTTCTGGGGAGTGCGCTACCGCGTGAGCGTGGTGAACGCCGTGGGCTTCCGCGCCGTGCGCGTGGTCGCGGTCGGAGGCCGCGACGACGGAGCCGCGCTGCAGGAGACCTTCGTGCTCGAGGGGCCGGTCCGGGTGCGGGGCCGCGTGCGGGGGCCGAGGAACGAGACGCTCCCGGGCGCGGAAGTGACCATCGCGGAGATCCGGCCGGAGACGTTCCAGCTCTTCCGCTGCGCGAGCGCGCGCTCAGACGCCGAAGGGCTCTTCTCCTTCGCAGGACGGAGCCGGGCCGAGCAGCGGCTCCTGGTGCGCGCGAGAGGTTTCGGGCCGCACGTGGTGTCGCTCGCGGCCGCGCTCGGGCCTGAAGCATTCGTCGACGTCGTGCTCCCCGCGCCGGCCGCGCTTTCCGGCACGGCGACCCTGTCCGACCCGAGCCCCGCGCGCCGCCCCCGCGTCTTCCTGCGCCACGACAACGACGTGCAGTCGGTCCACGCGGCCGTGGATGAAGCGGGCCGCTTCCGCATGGAAGGCCTCGCCCCGGGCGGCGCCACGCTCTTCCTGATCCCCGTGAGCGCGGGACGCGGCACGGGCCGGCCGTGGAGCGCGCTCGAGGAGGACTCGTGGGTGAGGCGGCGCGTGGACCTGCCGCCGGGCGGCGAGGCGCGGGTCGACATCGCCGAGGACCTGACGGCTTCGGGAGAGATCCGGGTGGAGCTCGAGGACGGCGCGGGCGATCCCCTGCCGGAGCACGGCGTCGCCATTCGCCAGGCGGGCGATCTCGTGCGCTATAGCGCGACCACGTCGAGCGGCGAGGCCGTGTTCCCCGACCTCGCGCCGGGCAGCTACCAGGTGTTGCTCGACGACCCCGCCCTCGGCTTCCCGGAACCGGGAAACGCCGCGCGCGAGCTCACCGTGTCCGTGGCCGCGGGCCAGGTCGCGCGCCTGGTGGCATCTCTCGCCGTGGGCTCTCTCGTCGTCGAGGTCGTGGACGAGGCGGGGCGGCCGCGCGGCGACGCGGAGGTGAACGGGCGCAAGGCTGGCCGCGAGGGGTGGGGCCTGTGGAGAGCGGTCGAGCCGGACGGCACGGCCCGCTTCCGCCGGCTCCTTGGCGGCGACTACGAACTCGAGGCGCGCGCGAGCGGACGCTTGTCTGGCGCCGTCCGCGTGACCGTGGCCCCGGGCCGCGAGAACCGCGCGCGCCTTGTGCTCGGCTCGAAGCCCTGACCGCGCGGTAGAATGCCCTGCGGCGCGTGGCGCGCCGGAGCATTTCGTGCGTGCGGCGGCGGGTCGGATGAAGGGCTTCATCGCCAACACGGACTTCGAGTGGTACTCGTTCCTGCGGGAGAGGCCGGATCTCGAGGAGATCAACTTCTGGCAGCCCGGCGGCGGCCAGGTCTTCAAGGCCATCGAGCCCGGGTCGCTCCTCTTCTTCAAGCTGAAGAAGCCGCACTACGCCATTGGCGGCTTCGGCATCTTCCAGCGCGCCGAGGTCCTGGCGGACTGGCTGGCGTGGGAGTGCTTCGGCGAGGGGAACGGCGCAGCCACGTACGAGGACATGGTGCGGGCGATCGACCGCTACCGCCGTGCGAAGACGATCTTGAACGAGGGCGCCCGGACGATCGGCTGCATCATCCTCACCGGCCCCATCTTCTTCGAGCCGATCGAGTGGGTGGCGCAGCCCCGCGACTGGAAGCGCAATGTCGTGAGGGGCGCACGCTACGACCTGACGCAGGGCGAAGGGAAGCGGATCCTGGAGGAGTGCCAGGCGCGCGCCGCGGCGAGGACGCCGCACTCGTACGTGCTCGAGGCGGTCGCGGCCGTGGGGGCCGGCCGCCTGATCCAGCCGCGCCTGGGGCAGGGGACCTTCCGCCTCGCGGTGACCGAGGCGTACGACCGTGCCTGCGCCGTCACCGGCGAACATTCGCTTCCCGTGCTCGAGGCCGCGCACATCAAGCCGTTCACCATCGAGAAGCGCCACGACGTCCGGAACGGCATCCTGCTGCGGAGCGATCTGCACCGTCTTTTCGACCGGGGTTACGTGACCATCTCGCCTGACAGGCGCTTCGAGGTGAGCCAGCGCCTGAAGGACGACTTCCGGAACGGAAAGTCCTACTTCCCGCTGCACGGCCGGGTGATCCAGCTTCCGCGCAGAGAGGACCTGCACCCCGATCCCGAGAAGCTCGAGTGGCATCGGCAGAGGGTGTACCTGGGATGACCGCGGGCTGCACGCCTGGTGCAGGGCGCGACACGTGCCTTTGGCCTCCCTGCTGACGAGGACGACTCCGGCGACCGCGGTTTCCGCCAGGGCGCGCGGGTCGTAGGATCTGGCCCGCTCAAGGAGGCGACATGGCCCGCGACAGCAACCGCAGGAACAAGGCGCTCGCCCGCAAGAGACGCTGCCGGGAGGAGAGAAAAAGCAAGCTTCATGCCGCCGAGCGCTCCCGAGCGGCGGAGTGCAGCGCGAAGCACGCGGGCCGCTGGCCGGTCGCGGTCAGCAAGGTGAACGCCGGCTGGCGCGACGCCCGGCTGGCTACGGTCGCCGTGGCGCGCGAGCGGCCGGACCACCTTTTCCTGCTCGGCGTGTTCCTGGTCGATCTGGGTTGCCTCGGCGTGAAGAACGCCGTCTTCGACCCGGCGCTGCCAGACTCCAAGGTTCGGGCCTTCATCGGCGCCCTGGCGCCCGGGGACAGGATGACCGACTGCTCGCCTGAACTCGCGGCGAAGATCGTGGCCGCAGGCGTGTCCTACGCCGAAGGGCTCGGCTTCCGGCCGCACCAGGACTTCGCATCCGCACGCGTGGCGCTGGCGGGCATCGATCCCGCCGCGTGCACGGACGACATCGCGTGCGGCGGCGAGGACGGGAAGCCCCTCTTCGTCGCGGGACCGGACGACGACGTCGAGGCCGTGATGGAGCAGCTCGAACGGACGCTCGGGCCCGACGGCTTCCACTACATCATCGTCAATCCTGAAGCCACCATGCCGGAGTAGTCCGGCGGCGCCGCGCGGCCTCAATAGGCCTTGAGCGCCGTGCCCAGGTCCTCGCGCTTCAGCAGGTCGAGGGCCTCGATGCGCCTCTCCTTCTCGTCCACGCGGAAGAGCAGCCGGTAGTGGATGCCGACCCGGGCCGAGTGCACGTTCTCGACTCCTTCCAGGAGCTTGGCCTGCCGCCACGCGAGCAGCTGGCCGCCGGCGAGCGCGGCCGCCACGGCCAGCGCCTTCCGCCCCACGGGGGCTGGCGCGGAGAGGAGCGCCTTCTCGGCCGCGGGCAGGAGGCGCAGGCTGCATAGCGGCCGGGCGGAAACCGCGCCTTCGTCGTCGCGCTCGTCCTCCGGCCCGCCGTCACCGCCGCGACTCGCCGCGGCAGGCTCGTGGCCGGCCCCGGCCGACAGGTCGCGCACGCGCTGCTCCAACTCGCGGCGCCGCGCGTTGCCCGAGTCGATGAGCCGCTTCAGGTCGTCCACCTTGCGGCGCAGTCCCGAGACCAGGTCCGGATCCGCCGCCCGCGGCGCAGGCGATCCCGCTTCCACGCTCGCCTGCGTCTCCGCGGCCTCGAGCTTCTGCCGCAGCTTCTTCATGTCCCGGCCGCGGCCAGCCAGCTCCTCTTCGAGCGCGACGACGCGGCGCCGCGCCCGCCGCGTCTCCTCACGCAGCTCCTTCCGCTCCGGGCTCTCCTCTCCTGGCTCGGTGTCGATCGGCTCGCCGCCTTCCTCCTCCTTCTCCTCTTCCTCGCCGGCATCTCCTTCGAGGTAGTGGAAGACATCCCAGTCGCGGTCGCCCAGGGGAAGCAGCAGGCGGTCGCGGGCCTCGTCCATGGCTTGGAGGATCGCCCAGGAATCGAGTGCTCGCGCTGGATCGAACGCGCCGCGGCCCGCGAGCACGCCGAGCGCCGGAAAGCGGTCGAGGAGCGGATAGACGACATCCCCCAGGAAGCGGTTCTCGCGGCCTGCGAGCGCGGCGCGGGCCGCTTCCTCCAGCAAGGGCAGGGTCTCCGGACCCGGCGAGGCCAGGCTCAGTTCCAGGGCCAGGGAGCGGCGCATCTCCTCCGGATCCCTGGAGCGCGCGATCCAGGTGAGCGCCCGCGCCGAGTCTCCGCGCGCGAGCAGCGTCCTCACGACCACCTCGATGGCGTCGTCCGCCAGCTCGTCTTGCGGTCCGTGACGCTCGGCCAGGACCTCGAGGCAGCGCTCTATCTGCTCCCACAGGTCGAAGCGCAGGTAGGTGTGGACGGCGGTGCGGAGCTGCCACGTGGTCAGCTCCTGTGGATCGAAGCGGGCCAGATCCGCGGGCCGAAGCTGCCAGAACGTGTTTTTGTCCACGTGGCGGTGCAGTTCCGGGGCCGCTTCGGAGATGGTCCGGCCGGCCACGGGGGACGCGTCCGCCTCGCGCTCCCGGTCCTTCCCCGCGCAGCAGTGCTTGTACTTGCGGCCGCTCCCGCACGGACACGGCTCGTTCCGGCCCACCCTCGGAGTGGCGCGGCGAATGGGCCCGAGGTCGGCGTCCGCGCCGGTGCGCGGCGTCGCGAGCAGCTCGAGAGGCGAACTCACGTCCCTCACTGCTTCGAGCGCCGCCTCTGTCTCGCGGCCCAGCGGACCTCGCGCGAGCAGGACACGCGGGCCGAACAGATCCTGGACGATCGGATCCCGGATGCGCGCGGCCGCCAGGTCCAGGACGAACCTCGAGTCCAGATCCAGTTCCCGGCGGGCAAGCAGCCGCACCCTCCTCAGGAGGCCGGGAGGCTCCGGCTCTTCGGGTTTGAGCCGGGTCGTCGCGATCCACAGGGCCGCCGACTCCCTTTCGTACGCGAGGCGCTCGGCCACAGCCAGCTCGATGAGCACCGGCGCTGGATCGTCCGTGCGCCCCGCGATCGCGATCGCCAGGTCGAGGTGAACGATCCAGGGAAACGCCAGGCGCAGGCCATCGGGCGAGAGGCGGCCGTCGAGCTCGATCAAGGCGAGCGCCAGCACCGTCACGGCGCGCTCGTCCAGCTCGAGAGACGCGGCGCGCAGGGCCTCGCCGATCGGTTCTCCTTGCACTCGGTCCACGAACGAGAGCACCGCGCGGCGCTCCAGCCGGACCGACCGCGCCTCTGCCACGAGTTCCTTCACGTCCATGGCCGCTCCTCTGGCGACGGGCAAGGCCGCATGCGACCCGCGCGCGCACCGCCCTCCCTTCTACCTCAGGCCGCGCGCTGGCATCCAGGGGCCGGTGCGGAGGGTCTGATTCGCCTCAGGAGGTCTCGGGTGTCGGTGACGGCGAGAATCCGCGGCGTTCTGGCGCTGAGACGTCTGGATCCCCGGCTGGATCTGGTTCCAGAGCGAGGTTGAACGAGCCTGACGCAAACGAAAAAGGAGAAACACGCCGCGAGAGGGCGGAGCCGGCGCGTCCGAGCAGGGGAGGGGCGGTGATGACGCCGCTCGGGCATGCACCTTCTTGACTTTCCCAGTGTGACTACGCGTGCCCCCGGGCGTTCCTTGCCGCGTGTCGCGGCGCCGCAGGGCGTGCTCGCGCCGAGCGGGACCCTACGCTGCCCGGCGCGGCGCCTGAGGATCGGCACGCGACCGTCGGCGACGGCAACTGGGCTTCGCCGACTGAGACACATGCCGCAAGCGTGCAGCTCGCAGCATTGGTTGGAGGGACAGTATGAAGAAGCGCGTTCTCTTGGTTGTGACGGCGTGCGTGGCCACTGTCTTCGGCCTGGCATTCCTGGGAGCAGCAGGAAGCGGCTTCGGCTTCGACAACGATCAAGATGGCACTGCCAACTTCCGGGACGGGGCCACGGATCTCGACGCACTGCTCAACGGCGGGGATGACGACGTCGATGGGGACGGGGACCCCAACGGCTCCCCGTTCGAAGGAGACATCGACGACGACGGACTTCCTGACTCCGCGGACCCCGACATCGACGGTGACTCGACGCCCAACGCGGACGACAAGGACATGGACGGCGACGGCAGCGGGAACACGAGGGATGACGACATGGATGGGGACGGGTTGTCGAATCAGGACGACCCGGACATGGACGGCGACGGAGTACAGAATCAGCGCGACGACGATGCGGACGGGGATGGTACGCCCAACAGCCAGGACACGGACATGGATAACGACGGGATTCCGGACAAGAACGAACACCTGGACCCGACGGGACGGGACCCGACTCCAACCGGCAGCGAGAGCAATCTGCCCTTATCGGATGACAGAGACCAGGACGGCCTGGCGAACTCGGTGGATCCGGACATCGACGGCGACGGACGGCCGAACGGAAGCGACGGAGACGTCGACGGCGACGGCCGGTCGAACGGAAACGACCGGGACGTGGACGGCGACGGCCAGAAGAACGAGAATGACCCGGACGTGGACTCGGACGGCAAACCGAACCACGCCGATGACGACACGGACGGCGACAAGAAGGACAAGGGGACTGACAACGATGACGACGGGGACGGGAAGGACGACGCCCAGGATCCGGACGCGAACGGCGACGGCTTCCTTGATGATCTGGATGGCGATGGCCTGATGAACGAGGTGGATACGGACCTCGACGGAGATGGGAAGCCCAACGCCCAGGATGATGACTCGGATGGCGACGGCGTGCCGAACGGCAGCGCTGACCAGGACGAGGACAATGACAACGTCCCCGACTCGAGCGACAGCTCGCAATGGGGCTACGAGGAAGGGTAGGCGGTCACGTCCGTGCGGAGGTGCTTCGAGATGGGCCGGGTTGGTGGCGCATGGGTGGACGCAAGGGCGAGGAGGCGAGCGTAGTGGGTAGCGCGGGACGGTTTGGCGTCTTGAGCTGCGCGGTCGTGTGCGTGGCCGGCGTGTACTTCTGGCTGGTGCGGGTCGAACCGGACGAGGCGGTGCGGCAGCAGCTCGCGACGGAGCGCGTCGCGGCGGACAGGAGCGCCGGTGGGCCCGTAGTGGAAGATGCAGAACCTCCGGTGGCGGAGGTCCGCGCTGGTGTGGACGGGCAAGGGGAGCGTGGCGTTGATGACCGACTGGCTCGGCTGCTCTGGGAGGCGAGGCGGTTCTTCGGCCCGGCGGTGACCTTCGGCCAGCTCGCGGACGACCACCTGGAGCAGGTTCCCATGGTGGCCATGCACCTCTTCCTGGCGAGGAACAAGGTCACATGTGATGACATCGAAAAGATTCTGGAGGAGCTGAATCCAGAGGATCCGATCAGGGCAGGTGTCGTGCTCTGCCTCGGATGGGCCGGCGATCTGAGGGACGAGCACCGCGCCCACCTCATGCGCATCGCTTCGGTCTGGAGCGGCGCCGAGTCTCTGGCCGCGATCCGGGCCCTGGACTACTCGGGAAGCCAGAAGGAGCTGGACGCCGCCACCTGCGAGATCCTGGGGTCGGGGGAGTGGAGGGGGGAGAGGGGGGATCTGGCGAGGATCGCGCTCTCCGCTCCGCGGGAGTGCAGTGCGTCGGTCGCGCGGAACGCGGCCGTTGTCGCCCGGAACCCGACGGCGCCCGAGGACGTGCGCCGCGCGGCGTGGCTGTGCGTTGGTTCCGCCGGCGGAGTGGATGGATTCCGTGAGATCGTGACGGCCATCAGAACGGGCGAAGACATGGCGCTATGGGGGATGGACAGGGTGCGGGGAGATGCCGTCAAAAGGTGTGGAAATGAGAAAGGCGGTGTGCCCTCCTGTTGAGCATCAAGACAACACCCGGGCGGGAGCCCGGGAGGAGGAGACACCGCGATGG
>JACQZJ010000029.1 GCA_016213895.1 Planctomycetota bacterium | reverse complement strand
GGACTTGACCAAGGCGATGATCGAGGAGTTCGGGGAGGAGGCGTGCGACAAGCAGCTGTGCAAGCAGGCGATCCGCACGCTGATCGACTCGGGGACGTGCACGTACTCGTACGTGGGCGGGAGCTACATCGTCCTGCCGCCGGAAGGGTGAGAGGAGGAGGCGGGGCGTCGAGGTGCAGGCGGCGGCCAGCGCAGCGGGCTGGCGCCGCGCCGCTCGAGAGGAGCGGAGGAGGGGCGCGGGCAGGGAACTGCCCGTGCCTTCTCGTCGGAGCTTAAGAACAGGCCGCGGACAGCAAGCGAAAGCGAATAGCGATGGGACTGCTAAAGAAGGACAAGGACAAGAAGCCGCTGCGCGCGACGGGTCGCGGGGCGGCGACGACGGGCTCGTCGACGGCCCGGCCGGCGCAGGTCGTGAAGTTGGCGCCGTGCATCGGGCACTGTCCAAGCGGGAACGACATCCGCGGGTGGCTGACGGTCCTGGCGCAGCGGGAGAAGCTGGGCTTGAGCCTGGAGCAGGCGCAGGACCGGGCGTTCTTCATCGAGATGGAGACGAACCCGTTCCCGTCGATCATGGGGCGCGTGTGCCCGCATCCGTGCGAGGGAGCGTGCAATCGCAAGGAGCTGGACGGCTCGGTCGCAATCAACTCGGTCGAGCGCATGATCGGGGACTGGGGGCTGAAGCGCGGGCTCGAGGCGCCCCGCCTGGAGGCGGGTGGGCCGTTCGCGGAGAAGATCGCCGTGGTGGGAGCGGGACCGGCGGGGCTGTCGTGCGCGTACCAGATGGCGCGGCGCGGCTACAAGGTGACGGTGTTCGAGAGCTTGCCGCACCCGGGAGGGATGCTGCGCTACGGGATTCCGGAGTACCGGCTGCCGCGTGAGGTCATAGCCGGGGAGGTGAAGCGGATCGAGGACCTGGGAGTGGAGATCCGCTGCGGCGTGACGGTGGGGAAGGAAGTGAAGCTCGCTGACCTGAAGCGCGACTACGCGGCGGTGTTCGTGGCGATCGGGGCGCATCGGGGGAAGAAGCTGGGGGTGCCCGGGGAGGAGGGGAGCGGCGTGTACACGGGCACGGAGTTCCTGCGCAAGGTGAACATGGGA
Organism: Planctomycetota bacterium; assembly: GCA_016213895.1. Lineage (GTDB taxonomy): Bacteria > Planctomycetota > B15-G4 > B15-G4 > JADJEK01 > JACQZJ01. The sequence continues at coordinate 19,248 of JACQZJ010000029.1, read as the reverse complement.
GAGAAGGTCCCTGTCGGCCGGCGGGTGGTGGTGGTGGGCGGCGGGGACACGGCGGTGGACGCGGCTCGGGTGAGTCTGCGCTTGGGGACGGACGCGGCGGAGACGGCCGAGCGCATGGGAGCGGAGGTGACGATCCTCTACCGGCGCACGCGTGCGGAGATGCCGGCGATCGAGCGAGAGATCGAGGAGGCGCTGGAGGAGAAGATCCGCATCGAGTACCTGGCGGCACCGGCGAAGGTGCTGCGCGACGCGTCGGGGAACGTGGTGAAGATGGTGGTGCAGCGCATGGAGTTGGGGGAGCCGGACGCGTCGGGGCGGAGGCGGCCGGTGCCGATCGAGGGTGCGCTGGACGAGATGGAAGTGGACACGATCATCACGGCGGTGAGCCAGGCGCCGGACGTGAAGACGCTGGGAGCGTTCGAGGAAGCGGGCTGGGTGAACGGAGACGGCTGGGGGAAGACGGGCGAGGAGAAAGTGTGGACGGGAGGGGACAACATCAACCTGGGGATCGCGACCACGGCGATCGGGCAGGGGCACAAGGCGGCGCTGGCCATGCACGCGGCGCTGCGCGGGGAGGAGGCGCGGCCGGCGGCGGGCGCTCCGGGGATTGGTCCGGAGCGGCTCAAGCTGGACTTCTACGCCAAGCAGGAGAAGGCGCGGCGGGCGGTGGAGCGGCCGGAGGTGCGCGTGGCGCACGCGCGCGAGGAGATCGACCACGGCATCACGGAGGAGCAGTTCCTGGCGGAGGTGACGCGCTGCTTCTCCTGCGGCCTGTGCTTCGGCTGCGAGCGCTGCTGGATGTTCTGCACGCCGGGCTGCTTCAAGAAGGTGAAGCCGGACGAGCTGCAGCCCGGGAGCTACTACCACGTCGACATCAACAAGTGCGACGGGTGCAACAAGTGCGCCGAGGAATGCCCCTGCGGCTTCCTGGACATGAAGTGAGGTGAACGTTCCCCTCCGCTCCCCCGCGCGGGGCGGGCTGGAGGGACCAGGACTCGGGCCGCGATCGGGCGCCGGAAGGCGGCCTTCCCGGGTGCGGCGCGGGTCCTCGAGGCGGCGGGATGTCACCGCCGCCGAGCGAGTGACGAATCCGAGCAGGAACGCGAGTTGTCAAGGAGTCATCCAATGCCTGAGTTCAAGGTTGGCGACAGGGTTCTCGATATCGACGAGGACGGCTTCATCCAGAAGCCCGAGGTGTGGGACGAGGAGGTCGCCAAGGCCCTGAGCAAGACCGAGGGCGTCGAGCAGATGTCCGAGAACCACTGGAAGCTGGTGAACTACCTGCGCCAGTACTACCTCGAGTACGGCGTGGCGCCGATGATCCGCAAGCTGTGCAAGGCGACCGGCTTCAAGCTCAACGAGATCTACGAGCTGTTCCCCTCCGGCCCGGCCAAGGGCGCGTGCAAGGTGGCCGGGCTGCCGAAGCCGACCGGCTGCGTTTGATCGATCCGCTGGCCTGCTCCGACCGTTCGCCGGCCGGAGCGGTTCCGCGGGGGCGCGATGCGTCTCGCATCCGCGCCGCCTCCACGCAGACCGAGAGGGCGCTGGGTTTGGACGAGCAGCTGCAGGCGAAGCGCGCCGAGATCGTGCGCGCCTGGGTCGAGCGCACCGTCGAGATGTACCCGGCGGACGCGGCCAAGTTCTTGTTGCGGGTGAATGACCCTTTCTCCAACCCCGTGGGAACCACGATCGCGCTCGAGCTGGAGTTTCTCTTCGACGCGTTGCTGCGCGACGTGCCGCCGGACGAGGTCGTGCCGCGGCTCGACCGGGTGATCCAGATCACCAGCGTTCAGGACGTGGGCAGCGCGCGCGCTGTCTCCTTCGTCTTCGCGCTGAAGGAGGTGATCCGGCGCGCACTCGCCGCGGACCGCGCGGACGCCGGCCTCTTGCGGCGTTGTCTGGAGTTCGAGCAGCGCATCGACGCCCTGGCGCTGCTGGCGTTCGACAGCTGTTCCCGCTTCCTGCAGCGCATTGCGGATATCCGCGTGCGCGAGGCGAAGCGGCGCGTGTGGTCGCTGATGCGCATGCTGAAGGTGGACTGGGACCATTTGCCGGCGGAGGAGGAAGGGGCGGGAGGATGATGCTGATGAGGATTCTGGTCTCGCTGGTCGCGGTCGTGGCGCTGTACCTCCTGGCCTGGGTGGGCGTCGGCGTGCTGGGTCTGCGCACCCTCTTCGGGACGGTGCTGCCCTACGCCGCGCTGGCGCTCTTCGTGTGCGGGGTGGCGTACCGGGTGGTGCGCTGGGCGGCGGTGCCGGTGCCCTTCAGGATACCGACGACGTGCGGGCAGCAGCGCTCGCTCGAGTGGATCAAGCCGTCGCCGCTGGAGAACCCGCATACCGGCCTGCAGGCCTTCCTGCGCATGGCGCTCGAGGTGCTGTTCTTCCGCTCGCTGCTGCGCAACACGAAGGCGGAAGTGCGCGCGGGCGGACGGTTGATCCAGGGCTCGTCGAAGTGGCTGTGGGCCGGTGCGCTGGCCTTCCACTGGTGCTTCCTGGTGGTGCTGGTGCGCCACACGCGTTTCTTCACGGAGCCGGTCCCCTGGTGCGTGAATCTCCTGGCGCACCTGGACGGCTTCCTGCAGGTGGGCGTGCCGGCGATGACGCTCTCCAGCGTCGTGCTGCTCGGCGCGCTGGGCTTCCTGCTGGCGCGGCGTCTGGTGACCGGGCAGGTGCGGTACATATCGCTGCCGGCGGACTACTTCCCGCTCTTCCTGCTGCTCTCGATCGTGGCGACCGGGCTGCTGCTGCGCCACGTGGTGCGCACGGACCTGTCCGCGGTGAAGGAAGTGGCGATGGGCCTGGTGACGTTTGCGCCGTCGCCGGGGGAGGGGGCGCACTGGCTGTTCTACGTGCACCTCTTCTTCGTGAGCGTGCTCTTGGCGTACTTCCCGTTCAGCAAGCTCATGCACATGGGGGGAGTGTTCCTGAGTCCGACGCGCAACCTGGCGAACAACAACCGCGCGGTGCGCCACATCAACCCCTGGGACTATCCGGTGAAGGTCCACACGTACGAGGAGTACGAGGGGGAGTTCCGGGAGAAGCTGAAGACCGCGGGCATCCCGCTGGAGAAGGAGTAGGCAGATGACCAGCGAAGCGAAGCCCGACCAGATGGCGTACTACGACCGCGAGAAGCTCGGCCAGGTGGACCTGCGGCCGGGCGGCGCCGACTGGATGGACGTTCCGGTGAACATGAGGCCGGGCTCCTTCATCTATCCGGCGAAGGAGAAGCACCTGCAGTACTTCGGGCTGCCGAACCCGCGGCAGTGGTTCCCCACGGACCCGGACTGGAAGCTGCCCGCGAACTGGAAGGAGATCATCATCGAAGGGATGCGGGAGAGGCTGTCCAAGTACCGCTCCTTCCAGGTGTTCATGGACATCTGCGTGCGCTGCGGAGCGTGCGCGGACAAGTGCCACTTCTTCATCGGCGGCGGCGACCCGAGGAACATGCCGGTGCTGCGGGCGGAGCTGCTGCGCTCGATCTATCGGCGTGAGTTCACGCAGGCGGGGAAGATCCTGGGCCGTTTGGCCGGCGGGCGCGAGCTGACGGTCGACGTGATCAAGGAGTGGTTCTACTACTTCTATCAGTGCACCGAGTGCCGGCGGTGCTCGGTGTTCTGCCCCTACGGCATCGACACGGCGGAGATCACGATGATGGGGCGTGAACTCCTGCACCTGCTCGGGGTGAACGTCAACTGGATCATGGAGCCGGTGGCGAACTGCTTCCGCACCGGCAACCACCTCGGCATCCAGCCGCACGGCCTGCGCGACACGCTCGACTTCTTCGCCGACGACATCGAGGAGGCGACGGGAGTGCGCGTGGAGGCGCCGCTCAACCGCAAGGGAGCGGAGGTGCTGTTCGTCACCCCGTCCGGGGACTTCCTGGCCGATCCGGGCACGTACACGTGCATGGGGTACATGTGCCTCTTCCACGAGATCGGGCTGGACTACACCTTCAGCACCTACGCGTCGGACGGCGGCAACTTCGGCCTCTTCACCTCGCACGAGGCGATGAAGCGGCTGAACGCGAAGATCTACGCCGAGGCGCGGCGCCTGGGCGTGAAGTGGATCCTCGGCGGGGAATGCGGGCACATGTGGCGCGTTCTCAACCAGTACATGGACACGATGAACGGCCCGGCGGACTTCCTGCAGGTGCCGACCTCGCCGCTCACGGGCACGCGCTTCGAGCACGCGCGCTCGACCAAGATGATCCACATCACCGAGTTCACCGCGGACCTGATCAAGCACGGCAAGCTCAACCTCGACCCGTCGCAGAACGACCACGTCCGCGTCACCTTCCACGACTCGTGCAACCCGGCGCGGGCGATGGGTATCTTCGAGGAGCCGCGCTACATCCTGCGCAGCGTGTGCAATCACTTCCACGAGATGCCGGAGAACACCATCCGGGAGAAGACGTTCTGCTGCGGCGGCGGGGCGGGGCTGGGCACGGACGAGAACATGGAGATGCGCCTGCGCGGCGGCATGCCGCGCGCGAGCGCGGTGCGCCACGTGCACGAGAAGCACGGGGTGAACCACCTGGCGGCGATGTGCGCGATCGACCGGGCGACGCTCTCCACCGTGTGCGAGTACTGGGTGCCGGAGGTGCGGGTGACCGGGATCCACGAGCTGGTGACGAACGCTCTCGTGATGAAGGGGCAGAAGAAGCGCGAGGTGAACCTGCGGCTCGAGCCGATCGGCGCGCAGGCGGAGGAGTAGGACGATGTACGACGGAGGCAAGGTCGTCTTTGGCCTGGCGCTGTTCGTGGCGCTGTGCACCTCCCCGCTGTGGCTGTCGGTGGCGCGCGGCGGCGGCGGGGCGGAGGCGCCGCCGCTGCAGATGCCGGCGCCGGCGGCCGGCAAATGCGTGCGCGACGGGGAGTGGATGCGCAATTCGCACATGGAGCTGTTGAACTCGTGGCGCGACGAGGTGGTGCGCGAGGGGAAGCGGAGCGAGCAGCTCGCTGACGGGCGGGTGATCGAGAAGAGCTTGACGAAGACGTGCCTCGGCTGCCACACCGACAAGACGCAGTTCTGCGACCGCTGTCACGACTACGTCGGCGTGAAGCCGTTCTGTTTCGACTGTCACGTGGAGACGGCGGGGGGCTGAGCGATGGAAAGCGGCCGGAGAGAGTTCCTGAAGACCGCGGCCGGAGCGGCCGCGCTGGGCCTGGGCGCGGGCGCGGCGTCCTTCGTGGGCGCCGAGGCGCTGGCGCGCAGCCGCGCGGGGCAGGCCGCGGCGGGCGGCGGGAAGCGGTACGCCCTGGCGGTGGACACGAAGAAGTGCGCCGAGCGGGAGGGCTGCCGGGCGTGCATCGACGCGTGCCACGTGACGCACAACGTGCCGCGCATCGAGAACAGGGAGGAGGAGATCAAGTGGGTGTGGAAGGAGGAAGCGGAGTGGGTGTTCCAGGACCGCGTGCACGAGTACTCGGGAGCGGAGCTGCGCCGGCGGCCGGTGCTGGTGCTGTGCAATCACTGTGACAACCCGCCGTGCGTGCGCGTGTGTCCGACGCAGGCGACGTTCAAGAGCGCGGACGGGCCGGTGATGATGGACCCGCACCGCTGCATCGGCTGCCGCTACTGCGTGGTGGGGTGTCCGTACGGAGCGCGCAGCTTCAACTGGAAGGACCCGCGCCCGTACATCGAGCACGTCGACCCGGCCTACCCGCCGCGCGCCAGGGGCGTGGTGGAGAAATGCACCATGTGCTCGGAACGGCTGGCGCACGGCCTCCTGCCGGCGTGCGTGGAGGCGTGCGCGCGGGAGGGAGCGGGAGCGCTGCTGTTCGGGGACATGAACGATCCGGAATCGGAGATCCGCAAGCGGGTGGAGTCGAGCCTCTCCCTGCGGCGGAAGGAGCACCTGGGAACCCGTCCGCAGGTCTACTACACGCTGTGAGGATGCGATGCTGGAGAAGGCGCTGAGAGGGAGCGGGAAGTACTGGGGCCTGGTGGGCTTCCTGCTGGTGTTGATCGGGGCGGGCCTGGGCTGCTACCTGTGGCAGTTCCGCGAGGGGCTGCAGATCACCGGCCTGAGCCGGGACGTGCCGTGGGGCTTCTACATCTCGCAGTTCACCTTCCTGGTGGGGGTGGCGGCGTCGGCCGTGATCCTGGTGCTGCCCTACTACCTGCACGACTACAAGGCGTTCGGTCGCATCGTGGTGCTGGGGGAGTTCCTGGCGGTCGCGGCCGTGATCATGTGCATGCTGTTCGTGTTCGTGGACATGGGACAGCCGATGCGGGTGCTGAACGTGATGCTGCACCCGACGCCGCAGTCGGTGATGTTCTGGGACGTGCTGGTCCTGTCGGGCTACCTGGTGCTGAACGTCGTGATCTCGCGCGTGACCTTCAGCGCGGAGGTGAAGGGCGTGGCGCCGGCGGCCTGGATCAGGCCGCTCATCGTGCTCTCGATCCCCTGGGCGGTGAGCATCCACACGGTGACCGCGTTCCTCTACTCGGGCCTGGGCGCGCGCCCCTTCTGGCTCACGGCCATCCTGGCGCCGCGCTTTCTGGCCTCGGCCTTCTCGTCGGGCCCGTCGCTTCTCATCCTGCTGTGCCTGTTGTTGAAGAAGTTCACGCGCTTCGACGCCGGGTCGAAGGCGATCCAGAAGCTGGGCGTGATCGTGGTGTACGCCATGCTGGTGAACATCTTCTTCGTGGGCGTGGAGCTGTTCACCGCGCTGTACAGCGACATTCCGGAGCACAAGCACCACTTCCAGTACCTGTTCCTCGGGCTGGAAGGGAAGACGATGATGGTGCCGTGGATGTGGTTCTCGCAGACCGTGGGCATGCTGTCCGTGCTCTTCCTGCTGAACCCGAAAGTGCGCCAGAAAGAGCGCTTCCTGGCGCTCGGCTGCCTCGGCGTGATCGTGGCGATCTGGATCGAGAAGGGCCTGGGGATGGTGGTGGGCGGTTTCGTGCCGTCGACCCAGGGTTCGCTGATGGAATACTGGCCGACGGCTCCCGAGGTGGTGATCGGCCTGGGCGTGTACGGGATCGGCTTCCTGGTGCTGACCGTGCTCTACAAGGTCGCCGTCAGCGAGCGCGAGCTGGAAGAGGCCTGACGGGCTGCCGGCCCGCGACCGCCGACCTACGTCTGGCGCGGACGCGTCGCGCCGCGCCAGACGCCGCGGCTCGATCCGACGGGCGCTGCGCCCGCGGCTCAGCCGCGGCCCCGCATGCCTCTACATGCCGGCCGCGCCTCCCCTGGGCCGAACCAACCGCCTGCTGCGCCTCCGCCGCGACGAGCCGCTCGACGTTCGTCGCGCACGCGATGCACCGGGAGTCGCGCGATCGCTCCCGGAGGCCGGAGAAACGGCTGCGACCGCTCCCCTCACCTCCCTCCCCTCCGGCTCCCGGCCAAACAGCCGCGACGCCCGGCGCGCGTCAGCCGCCGATCAGCTCCTGGACCTTGGCCATGAAGACCTCCGGATCGACCGGTTTGTCCAGGAACATCTCCGGCCTGATGAGCCCCTCGTCGCGCATCTGCCGGATCGTCTTGCGCAGCGCCTCGCGCAGGCTGTCGTAGGGACGCAGCTCGGCGTCTTCCGCCTTGGCGTCGAAGTCGTCGAGCACCCCGGCCACGCCGGTGAGCATGAGCACCGGCAGGTCCCTGAGCTTCTCGTCCTTGCGCATCTGCTTGAAGAGGGTGAATCCGGACTTCTTGGGCATCATCACGTCGAGCACGACGAGGTCCGGCCTGGCCTCCTTCACCTTGAGCAGGCCCTCCTTGCCGTCGAACGCGCTGTCGGTCTCGTAGCCGTGCTCGTCGAGGACGACCGCCAGGAACTTCACCGTGCTGCGATCGTCATCGATGATCAGGACTTTCTTGGCCATCGATCACCTCCTTGCCCTCATCCGGCCGTTGCACCGGTAGGACGACGCGGAACGTGGCGCCCTTGTCGGGCTCGGAGTCCACGGCGATCGTCCCCCCATGCATGTCGATCACGCGCACGGTCAGCGCCAAGCCGAGGCCGGTTCCCCACTTCTTCTTCGTGCTGAAGAAGGGCGTGAAGATGTTCCTCCGGATCTCCTCGGACATGCCGCAGCCGTTGTCGCTCACTTCGATGGTGCACAGCTTGCCTTCCTCGTCCGCGTGCACCCGCATTCTGACCTCGGGAGCCTCGCCGCCCAAGTAGTCCTTCCACTGGCAGGCGTCGATGGCGTTGCTGACGATGTCCATGAGCGCCATGTGGATGAGCTTGGAGTCGCAGGCGACGATGGGCAGCCCGGCCGCCACGTCCGCGCTGACCTTGATGCCCTTGTCGGCGGCGGATTGCTTCACGACGTCGCGCACCTTGCCGGCCAACGCGCCGACGTCGACCTGTTCGTACTCGGGCCGCCACTCCTTGACGTAGTTGAGCAGGCTGCGCGACAGGCTGCTGATCCTGTCGATCCCTTCCTCGACCATCGCCCAGCCCTCGCGCAGCCGCTTGCGCTTGTTGTTGCGCATGCCGCTCTTCACCAGGTAGGCGCCGCCCTGCAGGGCGTTGAGCATGTTCTTGACGGCGTGCTGGATCCCGGTCACGGCCTGGCCGATGGCGGCGAACTTCTTGGCCTGGATCACCTGGCGCAGCAGCCGCCGCTCCTCGGTGATGTCCTTGGCGATGCCGAAGGTGCCGATCGGATTGCCCTCGCGGTCACGCAGGCGCGTCACGGTGAGCAGCACGTTGCGCACCTCGCCGCTCTTGGTGATGAGGTCGGTGGCGAAGTTGCGCACGTTGTCGCCGTGCTCGAGCAGGCTCAGCGCCTTCTTGCGGTCCTCCTGGCGCGCGAAAAGCGTCTCGACGTGCTTGCCCTGGATCTCCTCGCGGCGGTAGCCCAGCGCCTGCTCGGCGCCGCGGTTGAAGCGCGCGATCAGGCCGAAGGGCGTGACCGTGATGATGATGTCCGCGGAGCCCTCGATGATGCCTTCGAGGTACTCCAGGGCGTCATGCACATCCTCCTGATGCTCGCGGATCTTGCCCGTCATCCTGTCGATCGCCTGTTCGATCTCGCCGATCTCGTCGTCCCGTTGCGGAGCGAAGCGGAAGGCCAGGTCGCCCTCGCCGATGCGGCGCGCTCCGGCGATGAGCTCGTCGATCGGCTCCTCGAGCAGGCGGCGCATGAGGACGCGCAGCAGGATCGTGCTCGCGACGATGACGAGGACCACGAGGAGGAGCGTGTACAGGCTGCGGTGGGCGGCAAACGAGGGGCTCGCGCCGATGAAGTACTCCGCGACCGTGGACAGCGCGATCATCACGGAGGCGATGGCGATGACGACGCTGTTCAACTTCCAGACGATGCGGTTCTTCTGCCTCATCGGAGTGCCTCAGCGCTCGGCCCACCGGCGTGCCGCTCAGCCGCGAACGGCGAACTCCATGCTACCGCACTCGCTGGTCCTGCGCCCGCCGCTCGCCGGCTGCAGCGGCGTCCTGGCCGGCGCGTATGAGGCCACGCGAGGGGCAGAACCGACTCAAAGGCCAGTCTCGTCAGCTTCTGCATCGCGTGCCCTGCGCCCAACTCAATTAGAACCAGCGCGCCCCGGACTCTCAAAGGGGTTCCGCAGCCGGGGGCGGCCGAGGTGGCCGCGGGCGAGGGCGGGGAGTATCCTGCGGCCGTGGAAGCCGAGCGCTTGAAGTGGCTCCTGCGCGAGGATGGACGCTCCTCGGAGGAGCGGGCGCGGCTGGTGCGCTTGCTGCTCGTCCTCGCGGAGCTGCCGCCTCCTCCGGACCCGTACGGGCTCTTCCCGCGCTACGCGCGCCTGAAGGAGCGTCTTCTGCACGCGGGCGAGGGCTTGGACGGAGAGGCGCTGGAGGAGGCGTTCCTCGAGCTCTACTGCCACTTGCACGGACACGAGGCCCCCTACACCGCCGCCGAGAGGAGGCGCGTGAACGAGACCGGGGGCTACTGGTGTCACGCCGGCGGCATCTCGCCGATACTGCTGGCCGGCCCGTTCCTCGGCGCCGAGACCGTGCTCGCCGACTTCGGCGCGGGGAACGGCCTGCAGGGACTATTCATGCAGGTCCTGCATCCGCACCGCAGGACCGTGCAGATCGAGATCTCGAGCCGGATGATCGCCGCCGGCAGGGAGCTGCAGGCCTGGCTGGGGATCGGCGCCGAGCGCGTCCTCTGGGTGGAAGGAGACGTCCTCGACCACTCGCCGCGCGGATTCGACTTCATCTACCTCTATCGCCCCGTGCGGCCGGAAGGGGAGGGGCGGCGCTTCTACGAGCGGTTCGGGCGCGAGCTTGCCGCCTCGCAGGACCCGGTGGTGATCTTCAGCGTGGCCGACTGCCTGGGGCCCTTCCTGCCCGAGGGTTTCCAGGTGATTCACCACGACGGCCACCTGACCTGCTACCGCCGGTGCTGAGCGCACGGTTCGCCGGCTGCATCGCCGCTGATTCGCACGCGACCGCTGTAGAATGGCGTTGCTCGCCGCGAGCGGGGACGCGGCGCGCGGGCAGGCTGATGGCGGACGCGAGCGACATCAAGGCAGAGGCGGCGGGCGCCGCGAACCGGCTGCGCGGGTATCGAGTCCTCGTGGTGGACGACGAGGAGGACGCGCGCACGTTTCTCGTGGCGGTGGTGCAGGACGCGGGCGCCGACGTGTGCGAGGCTGCGGATGGAGACCAGGGCCTCGCCGTCGCGCGCGCCAGGAAGCCGGACCTAATCACGCTGGATCTCTCCATGCCGGGCAGGGACGGCGTCGAGGCCTTCGTCGAGCTGCGCAGCGCCGTGGAGACCGCCGAGATCCCGGTGTGCATCGTCACCGGCCACCCGGAGTTCCGCAGGGTGCTCTACGACCGGCCGGTGCCGCGGCCGGAGGGCTACCTGGACAAGCCGGTGGACCAGGAGACGCTGATCTCCACCCTGTGCCGCATCCTGCGCCTGCGGGAGAAGAAGGACGCGAGGTTTCAGCGGCGCAAAGGGCCGCAGATCGACGTGTCCGCACAGGCTGGCGCCGCTTCGCTCGCCGGCAGCCGCATCCTGGTCGTGGACGACGAGGAGGACGTGCGCACCTACGTCGCCACGGTGCTGAGCGACGCCGGCGCACGGGTCATCGAGGCGGCTGACGGCGACGAGGCCATCGCTCTCGCCGTGCGCGAGCGACCGGATCTGATCACGCTGGATCTGTGCATGCCCGGCAGGGATGGAGTGGGGACCTTCGACGTGCTGCGCAGCACCGCGGAGCTTTCGGCCATCCCGATCTGCGTGGTGACCGGCCATGCGGAGTTCAGGAAGGTGATCGAGGATCGTCCTCTGCCGCCGCCCGAGGAGTTCCTGGAGAAGCCGATCGAAGCGGATCTGCTGCTTGCCGCGGTGCAGCGCATCCTGCGCACGAAGAGGAGCGCGGCCGCCAGGGCGGGCGGTTGACGACTGCGCGCCAGGCTTCGCTCGCACGTCCCCGTTCGCGCGGCGCCCGGCGGCCTCACTCCCCGGCCTTCTCGCCGGCGACGACGCGCAGCACCGAGAGCAGGGTGTTGCGGTCCACGGGCTTCCCGAGCACGCCGTCCGGGCCGCGGATGTTCTCGCGGGAGCCGAGGTAGGACTGGCAGTCGTCCTCGAGGATCTTGTCGTGTCCGGTGATCACGACGACGGGGATCTCGGCCCACTCCGGGTTCCTGCGCACGTTGAGCAGCAGGTCGAGCCCCGAGCGGCCGGGCATGAGGATGTCGATCAGGATCGCGTCGGGCCGGGAGCGTCCCAGTTCCGCCAGGGCCGCGTTCGTGCTCTGCGCCGAGCGCACGGCGTAGTCGTGATCCTCGAGGAAGGAGGAAAGGTACTCGATGACGTCCGGGTCGTCGTCCACGATGAGGATCTTCTTGCCCCGGGGCGGCAACTCGGACCTCGAGTCGGTCATTCCCCCTCCCGCGGTTCAGTGCTGGGACGCGCCTCAAGCGGCAGCCTCACCAGGAAGCGCGTGCCGTGTCCCGGTTCGGATTCGACTTTGATCGAGCCGCCGTGCTTGTCCACGATCTTGTTGGTGATGAAGAGACCGAGTCCCGTGCCCTTGAGGCCCTTGGAGGAGAAGAACAGCGAGAAGATCTTCTCGCGCGTCTCCCGATCCATGCCGATGCCGTTGTCCTCGACCTCGAAGATCATCCACGGCGGCGCGCGGCGTGCCGAGAACCTGACGCGGTGCTGGTCCCGGCCGTGGTCGACGCGGCAGGCGTCGAATGAGTTCTCCAGCAGGTTGACGAGCGCCGCGCGCATCGCGCCCGCGTCTCCCTGCAGGCTGCCGGCGTCCGCGGCGACGTCCACTTCGAGCTGCACGCCCTGGTCGGCCGCTTTTCTCGCCAGCAGCTCCCCGATCTCGCGCACCAGGGCGGCGGCGTCGATGTCGCTCACGACCAGCTCGCGGTCCTTGGCGTAGTAGAGGATGTCGAGGACCATGCTGCGAATGCGGTCCACGTTGCGCTGCACCATCGCCCAGCCCTTGCGCACGCGCTCCGGCTGCTCCTTCTGGAAGCCGGAGTTCACCAGGTAGATGCCGCCGTCCAGGCCGGTGAGGAGCCCCTTGATGCCGTGCGAGATGGACCCCACGAGCAGGCCGATGGAGGTGAGCTGGGACTGCAGCTCGCGGATCTGGGTGATGTCGGTCGCCATCTCGATGACCGACTCGATGCGCCCGTCGGGCCCGGGCAGCGGCGCCGTGACGCACAGCACGTTGACCTTCCCGCCGGTCGGCGAGACGACCACTTCCTCGTGCTCGCGCGCCTTGCCGTCGGCGAGCGTCTGCAGCGCGGGGCAGACCAGGCACTGCTCGTCGCGGTGCTTGAAGACGCGGTAGCAGTAGTCGCCCACGGCCGGGCCGAAGGCCTCGCGGAAGCGGCGGTTGGCGTGCTGGATGATGCGGTCGGCGCCGAGGACCGAGATGAAGCAGGGCACCTCCTCGAAGAGCATGGCGAAGCGTTCCTGACTTCTCCGCAGCAGCGCCTGCAGGCGCTGCGTCTCGCTGATGTCCGTGTGCATCTCCATCACGGAGACGATCGCGCCCGACTCATCGCGGATCGGGGTGGTGTGCACCATGACCACGACTTCCTGCCCGGCGCGCGTCCTGAGCTTCTGCTCGCTGCCGTGGCTCTGGCCGTCGGCGAAGGTCGCCTTCACCGGGCAGTCGGGGCAGACTTCCTCGCGTCCCTTGTAGACCCGGAAGCAGGATTCCCCGATGCGGTCGCCGAAGTCCTCGCGGAAGCGCCGGTTCCCCTGGATGATGCGGAACTCGCGGTCATGCACCGAGAGGTAGCACGGCATTTCCTCCCAGTACTGGCGGTAGTCGCGGTTCATCGTCCGCCCCGCGCCGTGCGAGAGCCGTGCGCGCGTCGCGCGTCGAGCCGCCTCAACGCCGCACCGCGCTCACGCCCTGCGCTTCTCGAGCTCGAGGATGCGCCGCACGTTCGCAACGAGATCCTCCGCCTTGACCGGCTTGTTCATGTAGCCCTCCGGCGGGGCGACGGGCCGGTCGTAGATCAGCTTCCTGAACTCCGGGTGACCGGTGATGATACATACCTGGATCTGGGCGATCTGGGGAGTCCTGCGCAGCTCGGTGAAGGTCTCGATGCCGTCCTTGCCCGGCATGGAGAGATCGAGCGTGATCAGGTCGGGCCGCTCCTTCAGCGCCACGCGGATGGCCTCGGCGCCGTCGGCGGCCTGGAAGATCGAGGCGCCGGCATCCTCGAGGACCATGCTGAGGAAGGTGCGCGCGTCCTCCTCGTCGTCGACCACGAGGATGCGCCGGCCGGTGAGCGAGCGGCCGTCCCGCTGAGCGGCCGCGCCGGCCGCGGCCGTGACCGCGACCTGCGGCGCCTCCTCCGCCGGCTTGGGCTCGTCCAGCACGAGCGCCTCGGCGACGAGGTCGACGAGCTGCTTGACCTGGCAGTCGAGCTTGTAGTGCTTGATGACGTCGCCGAGGCCGTCGACGCAGTTGTGGCACGAGGTCACCACGATCTTCGCGCCGGTGGCGGCGATCTGGTCCGCCTTGACGCGGCCCGACTTCAAGCGCCGCGGCGCGTACTCGGACATCGACATCGCCCCGCCGCCGCCGGTGCAGCAGTAGTTCTCCGTGCGGTTCGGGTGCATCTCCTGGAAGTCCGTCGTCACCAGGCGCAGCAGCTCGCGCGGCTCCTCGTAGAAGCCGCAGCTGCGCGCGAGATTGCACGAGTCGTGGTAGGTGACGCGCGCGGAGTTCTTGGTCTTGTCGACCTTGATGCGCCCTTCCTTGATGTAGCGCAGCATGGTCATGACCGAGCTTTCCATGACGAACGGCACGGTGACTCCGGCCCAGTTGGGCGCCTCGCAGCGCGTGGAGCGGTAGCCGTGGCCGCACTCCGAGATCACCAGGCGCTCCCCGCCGAGTTCCGCGACCTTATCGAACACGCGCCTGCCGGCCGCGCCGCCGAGCTGATCGTCGCCGGAGAAGAGGCCGAAGTTGGTCTGGTCCCAGCCTTCGCTGGCCATGGTCCAGCTCTCGCCGGCGGCGTAGAAGATGAGCGCGGCGCTCTTGATGGTGCGCGGGTCGTACTTCGCCTCGCGCGGGTTGATCGCGTAGACCACCTTTGAGCCCTGCTTGTCCACGGGAATGGCGGCGCGGTCGTGGCCCAGCTCCTCCGCCAGCTCTTCCGACATCCACTCGAGCGTGTCGAGGAAGTCCTCCTTGAGCACGCCCATCTGGTTGCCGATCTCCCACTGGTCCTTGCTCACCACGCGCACGCCCTCGGGCATCACGCCGACGCTGGTCAAGAGGCCGCGCATCAAGCGGTTCAACGTGGCGGTGTCGACGCCCATCGGGCAGTTGAAGGTGCAGCGCCGGCAGTTGGTGCATGTCCCGAACGCGATGTCCTTGAGCCTCTCCAGGTCCTCGTCCGTGAGCGGCGTATGCGCGCCCACCCACCAGGGGAAGACCCTGCCGGTCCAATCGCGGTAGCGCTTGAAGAGCTTGCGGATCTGATCCGCCTTGTAGGACGGCGTCATGCGCGGGTCGTCTGGACTGGAAAGCGCGTAGTGGCACGACTCGTGGCACATGCCGCAATGGATGCAGCCGACCAGGGAGCCCACGACCTGGCGCGGGAGCTTCTTGTTCCTGAGCAGCTCCTCGAGCTTCCTGACCTTGTATGACTTCTGTGATTCGCTCACGTCGCGCTCCTTCAGCTGCGCGAGTACGGATAGCTGCCGCGGTGTCCGAGCGTGCGGCCGATCCAGTACCTGGTGAAGGGGTAGTAGAGGTAGTGGGAGATCTTGGAGAAGGGGACGTAGACCAGGAAGAAGCTGGTCGCGAGCAGGAAGGCGATGAGGTAGGCGTCGCCGGCGAAGCGCGCCGCGCCCGCGACGTGCGCCTGGGCGCAGACGCCGAGCAAGAACCAGACGGTGAGCATCGCCAGCGAGAAGTAGTCGTCCGGGGTGCTGATGAGGCGCAGCACGGGACGCAGGACGCGCCGCGCGATGCGGTAGAGGGCGACGAGGAAGGCCGCCGCCAGGGCCGTGCCGAGGGTCCAGGCCGCGGCCGGTCCAGCCACGAGGGCGCGGTCCAGGGAGCTGAGGAACGCCAGGCTGATGCCCGCCACCACGCCGAGGTGGAAGATCACGAAGGTGGCGTAGAAGGCGAGACCCTTGGGCTTGCGCGTGCTCTCCATGGCCCAGGGCATGACGACGTTGCCCAGGGAGTAGAGACCGCCGCGGAGAGCGGTGGACTGCGCCGGGTTGCCGGGCGCCGACCTGTCGCTGGCCCGGCCGAAGCGGAAGAGCCACCAGAGCCTGAGGGCGTAGACCGTGCCCATGAAGGCGAGGGCCATCCAGTGGACCGCCTCGACCGTGGCGAGCAGGCTGCTCGGTTCATGCTGTGGCATGCTTCACTCCGCCTTCGATCACCGCCTTGAACGGCCCGAACTCGCGGGAGTCGAGGGCGACGAACAGCACCTCGCGCAGGCTCGTCTCGCCCTGGAGGTGCAGGGCGACCGCGTCCACCATCACCCGGGCGCAGAGGTCGAGCGGCACCTGGTAGAGACCGGTGCCGATCGGCGGGAGCGCCAGCTTGGTGACGCCTTTCTCGTCGGCGCGGCAGAGCGCGGCCTGCGTGGCGCGGCGCAGCTTCTCCGCGACGTCCTCCTCGTGGAACTTGGGGCCGTTCACGTGGATGATGAGGCCGGCCTTGAGCTTCCCGGCGCTCGTGACCGCCGCCTCGCCCACGGGCAGCTTGCCGATGGCGTCGAGCTCCTTCTGGATCGCGATGCCGCCGCGCTGTTGGATCGCCCCGCCGTAGCCGGAGCCGAGCTTGAGATCGGCGGTGATGTCGTACACGAAGGCGTCGACTTCCATGGCGGTGATGTCGCCGCGCACCAGCCGCATGGTCCTCTCGCCGATCTTTCTCTCGACCATTCGTCAACCTCAGAGATGCGCCGCCGCCGCGACGGCTCAACAGTTCGCTCGCTTCTCCGTTCTTGCCGGCCGCTTTTCTCGGCGCGCTCCGCCGGCGCGGGAGCCGCGGCGCCGGCGGGTCTCCGCGGAATGCTCCAGCTCCTCCACCTTCCGGTACCAGCCCGCGTCGAGCAGGTCCGCCAGGGTGTAGCCGTGCACCACGTCCTGGATGCCCCGGTTGATCAGGGAGTAGAGCAGGCGGCACTCGCAGTAGTCCGCCAGGGGGCAGGAGG
Organism: Planctomycetota bacterium; assembly: GCA_016213895.1. Classification (GTDB taxonomy): domain Bacteria; phylum Planctomycetota; class B15-G4; order B15-G4; family JADJEK01; genus JACQZJ01. Next base: position 2,627 of record JACQZJ010000029.1, on the reverse strand, counting down.
ACGGATCCTCGACGCAGTCGACCACGCAGATCGGACCGATGGCCGCCTCGATGATCTCGCCGATGGAGATGTCCTTGGGCGGCCGGGCGAGCCGGTAGCCGCCGTGCCTGCCCGAGACCCCGCGCAGGACGCGCGCGTTTTTCAGCGCCAGGGCGAGCTGTTCCAGGTAGCCGCGCGAGAGCGCGGTGCGCTGCGCCACGCCGCTCAGGCTGACCGGCGCCCGATCGCCGCCGTTCTTGGCGACGTCGAGCATGATGCGCAGCGCGTAGCGAGCGCGCGTCGAGAGCTTCATGCCGCGATCCTGGAAGGAAGCCGCGAGAAGCCGGCGATGGTAAATGCAGTTGTCCTAGTTGTCAACTAGGAGTTTCATGCCCCACGGGGCGCGGCCGGTGCCGGCGCCCGGTTGCTGCTCGTTGCCTCCAGGCCTGGTGCGCGGTATCCTCCTGCCGAGGACTTCAGAAGAGCGGCGGCGGCGCCGCCGCGCGGCCGATCAGAGCGGAGGAATCATGCCCCAGCGGACTGCGCTTGTCATTGATGACGAGCCGGACATCACCACGTACCTGGAAACGCTGCTTTCTGACGCCGGATGGACGGTCAAGGCCGCCAACAGCTCCGCCGCCGGGCTGGCCCTGTTCGAGCAGACGCGTCCGGACGTGGTCGTCCTGGACATCATGATGCCGGAGCGGGGAGGCCTGAGCACGCTCGTGGCGATTCGCAAGCATGCCCAGCTCGGCCGCACTCCTGTCGTGCTCCTGACCGGCGTGCAGGAGCACCTGACCGCGGACTACCGCGCGTTCCTGGATCGGGTGAAGAGCCACCGGGCCGACGCCTTCCTCGAGAAGCCGGTCGATCCGCCGCGGCTGCTGAAGACCCTGGACGAGGTGACCGGCAAGAAGTAGCCGTCCCCGGAAACGCGCGGAGCCCCTGCGGATCGGCGATCCGCGGGGGCTCCTTGCGTCTCGCGCAGCCGCGCTGCGGCGCCGAGCGGGGCGTGCAGAGGGCTACTTCTTCTTGCCCTTGGCGTTGGCCTCGCCCGTGGCCGCGCCGTGCATCTTGATCTCCACCTTCTCGTCGAGGTTGTCGTAGTACTCCTTCAGGATCGTGATCACCTCGGGCTTGGAGAACTCCGCCGGCACCGGCTTCCCCTCGCTCATCAGCTTCCTGAGGAGCGTGCCCGAGAGCAGCAGGCGCGCGCCGCCCTGGTACTTGCCGTTCTCGTCGATCTGCGCCTTGCTCTCGTGCGGGCAGGTCTTCATCGACGCCATCGAGCCGCAGTCATAGCAGTAGAACGTCCAGTCGAGCGGCAGGGGCGCCAGCTCGAGCGCGCCCTTCGGCACCTCGTGGAAGATCTTCTGCGCGTCGAACGGGCCGTAGTAGTCGCCCACCCCGGCGTGGTCGCGCCCGACGATCAGGTGCGAGCAGCCGTAGTTCTGGCGGAACACCGCGTGCAAGAGCGCCTCGCGCGGGCCGGCGTAGCGCATCTCCATGGGGTAGCCGCCCTGCAGCACGCGCTCCTTCCTGAAGTACTTGTTCACCAGCGCGTCGATCGCCTTGACCCGCACGTCCGCCGGAATGTCCCCGGGCTTGAGCTTCCCCACCAGCTGGTGGATGTACACCCCGTCGCAGATCTCGCAGGCGATCCACGCCAGGTAGGCGTGCGAGTTGTGCATGGGGTTCCTGAGCTGCAGGGCCGCCACCGTGCTCCAGCCGCGCTCGGCGAAGATGCGGCGCGCGTCCGCAGGCGTCTGGTAGATGCCCTTGAACATCTCCGGGTAGTAGGACTCGGAGAGCACCTTCACCTTGCCCGCCAGGTTCACGTCCGGCTGGGCCATGACCTTCTCCACGCCCGGGTGGTTGACGTCGTTCGTGGTGAAGACCCGCTTGCACTCCAGCGTCTTGTCGATCGTGTACTTCTCGGACACCTTCATCGTGCCCATGATCTGCTGCGTCTCGGTGTCGAAGAGCGCCACCTCCTCGCCCGCCTTGATCGAGTCGGCGAGCACCTTGTCCGCCGAGAGGGTGATGGGAATGGGCCAGAACAGGCCGTCGCGCGAGGGCATGCGCAGGTCCTCGCAGCAGCCCTTCCAGTCGTCGTGGCCCATGAAGCCCTCGAGGGGCGTGAACGCTCCGATGCCGAGCATGATCAGGTCCGATGTCTCGCGCGTGGTCATCGGCACCTTCTTCAGCTTGGCGGCCTTCTTCGCCTCCTGCTCGCGCTCCTTGCCCTCGAGGAGGAGCGGCTTCAGTTCCTTGCTTCCGTGCGGATTGACGAGTTTGCTCATCGACTTACTCCCAGGGATCAGCGGGGCGCGGCGCGCCCCAGTCTTCACAACGTTTCTCTTGCGGCCGGCGCCGGTCAGAAGCCTTTGTACGGGTTGGGTCCGATGTCCTCCACGGTCGCGGCGAACGCGTCGAAGACCTCGGGGATGCGCCAGTACTCGTTGCGCGCCAGCTCGAGCACCTGCAGCCGATCGGACTCGAGAGCGAGGCGGTTCAAGGTCTCCTGGACGTTGCTCATGCGCTTGGCGGCCAGCTCCGAACCCTTGACGTAGTGGCACTGGTAGTCGTCGCCCTTGCGGCAGCCGACCAGCAGCACGCCGTCGAAGCCCGTGGACAGCGAGTCCGCC
>JACQZJ010000006.1 GCA_016213895.1 Planctomycetota bacterium | reverse complement strand
TCTTCGACGAGATGAAGCAGCGCTTGCTGCGGCTCAGCCCGGACGTTATCCAGGAGGAGGACGGAGACCTGGTCTGCTTCCGGGTAGCCGGACACCTGCTCGCCCGGCTAAGGCGGCGCGGCAACGGGCTGCGCGTGGCGCCTGGCGACGACGGGGCGGAGGAAATGGCGGTGGAGGACGAGGTGGGGCTCAGCGCGGCGCTGGACGCGGTCTTCGACCGCTTCTTCGGCCTGACCCCGACGCGCCGCCGCGTCGCGGCGGCCGACGCTCGCTCCGACGCGCAGCGGCACGGCGCGCGGCGCAGGAGCCGGGCGAACGCGCTGGAGAAGGGCGGCAACGGGAAGGGAGAATGACCGCACCTTGGCCGCGGAGACGGGTGGGCGACTGAGCCACGGGGAGCGGCGCTCCTTCCTGGTCGGGGCGATCGCCGTGCTCTGCGCGGGCGTGCTTCTCGCGCAGCTGCACGTGTGCAGCGTCGATCGCCAGTACTGCGCGCCCGGCGCCCCGGGCGTCCGGGTGAACGTCAACACGGCGGACCTGGAGGCGCTCGCGCTCCTCTATCAAATCGGCCCGGAGCGGGCGCGGCGCATCATCGAGTATCGCGAGGCGCACGGGCCGTTCCGCTCCTTCCCCGACCTCCTGCGCGTCGAGGGGATTGGCGTAAAGACGGTGGAAGGGCTGGTCGGGCAGGTGTGTTTCTCGGAGTGAGAAGAGGGGAGCGCGGTGACGAGGAGCGTCGCGGCCGTTTCCCCGGCCTCCGGGGACGGATGCGCGCCTTCCGGTGCGTCGTGTGCGCGACGAACGATGGGTGACCTGCACGCGGTAGCAGCGATGCTGGCGGATCGGCGCGGCGAAGGCACAGGCGGCGTGAGGGTCCACGGCGGCGCGGCCGTCCCCTCCGCCGGGGAAACGCCGCTCCGCTCCGCAACCGCGCCGTCTCGATGGCCGCGGTCAAGGCGGGCCTGCTCCGGTTCAACTTACCTGCGGTAGGCGGTCGCGGGCAGGAGCCCGCTCCCGCCCCAGAATGGTGCACGGCTCTCGGACGCGCCGTGCGGGGAGCGATCGCGGCCGCCTCCCTGGCCTCCGGGAGCGGCAGAGGCTCCCGGTGCACGCCGTGCGCGAGGAACGCGAGGCGGTTCACTTCTGGTGGAGGCGAAGGAGGCGGATCGGCGGGAGGAGCTTCGCGACGCGCTAAGTGGTCCCGGCGCAGCGGCTGAGCCGCGGGCGCCGCGCCCGCCGGATCCAGCCGCGGGGTCGGGCGCGGCGGGAAGCGTCCGCGCCCGACGAAGGCAGGCGGTCGCGTGCAGGAGCCCGCTCCCGCACGGAATGGACGCACCGCGCGGGGCACGCGGTGGGAATGAGCGGCGCGGCCGTCGGATCGAGCCGCGGAATGGGTGCACGGCGCGCGGACGCGCCGTGCTCTCGTGAAAGTGCTGGCGCAGGCCCGCGCCGCAGCTATCGTGCGCGCTGCCGCGGCTGCCCGCGCATGGCCCGCAGAGCCCGTGCGGCCGCGGCGGATGCGCGCCATGTCGCCCGATGCCGCAAGCGATCTCGATGTCTTCCTGCGCCAGGCTCTCGCCGAGGACGTGGGCGCGGGCGACGTGACGTCGAACGCGCTCCTCGACGCGGAGCTGCGCGCGCGCGGGATGCTGCGCCTCAGGGAGGAGGGGGTGGTGGCCGGAATCGGCGCGGCCCTCAGGGTGTTCGAGCTGCTCGAGCCCGGCGCCGCCCCCGTGGAGCACGCCGCGGAGGGCGAGGTGGTCGGCGCCGGCGCGCTGGTGGGCGAGGTGCGGGCGAGCGCCCGCGCGGTCCTCGCCGGCGAGCGCCTCGCCCTCAACCTCCTCGGCCGCCTCTCCGGGATCGCCACGCTCACCCGCAGGTTCGTGCACGCCGTCGAGGGGACCGGGGTGGACATCGTCGACACGCGCAAGACCACGCCGCTCTTGCGCCGTCTCGAGAAGGACGCGGTGCGCGCGGGCGGCGGCACCAACCACCGCATGGGCCTCTACGACGCGGTGCTGGTCAAGGACAACCATCTCGACCTCCTGGGCGCCTCGGGCTCCGCCGCCGGCATGAAGGCGGCGACCGAGAAGGCGCGCCGCGGATCTCCCGCCGGCATGTTCGTGCAGATCGAGGCCAGGACGGCGGAAGAGGCCGTGGCGGCGGCGACGGCCGGGGCGGATTCGATCCTGCTCGACAACTTCGCGCCGCGCGAGCTGAAGAGCGCCGTGACCCGGGTGCGGGCCGCGATGCAGGGCCGCAGGATCCTGCTCGAGGCTTCCGGGGGCATCACCCTGCGCACGGCGCGGCGCTACGCGCTCGCCGGCGTCGACCGGATCTCCATCGGCGCCCTGACGCACTCCGCGGACGCGCTCGACGTGACCATGGAGATGGAGGCCCTACGGCGCCCGTGAACGGCCCCGGCGCGCGCGCCGCGCGAAAGCGTTGTGCGCGCGTTGCGGGCTGCTAGGATGCGACGGACGGATCTGCTCATCTCGGAGATCGAGACGTGCGTTCAGACCGGGAGGGGAATCCCGCTGGCGGATCGGGGGGAGCGCTTCCTTCCTCGCTCTCGTGCCGGATCGCGGTGGACGCCCGCTCCATGCGCGCGGTCCGCAGGAGGATCGAGTCGTTCGCCGCCGGCTGGGGCTTTAGCGAGGAGAAGGTGCGCGACGTCTCGCTGGCCGTGGCCGAGGCGCTGTTCAACGCCATGGAGCACGGCAGCCACGAAGACGGCACGCTCGGCATCGAGGCGCACTTCAACGGTGCGCGCCTGGAGGTCGCGGTCGAGGAAGTCGGCTCGAGCGCCGAGGACGAGAGGCGCCTGCAGGAGCTGGGGCGCGCGCTGGTCGCCCCTCTGGCAGGGGCCCTGCCCGAGGCGGACCTGGAGCGCGGGCGCGGGCTCTACTTGATCCGCGCCAGGTCGGACGAGGTCCGGGTGGAGCGGGCCAGGGGCGGCGGCGTGCGGGTCGTGATGGTGAAGCGCCGATGACGCGCTCGCTCCTGCGGCTCGGCGCGCCGGCGCTCTTCGCCCTTGCCGTTCTCTGCGCCGCGGGGATCCACGCGCTCTCCGCGCTGCCCGGCCGGACCTTCGGCGCGGTGGGGCCGATCGGCGGCTTCCTCTTCAATCTCGCCCACGCCCCGCTCTTCGGCCTCCTGTGCTTCTTCCTCTCCCTCGCCCTGGCGCGGCGCGGCGCGCCGCCGGAGCTGCCCTGGAAGCGTATGCTGGCCGCGGTCGCGTTGACTCTTGGCTACGCCTGCTGCGACGAATGGCATCAGTCGCTGGTGGAAGGGCGCTCGGCGAGCGCCGCCGACGCCGTCACCGACTTCGCGGGCGCCGCGCTGGCGGCGCTCTTCGTGCGGCTCGCGCTGGATGTGCGGGCGGACGCGCGGCGCCGCGTCGCGCTCCTCCTGCCTCCCGCGCTCCTGGCCGTGGCCTCGGCGCTCTGGGCCACCGCCTGAGGCGGAAGGAAGCGGCCGGCCTGCTGCTGAAAGGAACGGGTTCCATGTCCGCTGATTCCTACGAGAGTCCGCTCGGCGCGCGCTACGCCAGCGCGCGCATGAGGTCCCTCTTCTCGGAGCGCCGGCGCATCGCGGAGTGGCGCCGCTTGTGGATCGCGCTGGCGCGGGCGGAGAGCGAGCTGGGCTTGCCGATCACCGCTGCCCAGGTCGCCGAGCTCGAGGCCGGCGCCGCGGACGTCGACTTCGCGCGGGCCCGGGCCTACGAGGAGCGGCTGCGCCACGACGTGATGGCCCACATCCACGCCTTCGGCGACGCGGCGCCCGGGGCGCGCGGCGTCATCCACCTCGGCGCCACCTCTTGCTTCGTCACGGACAACGCCGACCTCATCCTCATGCGCGAGGCGCTCGACCTCCTGCTCGACCCCCTGGCGAGCACGCTGGCGCGCCTCGCCGCCTTCGCCCGAGAGGAGCGCGCGCTGCCGTGCCTGGCGTACACGCACTTCCAGCCCGCGCAACTCACCACCGTGGGGAAGAGGGCGTGCCTCTGGCTGCAGGACCTGCTCGATGACCTGAAGCGCCTGGCGGCTACGCGCGACGGGCTGCGCTTCCGCGGCGTCAAGGGCACCACCGGCACGCAGGCATCGTTCCTGGCGCTCTTTCACGGCGACCACGCCAAGGTCAAGGAGCTCGAGCGCAGGGTGGCGGCCGCGGCGGGCTTCGAGAGGACCTACCCGATCTGCGGCCAGACCTACCCGCGCAAGCTCGACTTCGAGGTGCTCGCCGCGCTCGCCGGCCTCGCCCTGTCGGCGGGCAAGATGGCCGCTGACCTGCGTCTCCTCGCGCACGAGCGCGAGGTGGAGGAGCCGTTCGAGGAGCACCAGGTGGGCTCGTCCGCAATGGCCTACAAGCGCAACCCGATGCGCTGCGAGCGCATCTGCTCCCTGGCGCGCTTCATCGCGGCCCAGGTCGACTGCGCGGCGCAGACCGCGATGAACCAGTGGCTGGAGAGGACGCTGGACGACTCCGCCTGCCGCCGGCTGGTCATCCCGGAGTCGTTCCTGGCCGCCGACGGCATGCTGCAGACCTTGCTCAACGTCTCCTCGGGACTGGTGGTGCACGAAGAACCGATCCGCGCCCACGTGGCGCGCGAGCTGCCGTTCATGGCCACCGAGGAGATCCTCATGGCCGCGACGCGCGCCGGCGGTGATCGCCAGAAGCTGCACGAGGCGATGCGGCGCCATTCTCTCGCCGCCGCCGAGCGCCTGAAGCGCGGCGAGGACAACGACCTGCTCGAGCGCATCGCCGCAGACGACGCTTTCGCGGCCGTGCGCGGTCTCCTGCCCGAGCTGACGCGCGCGGAGCGCTTCGTCGGCCGCGCGCCCGAACAGGTCGACGAGTTCCTGGCTTCCGAGGTTGAGCCGGTCCTCTGGACCTTCCGGGACCGCGCCTTGGGCACGGGCGACGTGCGCGTGTAGACGGCGCAGCGGCTTCGCGCGAAAGCGAAAGGAGCCGGACAGGTCGATCTGTCCGGCTCCGGTTGCGAGGCAGGCGCGCCAACGCGCCGAGCGGTCGGGTCAGTCGGTGTCACCCTCGGGGCATTGCTCGGGCGCGCTGTCGCCGGCGCTGCCCGCGCCGAGCATGAACACCTGCGGCGGCGCCGCCTCTTCGTCCTCCATCAGCTCCAGGATCATGCTGCCGGGAGGCAGTGCCGGGCCTTTCTTCGCGGCGCCGGGCGCTCCGCTCCCGCCGAAGTAGAAGTAGGCGTTCTCGATGTGGACGGGGCCGGTGAAGCACGGCCCGCCGCAGCACGCGCAGCAGGGCGCGCCCGGGACCTTGGCCGGCGCCTTCTTGCCCTTGCGCTGCTGGACGATCCCGAACGGGATCTCCATCTCCGCCGTGAGCGGGGATCTCCAGCCCCTCTTCCTGCCCGTCGACCTTCAGCATGAAGCCGCCGCCCGCGCCCGGGACGAGACGGATCGACCGCTCGGGCGCGAGAGTGAACGACGACCCGGCCTTCTTCGCCTTCGCGGGCTTCTTCTGCTGAACGGCCTTGGCGATCCTGGCCCGGGGCGCGGGCGCCACCTCCACGAAGTCCTCCGCGGCGAAGCTCGCCTCCGCGGGCTGCTTGCCGAGCTTCACGTCGAACTCGAGCGGCTTGCCCTCGCGCAGCACCATCATCGCCACCGTCTTCCCCTTGCGCGTCCCCTCCAGCACCTTCAGCAGGTCGGCGGAGCTGTCGATCTTCGTCTCATCCAGGTAGAGGATGACGTCGCCGGCCTGGACGCCCGCCTTCTCGGCCGGGCCGTCCGGCACCGTGCCGTCCACCGTCACGCCCTTCTCGTCCTCGCCGAAGTAGATGCCGAGCCAGCCGCGCTTCGCGTCCTCGGCCTGCTTCTCCGCCACGGCCGGCTCGGCCGGGACCGCGAGGCGCACCTTGGGAGTCTTCACCGCGCGCCGCACCAGGGGCCTGGCCAGCATGCCCTCGCCGCTCGCGGGAGCGCCCGCCTCGGGCGCCGCGGGCTCGGGCGCCGGCGCCGCCAGGGCCGCTTCGCTCCAGTCGAGGTCCTCGAAGCGCGCCAGCTTGACGATGCGCTGCTTCTCGCCGCCGTCGCGCAGGATCGTCACCTGGATCTCGTCGCCCGCCGCGCGCGCGGCGAGGATCTCCTTGAGCTGGTCGGCGGACTCGACCTTCTTGCCGTCGATGGCGAGGATCGTGTCGCCTTCCTTCAAGCGGCCTTGCTCCGCCGGGCTCCCCGGACGGACGCCCGCGATCTTCGCGCCGCCGTCCGTCGGTTCCACGAAGATGCCGAGATACCCGCCGCCGCGCGGCGCCTCCTGGGGCGGCTCGGCCAGGAACACCTCGGGCTCGGGCAGCTCGCTGAGGAAGCCTGGCTTCAGCTCCGTCGCGGCGGGCTTCGCGCCCAGCTCGACGATGACGCTCACTTCCCGGTCTCCGCGCAGGATGCTCAGCTCGATTCGGTCGCCCGGAGCGCGCCGGCTCAGAGCCTCGTTCAGAGACTCGATCGATGCGATGGGGGCCGCGTCGAGCGCGGTGATGACGTCGCCGGACTCGAGGCCGGCCCTTTGCGCGGGCGTGCTCTCGAGGACCGTCAGGACCTCGAGGCCGCTGCCCGCGGGGGCGAGCCTGACGCCCACGTAGGGCTTGTCCGCGCCCGGCGGAAGCAGGGCGAGCGCGGCGGCCGACGCGGTCGCCTGCGCGCCGCACAGGGAGAGAACGGCCAGCAGGCCGAGGAATCGCCTTTTCATTGCTTGGTCTCCAACAAACGCTGCGGCTGTTCGGGCCGAGGTGTCGGCCGCGGTGGCCGGAAGCGGGAATCTCGATCATAAACGCTTCCGGCGGGCAGATGTTGGCCGCGGCGGCGCCGCGCGACGCTCTTTCCGGGCCGGGCGAATCCGGGCGCGCTTCCTTGGTGGGCCGCTAGACTCGCGGATGATGTCGTTGGCGCTCTCCACTCTCTGGCTGGGGATGCGGGCCGTCACCGCGGCGCAGGTGCTCGGCGCCATGAGGGAGATCGAGCTGCGCCAGTGTGCGCTTTCGCGTTTCACGAGCCTGCGGGACCCGGAGCGCCTGCTTCCCACATTGCGCCCGGCCGGGGCGCGGGTCGTGGCCCTGGAAGCGGGCATGCCGGGAGGCGCGGGCCCGGGAGGCGAGCCCGCGCTGGTCTCGCCCGAGGCCGTGACCTCGGGGCGCGCGCTGGAGGAGGTGGCGCGCGCGGCGGCCCTCGCCAAGGCGGCGGGCGCCCGGCACGTGGCGCTTCGCCTCGGCGACCTGGACCTCAAGCGGGCGCGCGAGCGGGAAGACGAGCTGTGGGCGAAAGTGCGCACCGAGGGGGTGAGCGAGGCGCTGCAAGGCGAGGCGGCGGCGATCGCGCGTCTCGCCGACCGGCAGAGCGACTCCTACATCGATCGCGCCTGCCGGCTCCTCTTCGCGGCCTGCCGCGCCGAGCCCGACGTGCGCTTCGCCATCGCCACGCCCGCGTCTCTGGCCGGCTTCCCCAACCAGCGCGTGCTGGCTCTCATCCTCGGCGAGGTGCCGCTCTGCAATCTCGGCTACTGGCACGACTCGGGCGCGGCCTGGCGCCTGGAGGTGCTTGGCGTCTCGCCCGCCGGGAGCTGGGCTGGCGAGCACTCGGAGCGCACGTTCGGGGCCGCGCTCAGCGACGCGGCCGGTGCCGAGACCAACCTGCCGCCGGGCGCCGGCGCGCTGGACTTCCGGCAGCTCGCCGAGTCTCTGCCCTCGGGCGTGCCGCTCGTGCTCGAGGTCGACTCGCGCTACTCCGCGGCGGAAGTGAAGCTGGCCGTCTCCTACCTGCACTCGGCCGGCATGTGACGGCCCTCGCGCCTTCCTGCGATCTTCTCAGCGCGGCGCGGTCAGGAAGTCGAGCTGGCGCCTGCCCGCGCCGATCGCGCGCGCGCCGCGCATGGCGTCGTGGACGAAGCGCTTGCCCCGTTCCACCGCGCGCGCCAGGTCGCGGCCCAGGAGCACGTTGGCAAGCAGCGCGGCCGCAAGCGCGCACCCCGTGCCGTGGACGCTGCCCGCGCGGCCGCGGATGCGCGGCAGGGAGAACTCGCGGAGCGACGTGCCGTCGTCCAGGAGATCCAGCGCCAGCCGCCCCGCGCCGTGCCCTCCCTTGAGCAGGACGGCCCTTGCGCCCGCGCTCCTCAGGGCCGCGGTCGCCCGCTCGGGATGCCGCCGGATCGTGGCCGGCTTCTGGCCGAGGAGCGCCGCGGCCTCGAGCAGGTTGGGCGTGACCACGTCGGCGAGCGGAAAGAGCCGCTGCAGCAGTTCCCTGCGGCCGGCGCGGTCGAGGAAGGCAGCCCCGCGGCTCGGGGCGAGGACCGGGTCGACCACCAGGAAGCGGCGCGGGCCGCTTGCGATGAGCTCGGCCGCGGCGCGCACGATGCTCCGGTTCGGCAGGAGCCCGGTCTTGGCGCCGGCCACGCGCAGGTCGGAGAGCAGGAACTCCATGCGCCGCCGGAAAAGCGGAAGCGCCACGGCCGCGACTCGCGCCACGCCGCGCGTGTCCTGCACCGTCAGCGCCGTGGCCAGCGCGGCGCCCGAGAGGCCGTGAGCAAGAAAGACCTTCAGGTCGGCCTCGAGTCCGGCGCCTCCCGTGGGATCCGAGCCGGCGATCGAGAGCGGCGTGGGGCGCCCCCTAGTCATCGAACAGGGCGGCGATCGCCGTGGCATGGTGTTCCGCGATGACGTGGCGCTTGAGCTTGAGCATCTCGGTGATCTCGCCGCGTTCGCTGCTGAACGGCTCAGGCAGCAGGTGGAAGCGTGCGACCTGCTCGTGCGGCCGGAAGCCGTGCTCGCGCCGCAGCAGGCGGTCGAGCTCCTCGCGGATCAGGCGGCGCGCTTCCTCGCCGCGGGGGGCCTCCGCCGCGGCCGCCGGGGCGCGCAGCCTGCGCAGGACCTCCTCGCGCTTGGGGAAGATGAGCGCGCCGAGCTGCTTCTTGTCCTGCCCCACGACCATGACCTGCTCGATGAGCGGCGACACGCGCAGGGCGTTTTCGATCGGCTCGGGCTCGACGTTCTCCCCGCCCCTGAGGACGATCGTGTCCTTGGCGCGTCCGGTGATCTGCAGCTCGCCGCTCGGCCAGACGATGCCGAGGTCGCCGGTGTCGAAGAAGCCGTCCGCGCCGAGGGCGCGTCGCGTCGCCTCCCCGTCCCGGTAGTAGCCGCTCATGACCTGCGGGCCCCTGACGTGGATGACGCCGATCTCGCCCGGGGGGAGGGGCTTCCCGGCGCGGTCGCGCACCTCGATCGCCGTGCCCGGGATCGCCGGGCCGACCGTGCCCAGGTGCGGCCGGTCCCGGCGCCTGACCGACACCAGCGGCGCGGTCTCGGTCAGGCCGTAGCCGCTCTGGATCGGCAGTCCAACGAGATCGAAGAAGCGGTCGACGTGCAGCGGCAGCGCGCCCCCGCCCGAGATGAGCGTGCGCAGCCGGCCGCCGAGGGCGGCACGCAGCCTGGCGTAGATCAGCCGATCGGCGGCGAGATGCAGCGGGCCGAGCAGGACGGCGGCCCGGCTCTGGGGCCGACCCGTGCGGGGGTCGAGGAGCCGCGACGCGCGAAACGCCGCGCTCGCCTTGAGCAGCAGGGACACCAGCCAACGCCGCAGGGGGCTGCCGGCGACCAGTCTCTTCTGCGCCTCCTCGAACAGGACCTCGTACATGCGCGGCACCGCGGCCATGGCCGTGGGGCGCTCGCGCAGCAGGTCCTGCTTGAAGGCGCGCTTGCTCGTGTACACGGTCAGGCAGCCGCAGGCGAGCGACCCGTACTCGATGAGCCGCTCGAACATGTGCCAGGAAGGCAGGATCGAGAGGAAGACGTCGCCCGGCGCGAGGTCCACCAAGTCGGGGATGGCGCGCAGGTGGTGCAGGACGTTGTCGTGCGAGAGCACGACTCCCTTGGGCCGGCCGGTCGTGCCGGAGGTGTAGACGATCGTGGCCGCGTCGCTGCCCCGCGTCTTCTCCAGGTAGGCGGAGAGGTCCGCGCCGGCGGCCAGGCGTTCGCGGCCGCGCCTTCTCACCTCATCGAGGGCGAGGGCGGCCGGGGAAGCGCCTTCCGCGCGGGAGCCGTCCTGCAGCACGATGCACCGCGATTCGCCGCCGGCGGCGAGCGTGGGGCCGAGCTCCTCGAGCATCCTGTCGTCCTGGAGAATGACCACGCGCGCGCCGGAGTGGCGCACCAGGTGGTCGATCTCGCCGGGCAGGGCGTCGGCGCCGCGCGGCACGTCCGCGGCGCCGAGCGCCAGCACGGCGAGGTCCGCGACGATCCAGCGCACCGAGCTGCCGGCGAACAGGCCGACCCGGTCGCCCGGCGCCACGCCCAGGGCGGCGAGCCGGCCAGCTCGGCGTAGGACCAGACCTTGCCGTCTCCGCCCTTCTCCTTGAGCGCTGGGCGATCGGGATGGCGGCCGGCCGCCTCGAAGAACAGATGGGCGAGGCTGCGGGTCAAGGCGCGAACCTCCTGGCGCGGCCGGCGGCCGGAAGCAGGGCGCGCGGGGCGCCGCGGCGCCTCGCCGGGCAGAAGGGGGTCTTTCGCCAGCCGGATGGATGCTCGCTCACGGTGCTCGCAGAGCCTAGCGGCGGCCGGGAAAGGGGGGAAGGCCGGCAAAGGCGGCTTGCCATGCCTCGCGCGGGCGTTAGACTCCCTTGCCGCGGAGCACACCAAGAACGCGGGTGTAGCTCAGTGGTAGAGCACAACGTTGCCAACGTTGTTGTCGTGGGTTCAATTCCCATCACCCGCTCCAGCATAGCGCGGCGCGGGCCGGCACCGGCAGGTGCGGGCCCGCGCCGTTTCCTTGCAGCCGCTCAGCCGAACCGCTTTCTCCATTCGCGCAGCTTGAGCAGGGCGTCGAGCGGGCTCATCGCGTCCGGGTCGAGGCCGCGCATCTCCTTGCAGAGCGCCTGGGCCGGATCCTCGAAGAGCGTGCCCTGCGCCCGGCGCGGCGCGTGCGCGGAGCGCGGGGCGAGGTCCGGGTTGCCCTTCTCGAGGTCCGCGAGCACGGCCTGCGCGCGCTCCAGCACGGCCCGCGGCACGCCCGCCAGACGCGCGACGTGGATGCCGTAGGAGCGGTCGGACCCTCCCTCCACGATGCGGTGCAGGAAGACGATCTCCTCGCCCCACTCCCGCACCGCGACGTTCAGGTTCACCACGCCCGTGAACACCGCCGCCAGGTCGATGAGCTGGTGGTAGTGGGTGGCGAAGAGCGTGCGCGCGCGCTTCACCTGCAGCAGGTGCTCGGAGATCGCCCAGGCCAGGGCCAGTCCGTCGAACGTGGACGTGCCGCGGCCCACCTCGTCGAGGATGACCAGGCTCTGGGCAGTGGCGTTGTTCAGGATGTTCGCGGTCTCGGTCATCTCCACCATGAAGGTGGACCGGCCGCGCGCCAGGTCGTCCGACGCGCCGACGCGCGCGAAGATCCGATCGCAGACCGACACGCGCGCGCGCCGCGCCGGCACGAAGCCGCCCATCTGCGCCAGGATCTGGATGAGGGCGACCTGGCGGATGTAGGTCGACTTTCCGGCCATGTTGGGACCGGTGACGATCGCGAGCCGGCGCGTCGCGCCGTCCAGGCGGCAGTCGTTCGGCACGAACTGGGAAGCGCCCATGGTCGCGGCCAGCACCGGATGCCGGCCTTCCTCGATCTCCAGGGCGCCGCCGTCGTCGACCAGCGGACGCGTGTAGCCGTGCAGCGCCGCCACCTCGGCCAGCGAGTAGAGCGCGTCCAGCTCGGCCAGGGCGGCGGCGGTCTTCTTGACGGGTTCGAGCTGCTCCAGGACGCGGGCGCGAATTCGCTGGAAGAGCTCGAACTCCAGCTCCTGGGAGCGGTCCTCTGCGCTCAGCACCTTGGCCTCGTACTCCTTCAGGCGCGGCGTGACGTAGCGCTCGGCGTTCTTCAAGGTCTGCTTGCGCGCGTAGTCGGCGGGAACCTGCCCGCGGAAGGAGTTGGTCACCTCGATGTAGAAGCCGAACACGCGGTTGAAGCCGACCCTGAGGTTGGGGATGCCGCTGCGCTCCGCCTCCTCCTTCTGGTAGCGCAGGATGAAGCGGCGGCCGTCGCGGTGGATGCCGCGCAGCTCGTCCAGCTCGGCCGAGAAGCCGTCCCGGATCATGCCTCCTTCCCGCAGGGCGAGCGGCGGATCGTCGACCAGCGCGGCGCGCAGGTGGGAGGCCAGCTCGGGCAGGGGATCGAGCCGCTCGAGCAGCGCGCGCAGATCGGCGGCGTTCTTCTCCGCGATCGCCTGGCGCAGCGCGGGCACGGCCTCGAGGGAGGCGCGCAGGCCGGCGAGGTCTCGGGCGTTGGCGCGGTTCGTGACCACGCGCGTCAGCAGGCGCTCGACGTCGGCCACGCCGCGCAGGCGCTCGCGCAGGCGCTGGCAGGCGCCGCGGTCGAGGACGAGCTCCTCCACGGCGGCCTGGCGCCGCTCGATGGCGGCGACCTGGCGCAGCGGGGCGAACAGCCAGTCGCGCAGGCGGCGCGCGCCGAGCGCGGTCACCGTGTGGTCGATCACGAAGAGGAGCGAGCCGTCCTTGCGCCCCTCGCGCGTCGTCTCGGTCAGCTCCAGGCAGGAGCGCGTGGCGCGGTCCAGGAGGAGCCGCTCGCTCTCGGCGTCGAGGCGCGGCGGGTTCAGGTGCGCGAGCGCGGTCTTCTGCGTCTCGGCGAGGTAGCGCAGGGCCGCGCCGGCCGCCTCCACCACGGGCGAGTCGTCGTCCACGCCGAAGCCGCCGAGGGTCGCGACGCGGAAGTGCTCGGCGAGCGCCTCCCGGGCCGAGGCGCGCTCGAACTGCCAGTCGGGGCGCGCGGTGACGGCAGAGCGCTCGTGCTGCAAGAGGACGGCCTCCAGGGCCGGATCGCGCGCCGATTCCGCCACCAGGACCTCGGCCGGACGGTAGCGACTCAGGGCCTCGGCCAGGTCCGCGCGCGCCGCCTCGGCCACGAGGAACTCGCCGGTCGAGAGGTCGATGAGCGCCAGGCCCACGCGCTGGCCCGCGCTCGCATGGACCGCGCACAGGAAGTTGGGCGCGCCCCGGTCGAGCAGGTCCTCCTCGGTCAGCGTGCCGGCCGTGACGATGCGCGTCACCTGGCGGTCGACGACGAGCGTGGCGTCCTTCGGGTCCTGGACCTGGTCGCAGATCGCGACGCGGAAGCCCAGGGCCACGAGCTTCTTCAGGTACTGGTCCGCGCTCCGCACCGGCACGCCGGCCATGGGGATGGCGTCCGCGCCCTTCTGGCGCGACGTCAGCGTCAGCCCCAGCACGCGGGAGACCGTGCGCGCGTCGTCGTAGAACATCTCGAAGAAGTCCCCCATCTGGAAGAAGAGGATCTCTCCGGGATGCTCCGCCTTCCAGCGGTGGAACTGGGCCATCGCCGGGCTGAGCTTCCTGCTGTCCGTCTGCTCGACCATGGAAGGAAGGAGCGGCTTTCCTGGGACGAAACGACCCCACTCTACGAAAAAGCCGCGGCGGCTCCGCACTCGCTCCCGGCGCACTTCCGGCGGGGAGACCCTTGAAAACCCGGCGTGCATGTGTCGATATCGGAGGGATACGTTCCTTCCAGGGCGGCGGCGCGCGCCCGCACACGCTGAGGCCGCGGGGGCGCCGCACGGACCCGCCACCATGAGACGAGATCGAATGATGCGCCCAACCTCCCTCGCAACGGTGATGATGATGACGGCGGCCATGCTGGCCGGGTGCGACCGCTCGGACGGTCAGGGTGACGGGAAGGGCGGGGCCAACCAGCAGCGGGCAGAGGGGCAGGGCGCGCGCCAGCCGCTCAAGTACCGGGCTCCGCCGAATGCGATGCAGTCGCGGCTGAAGGGCACCGCCCAGGGCGGGGTTTTGAAGGGGCAGAAGGCCCCTGGCCAGAAGAACGGCGCCGCCGCGGGCCGGCTTTTCTCCAGATCGGACGCGGGCAAGGCGTCCTTGTTCATCGACGCGAAGGGCAGCGCGGTGGTCGAACTGCTCGAGCAGGACGGCAAGACCGCGCGTCCGGTCGAGGCGAACAAGCTGGAGATCTGGATCCGCGGAATGGGTGAGGAGCCGGTGGGGGGAGGATTGCTGCCGCAGAAGGACGCGAAGGAGCGGGCGCAGGGCGGAGGAAAGGCCCCGGCGGAGGGTCAGACACCCGCTGAGGGCCAGGCCCCGGTCGAAGCGCAGGCTCCGGCCGAGGCGCAAGCCCCGGCCGAGGCGCAGGCTCCGGCGGAGGCTCAGGCCGCGGCCGAGGGAGAAGAAGGCGGGGAAGTGAAGAAGTCCTTCCGCTTCCGCAGCCGGCCAGGGCTGCTCAAGCTCGGCGGGGAGCTGACGATCGACGTGATCGACAAGAGCGGGACCGAGGCGGTCGCCTACCGCTTCCGCGTGCCGGCCGACTACCGCCCCATGTGAGGCAGCGCGCGGCCGGCGCTTCCGGCGCGCCGTCTCAGCGCAGCGCCTCCGGTCCGAACGAGTCGGGCAGAAGCTCGGCCAGCGTGGTCGTGCGGAAGCGGCCGTTCTTGTCCGCCAGATGGACCGTGAGGCCGGGCGCGAACTCGCAGAGGACCTGCCGGCAGGCCCCGCACATGGAGGCGCCCGGGCCGGTGGCGACCGCCAGGGCCTGGAAGGACCTCTTGCCCTGGGCCACGGCCGTGAAGAGCGCCACGCGCTCGGCGCACACCGTCAGCCCGTACGAGGCGTTCTCGACGTTGCAGCCGCTCGCCACCGAGCCATCCTCGAGCAGGAGCGCGGCGCCGACGGCGAACTTCGAGTAGGGCGCGTACGCCCGGGCGCGCGCCGCGAGGGCCAGGGCCACGAGTTCTTCCGGCTTCATCTGTTCTCTCCAGGCGCGCGGCCGGCGGCCCGCGCCCGCCGGGGAGCGAGCGCGGGGCTCGTCCGCACGAGCGCCGTGCTTACAATTGTGACCATGGGCGGCGAAGACGTCGAGCAGGCCCTGATCGACAAGGTCGTGGATCTGCTGCTGCGCGCGCGCAGCGTGCTGTTCATCACCGGCGCGGGCATGTCCGCGGACTCAGGGATGCCCACCTACCGCGGCATCGGCGGCCTGTACGAGCGAAACACCACGGATGAGGGCATTCCCATCGAGGAGGCGCTCTCGGGCGAGATGCTGCAGCGCCGGCCCGAGCTCTGCTGGAAGTACATCCTGCAGATCGAGAAGGCCTGTCGCGGCGCGCGCCCGAACCGCGGGCACGAGATCATCGCGGCGTTCGAGCAGAGGATCGAGCGCTGCTGGGTCCTGACGCAGAACGTGGACGGCTTCCACGCGGCCGCGGGCACGCGGAACCTCATTCCCATCCACGGCGACATCCACAGGCTGTCCTGCATGACGTGCAGCCACGGCGAGGTGGTGGAGGACTACGCGCATCTCGCCGCGGCGCCCCTCTGTCCCAGGTGCGGCGGGATCGTGCGTCCCGGGGTGGTGCTTTTCGGCGAGATGCTGCCGTACGCCGCGCTGGCGGAGCTGAGCCGCCAGGTGGCGCAGGGCTTCGACCTCGTCTTCTCCATCGGCACGACCAGCTCTTTCCCGTACATCGTGATGCCGGTCCTCGCCACGCACGCCAGCGGCGGCAAGAGCGTCGAGATCAACCCGGGAATGACCGAGGTGTCGCACATCGTCGACGTCAAGGTCGCGGCGGGCGCGAGAGCCGCCCTGGAGCGCATCTGGGCGGCCTACGCGGCGCGCGGGCGGGCGGCCGGTTGAAAGGAGCCGCGGCCGCGCGGCAGCAGGCTGGTTGCGGCCGCTTGCCCGCTCGGGCGTTGCCGGACGGTCCAGGTCAGCTATGCAGTATAGGAGCGTCGCCTGCCGCGGCTCGCGCCTCTGGTTCGTGAGCCGCGACGCGCCCGACACGGCTATACTGGGATGTCCTGCTGCGCCGCGGCCGCCGGGCGCGGACCTTTGAACGGGCTGCTGGTATGTGGACCATGAAGCGCATTCTCCTGCTGGCCGCGGTCGCCCTGCTCGCATCCCTGGTGCTCGCTCGTCCGGGCCGCGGGCACGGCGGCGAGGTTCCGCCGCCCGACCCGCCGCCGCCCGGCACGGACACGGGCACCGGCCCCGACTCCGGAGGCAACGGCCTTCCCGGGCACGGCGATCCTGGCCCGGGTCCGGGTCCGCCCAAGCCACCGCCCGATGCCCCGACTCCTCCGCGACCCAAGGACCCGGGCGTAGCCAAGGACCCGCAGAAGCCGGGACAGACGCCCCAGGCGCCTCCGACCACGGCTGGGCCATCCGCGCCGAAGACCCCCGGCGCGGGCATGACCGGCAAGAAGAACCGGCCGACGGCCTCCCTCGACCACTGGGACATCTGGTGGAAGTTCAACAAGGATCCGTACTTGAACCTGCGCAGCCGCGTGCGCGCAGCGGCGCCGCAGTCCGGCGCGGCGGCGTTCCTCACCGGCATCGGCCGCAAGGTCGAGGAAGCCTCCTGGAGCTGCCGCCGCGGTCGCGGCCGACGTGAGGGAAGCCCTCGGCAGCCACCAGACGACCGTGCGCCAGTCGGCCATCCTCGCTCTCGGCATCCTCGAGCATCGGGGTTCGATGCCGGTCCTCTGGGAGGTGATGCACGACACCGGCAAGGGGCGGCAGTTCCTGCGCTCGAGCGGGTCGGTGCAGAGCATGGAACGTGCCTTCGCCGCCCTCGCGCTCGGCCTGGTCTGCGGCCCGGAGATGGCGCCGCAGCTCCGCCGCATGGTGGAGCGGAGCGACGCGGAGGACGTGGAGGTCGCGGCGGGCGCCGTGCTCTCGCTCGGGCTGATTCCCGAAGCCGCGAGCGACAGCGTCCCCTTCCTGGCGGAGCTGCTCGGGGACGAGACGCTGGAGCGCCGCATCCGCGCGCAGATCCCGATCTCGCTGGCGCGCCTCGGCGCGCCGGCCGCTGCGGTCGTGCCGCAGCTCTTCCGCGCGGCCTGCGACCGCGGCACGGACGGCGCGGTGCGCGCTTCCTGCGTCATCGCCCTCGGCCGGCTCGCGTACGCCAGCGACGCGGAAGTCGTGACCGGCCTGAGGAAGCTGGTGCAGAAGGACGGCGACGCGCAGCTGCGCCACTTCGCCCTCGTCGCGCTCGGCCAGATTGCCGCCAACTCGATGGCGGTGGAGCGCCGCGACAAGGAAGGGGCCGACGCCATCGTGCGCCACCTCAGCGCCGAGATCGCCGCCCCCAGCCACGGCGTGGACCTGCCCTGGGCAGTCCTCGCCGCCGGCATCGCCGGCAACGCCTATGCCGAGGGCGCGGCCGAGGTGAGCGCGCTGGTCCAGGAGCTCTGCGGTCTGTTCAAGTCCGCCGGGAACCCCGAGGACGCGGGCGCCATGGCCATCGCGCTCGGGCTGCTCGGCGCGCCCGAGAGCGGGGCGCTGCTGCTCGAGCGTTTCGCCGAGAGCAACGACGCGGCCTTCAAGGGGCACTGCGCCGTGGCGCTCGGGTTGGTCGGGCACCGCGCGGCGGCGGACGCGCTGAAGGAGGCGCTGTTCGAGCACCACGACGCGCGCCTGCGCGTGGACGCGGCCACCGGGCTCGGCTTGATGGGAGACGTGGAGGCCGCGAACCGCCTGGTCGAGATGCTGGCGGCGGCGCCGACTTTCGCCGTGACGGGCGCGGTCGCGCAGGCGCTCGGCTGCATCGCGGACCGGCGCGCCGTGCACCAGCTCGTCCTGCTCGTCGAGGACGAGTCGCGCTCCAGCGCGGTGCGCGGCTTCAGCTGCGTCGCGCTCGGTCTGATCGCCGAGAAGACCCCTCTCCCCTGGAACGCGCCGCTCTCCATCAACTCCAACTACGCGTCGGAGCTGGCGGCGCAGTCCGAGGTGCTGGACATCTTCTGAGCCTCGTCCGTCAGTAGCGGATCTCGAACTCCGCCAGGCCCTCGACCGGCTCCGCGGCGAGGTCGACGGCCGTGACCCGCGCCAGCGGCGGTCCCTCGCGGCAGAAGGCGACGAAGGCGTCGAGCAACGCCTGCGGTCCCTCGGCCACCGCTTCCACCGAACCGTCCGGACGGTTCTTGATCCAGCCGGCGACCTCCAGCACGCGGGCGCGCTCGCAGACCGCGGCGCGGTAGAAGACCCCCTGCACGCGGCCGCGGATGTGCAGGTGGAGTCGCTTGACGCTCGGTTCCGGCTCCGACATGGTCATGTGGCTCGCTCGAAGGCCCCAAGGCGAGGACCACATTCTGACGATGGTTGGCCAGCGAGTCGAGCGGCGCTAGCATCTTCTCGTTCAGGCGATGATCCTCACGGTCACTCCCAACCCTTGCGTGCACAAGACGGTCGCCTATTGCGAGCCGCCGGACGACCGTGTCGTGGTGCGGCCGGTGGAAACGCGCTACCAGGGCGGCGGCAAGGGGATCAACGCCGCGCGCGCGGCGCGGGCGCTCGGACACGACGTACTCGCCTTGACCACCTGGGGCGGGATTGTCGGCCGGCTGCTGCTCGAGGGGCTGGCGGCCGAGGGCATCCCGTGCGAGGCGGTCGAGGTGGGGCGGCCGACGCGCATGAGCACCTTCCTCTACGAGCGCGAGACCGGCCGCATCCGCGAGTACCTCGAGGGCGGCGCGCCGCTCGACGCCCCCGAGGTCCTGCGCCTGCAGGAACGCTTCCTCGCCGTCCTGCCGCACGCCGACGTGGTCACGCTCAACGGCTCGACCGCCGGCCACGCGCTCGACCGCTTCTACGCCTGGGCGGTCGCGCAGGCGCGCGCCGCTGGCCGCCGGGCGATCGTCGACACCTACGGCCCGCCCGCGGTGCCGGCCGCGCTGGCGCGGCCGTACATGGTCAAGGCCAACCTGGACGAGATCGGCTCGTCGTTCGGCGTGGACGTGAGCCGGCCGGGAGCGGCCGACGACTTCGCCCGTTCCCTCCTCGACCAGGGCATCGAGTGGGTGCTGCTCACGAACGGCAAGTCCGGGGCGTGGCTGCATGCGCGGCACGGGCGCTGCGGCGTGCGCGCGCCGCGGGTGCGCGAGATCAACCCGGTGGGCAGCGGCGACGCCATGCTGGGCGCGGTGGCCGGGGGCATCGACGCGGGCCTGGACTTGGTCGAGGCGGTGCGGGTCGGGGCCGCGGCCGGCGCGGCCAACGCCGCCCGCCTGGGCGTGTGCGACTTCACCCTGGAGGAGGTGGAGGCGCTGCTGCCGCAGGTCGAGGTCGTGCGCCTGGGCTGAGGAGCGCCGCCGCGGCCCGCAGCGCTACTCCTCGACGTGGATGAACCAGGCCTTGCCTGAGGAGGCGAGGGACGTCGCGCCGACCTGGTTCAAGTTCGCGTCGAACACGTGCAGCATGTCCGCGCCGCGGGCGGTCGCGAACAGGTAGGCGCCGTTCGGCGTCATGCCGATGCCGCCGTCCTCGTTGCCGCGGCCGCCAGTGTCGCCCAGCGGCAGGCTTGCCACCTGGCCGGTCATCCAGTTGATGACCTGCAGCTTGTAGGCGCCGCTCGCGTCCGAGGCGACGGTGTAGACCGTGGCGTCGCTCGGGTCCTTCGGATCGAAGACGAACTCGAGCTGGCCGAAGTCCGGCAGCGGCACGGCCGCGATCTCCGTGAGGTAGGCCGGGTCGAGGGGATCGAGCGCGATAACGTTCAGCATGGCCAGACCGTCCAACGCGGGCGATCCCACCAGGATGCCCTGCTGGATCGTCGCCAGGTACTTGCCGCTCGGGGAGGCGCCGATCGAGTAGCGCAGGGCCAGGCCGAAGAACGGCGTGTTGTCCGTCATCTGGATGTAGATGGTCTCCTGCATGGTGAAGGTGTCGTAGAGGTAGATGACCCCGGGCGAACCGGTCCCCGCCGAGACGAAGAGCGTTTGATCGTCGGGCGAGAGAGCGAGCGAGATGCCGGCGACCGAGGACACGCCCGACGCGAGCACGCTCATGAAGGTCGGCGAGACCGGGTCGGCGTCGAACTTGTGCACCTTGAGATCATCGACGAAGTAGCCGAAGCGGTCGTCGTGCGAGACGACGACGCCGTTTCTCGGCTTGCCCGTCAGGGAGGTCGTGCCGGCCACGGCCTCTCCCAGGAGGGCAGGCGGCGACTGGGTGATGTCGTAGGCCTTGACGCTGTTGAAGCTGCCGCTGCCGTTGATGCGCGCGTAGAGCCGTTCCCGATCCCGGGACAGGGCGAAGTCCCCGCGAGACCCCGCCACGGCGAAAGAGTCGAGGAGCGGCGCCGGCGCGCCCAGGGAGGCCCCGTAGGCGTCGATCACGTCGATCCTGCCCTGATCGCTGGCGATGAAGACGCGCGGGGAGCGCAGCGCGAAGGGCAAGCCATTCGTGAGCGCGAGGCCGTTCTGTCCGGCGGGATCGACGATGATTCCCTGGCAGAAGAGCGGCACGCCGATGGCCGCGCCGACGCTGGGGGGAATGTCGAAGGTGATGTCGAGCCTGCCGTTCGGTCCGATCGGCACGGAGCCGCCCAGGAAGTTGAAGAGCACGAAGAACGCGGGGCCGACGCAGAACGTGCCGTAGGGCGTGGGCAGCGGGCCCGGGGAGAAGTCCATGAGCCAGGCCCAGCCCGCGCCGGGGAGGGCGTCCTTCAGGGTGAACGTGGTGCTCGCGTCCCAGAGGTCGCTCGAGATCTCGATGCGCGGCACGGTCCCCCCGGTGCCCGGGGTGCCGCACTGGGCGAAGAGCGAAGGCGGCGCGCTGGCGCAGACGGACAGGGCGAGAAGCAGTGCAAGTCTCTTCATCGGTTCTCTCCACCGGACAGCGAAAGCGCAGGTCTGCCTCCTGAAGCGCCGTTCCGGCAAGTCCTTCTCAAGGAATCCGGAGCGATTCCGGCGCCCGCTCAGTCCGGATCGAGCGCCGCGAAGCGCCGCTCCATCTCGGCGAGGAAGGCCCGGCATTCCGGGTCGCTGGCGAAGGGCTCCGCGGCCAGCAGCCGGCGCGCGCGCTCGCCCGCGGCGCGCGCCTGCGCCGCGTCGCCGCGACCCAGGTGGCAAAGCGCGAGGAACACCGCGTCCGCCGGGTGCCCGGCCGCGAAGGAGCGCCGGTTGGCGCGATCCGAGGCCTGCAGCACCTCGAGCGCCCGCGCCAGGTCGCCGTTGCGGTAGAGCGCGACCCCGAGCGTGTTCAGCAGCTCGCCACGTTCCGGGGCCGCCTCGAGCGCGAGCTCGATCAGCTGCAGGGCGGCCGCGTGCCGTCCCTCTCCAGGATGCTCCTCGCGCACGACGAGCCAGGCCGAGGCGTTGAGAGCCGCGGCCACGCGCCCGCGGAACCCTCCGGGGTCGGGGAGGCCGCGCGCCCTGCGGATGCCGGCGAGCGCGGCCTCGGTGTCGCCGCCCGCGGCCGCGACGCGGGCACGGGCGGCGTGGCCAGCGGCCCGGTCCGCGGCCAGGGTGATCGCCTCGTTCGCCGCCTGAACGCCCAGGGCGCAGCATTCCCGCGCATGCAGCTCCGCGTCTCCGCCGAGGTCGGCGAGGGCGGCGCAGGCCAGCGCCAGGCTCGCCCAGGCGGCGGGCTCTTGCGGCGCCTCGCGCGCCGCGTCCTGCCAGGCGCCGAGCGCTGCCGCGGCCAGGGAGGCGGCGCCGGCGCATTCGGCACCCCGCCGAGACGATGCTCCCGGCTCACGGCGGCGGCCGCCAGGATCTCCTCGGCCGGCACGGGCTTTTCCAGGGCCAGCAGGAGCGTCGCGGTGCTGGCCAGCTGGCGCGCCTCGAGGAACAGGGGACTCATTGCGGCGGCGCGCGCCGCCAGCTCCGCCGCCCGCTCGAGGTCGGCGGCCGCGGCGCGACGCCTGGCCCGCGCGTTGTCCGCGCGCACGAGATGCAGCGAGGCGCGCGCGTAATGCAGATCGGCCTTCTCGCGGCCGTGCCGCTCCACCTGATCGAGGGCGCGGAAGGCCGGATCGAACGCTTCGTCCTCGAGCACGCCGGCGGCGCGCTCTGCCAGCAGGCGGCCGACGTGCGCCTGCGCCAGTCCGGAGCCGATCAACTCGTCCTCCGCCGACTCGGCGTAGGCCCGCTCGACCTCCGCGAGGGCCTCGTCCATGAGGGCCGCCCGCGCGTCCGCCTCCGGGCGCGCGCCGGGGTCGCGCGGCGCTCCGCCCGCGTCCGCGAGCGACACCAGGGCCATGCCGCGGTTGAAACGCAGCCGGTAGTTCCCAGGCCGTGCCGCGAGCAGCCGGTCGTAGGCCGCCAGGGCGCTCTGCAGTTCCGGACGCGGATCCTCGCCGCGCTGCTGGCGCGCGCTGGCGATCGAGACCTCGAGATCGGCGATGGTCTGTTGCAGCTCCGGTCTGTGCTGCAAGCGAGAGAGCGCGGCGCGCGCTTCGAGGAAGTCGCCGAGGGCGTCCTGGTGCTGAGCCATCCGGCGATAGCCGCGGTGTGCGTGGCATTCGCTCAGGATGAGGGCGGCGGGCAGCAGGCGCGGCCGGTTGCGCGCCAGCTCGGCGGCGGCGTGCGCGGCCGCGTCGAGGTCGCCCAGGCGGCAGTACGCCAGGGCGAGGAGCAGCGCTCCGTCGATCTCCAGGTCCGCGCGGTCGCCGGGGCGGGGCAGCTTGGCGACCGCGCCGCGCATGTCTCCGGCCGCGAAGCGCTCCACGCCGTCGAGCAGGTCGATGATCCAGCCGAGCGCGGGCAGCTCGTGCCAGACGCTCGACTGGATCGCGGCGAGCACCGCCGCGTGCGCACGTTCCAGGTTCTCCCTCATCTCCGGGGTCTCGATGGGAGAAAGCGACTGGAACGGCTCTGCCGTGGCGTAGAGCGCGACGCCGGAGGCGGCGGGCCAGCTCACGCTCTCGGCGTAGCGGCGCAGGTGCATGCGCGCCGCGACCAGCGGGATGAACGGGTTCTCGGGGTGCCGGCGCCGCGCCTCCTCGAGCGCCGCCGTCGCTCCCTCCACGTCCAGGAGGAACATGGTCCAGGCGCGGTACGCCTCGCCCACGCCGGTGTCGTCGGCGCCGCCCGCCAAGCGGCGCTCCAGGTCGGCGAGGATCGCCGTCTTCTCCTCGACGGTGGCGGCGTCGCGGCTCTCCTCGGCGCGCGCCAGCACGGGATCGACGCGCGGCGCCAGCGCGCCGTACGCCGACTGCACGCGATGCGCGTAGGAGATCTGGTCGAAGCGGCCGCGCTGGGACAGGCCGGCCCACGCCGCCCAGAGGAGCAGGCCGCTGGCCGCGGCCAGGAGCGCCGCCGTCCCCTTGCGCCGCGCCAGTCCGCGCGCGATCAGGGCGAGCCGCGAGATCGGCCTGGCGACGAGCGGCTCTCCGCTCCGCAGGCGGCGGATGTCGTCGGCCAGCGCGCGCGCCGTGGCGTAGCGCAGCGCCGGGTCGGGGTCGAGGCAGCGCGCGCAGATCACGTCGACGGCGCGCGGCACGTCGCTGCGCACGCTGCTCGGCGCGCGCGCCTGGCGGCGCTGGATCTGACCATGGAGCGCC
>JACQZJ010000189.1 GCA_016213895.1 Planctomycetota bacterium | reverse complement strand
TCGTCAGGCGCTCGGGCGCGCGGCCGGGCCAGAGGCCCCCGCAGGACGGCAGGGCGAGGAGCAGGGCCAAAAGCGCTGCCCGCGGAAAGCCCGCGCCGGATCCTGTTTCGAGCCTCGCGGTCATGCGCTCTCACTCGACGCGCGTCAGCCAGCCGGCGTGCTTCCGGTCGCGGCCGCGCAGCACGTCCTGATAGGCGGAGGCGAGCGCTCGCGTCACCGGCCCGGGCTTGCCCGCGCCCACGACGCGGCCGTCCACCTCGCGGATGGGCGTGACCTCGGCTGCCGTGCCGACCATGAACGCCTCGTCCGCCAGGTAGAGCCCGTCGCGCGGGAAGCTCTCTTCGCGGATCTCGATGCCGAGCTGCTGGGAGCGCTCGCGCGCCAAGGTCAGAACCGTGTCGCGCGTGATGCCGGCCAGGATCGGCGCCGACGTGGGGGGCGTGCGCAGGATGCCTTCTCGCAGGACGAAGATGTTCTCGCCCGGGCCCTCGGCCACGAGGCCGTCGCCGTCGAGCAGGATGGCCTCGGCGCAGCCCGCCATCTGCGCCAACCGGTTGGCCATGATCGAGTTGACGTAGTGGCCGACGATCTTGGCGCGCGCCATGTGGCGCGAGAAGGAGATGCGGTTGAGCGAGGAGATGCACGCCTTGATGCCGTGCTTGATTCCCTCCTCGCCGAGGTACGCGCCCCAGGGGAACACGCCGATCCCCACGCGCGTCGGGCAGTTGGTGGCGCCGAGGCCCATGGGTCCCTCGCCCATCCAGACCAGCGGGCGGATGTAGCACTCATCCAGACCGTTCTCGCGCACGGTCTCGACGCACGCCGCCACGATCTGGTCGGCGCTGAAGGGCATCTTGATGAGCGCGCAGTGGCAGGAGTCGAAGAGCCGGCGCACGTGCTCCCGCAGGCGGAAGACGGCCGAACCGCCGCCCTCCTGGCGATAAGCGCGAATCCCCTCGAAGGCGCCGAGCCCGTAGTGCAGGGTGTGCGTGAAGAAGTGGAACGTCGCGTCCTCCCAGGGGATGAGCTTGCCGTCCAGCCAGATCCACTTGGTCTTCTCCATGGTTCCTCGCTTCGCCGGATGAAATGTCCAGGATCCGGAACAGAGTCGTCGCGATTGTAGCAGGCGGCCGCGCGCGCCGCCCGAGTCCTGGGAACGGGTTTTCCCGCGGGCTCCCTGGCTTTTTCGCGGCGCGGCGCGAAGAATCGGCGCGGCCGCGCCATGCCCAAGAAGACCCCGCAAAGCCTGACGGACCTGCCGCCCTTCACGGCCAGGGACTTCCTCGCCTTCGAACGCCACAAGTGGAGCGATCCCGAGTACAACGCCGAGCGCCTTGAGCTGAAGCGCAAGCTGCATGCCATCGGCGAGGCGCTGCGCGCGCATCTCTTGCGGGCGGGAGAGGATCTGCTTCTGCGCACCTCCCTTCACCATCCGTACGTCTTCAACGGACACCGGGTCGACTCGCTCTGGCTGTACCTCTCGCCTTCGGACAAGGCGAAGAAGCCGCTGCGGGACCTCCTGGGAGTGGAGTTCGCCGCGGACACCGATGCCTCGTACATCCACGCCAACTTGGTGCTGGAAATCGACTTCCAAGGGCTCAACCTGGGTCTGCGCGTGAACGAGCGCGCCTGGTGGGACACGCAGAACGCGAAAAGCCGCTGTTCCGCGCGCGCCGGGGCCGAGGAGTTCGCGGGCCTCCTGAACGGAGTGAGCGACCGCTACGCGCTCCTGATGCATGACTGGAAACAGGAATACCGCTGCGGCCGCCTGCGCTGGGACGACGTGCTCGGCTACTTCCGCTGGTTCAAGCCCGGCGTCCATCGCATGAGCGTGGTCCGCTCCATCCCGAAGGGGGAGGCCGAGGCCACGGATCCGGGCCTCTTCAGCCGCGTCGCGGGGGAGTTCGCGGCCCTGCTGCCGGTCTACAGGTTCCTGCTTTGGAGTCCCGACAACAACCACCTGGGGCTGAAAGGAGGCTGACGATGGCGCAGGCCATGGGCGGCGCGCTTCTCATCTGCCTGGCCGCGCTCTGCGGGTGCGGCAGGGGCGAGAGCGCCAGGCCGGAGCACCCGGTCGTCCTCATCGGCTTCGACGGCCTGGAGTGGTCGGTCGCGGGCCCGCTCATCCGGGCGGGGCGCATGCCGAACCTCAAGGCGCTGATCGAGCGCGGGGTCGCGGGATCGCTCGATCCGCATCGCGAGTCCCTGTCGCCCGTGATCTGGACGACCATCGCCACGGGCAAGACCAAGCAGGACCACGGCATCGTCGACTTCCTCACTCCGGGCGCGAAGAAGATCCCCTTCACGTCCGAGGCGCGCCGCGGCAAGGCGCTGTGGAACATCGCCGGCGATTACGGGCTCATGAGCCTGGTGGTGGGCTGGTGGATCACCTGGCCGGCCGAGGAGATCAACGGCTGGATGGTCGCGCCCTACTCCTCGCTCGGCCAGAACGACTTCAACTGGAAGGGGAACATGCGGCCGGACATCGAGGGCCAGACCTGGCCGCCGGAGCTGTTCCAGGAGGTCTGGCCCATCGCCGAGCAGGTCTCGGCGCCGGACAACCTGGCGCGGCTCGGCGGCGAGCTGTTCGGGGCGCTCGAGGTTTCGAGCCTGAGCGACACGGAGCAGATGCCCGTCAACCAGACCCTCTGGTCGGTCGCGGCCGACGAGACCTACCTGCGCGCGGTCCTCCACCTGCTCGGTAAAGAGGAGAAGCAGCCCGACCTGACCCTGTTCTACGGGGGCGGCACCGATGTCTCGGGCCACCGCTTCTGGCGCTACTACGAGCCGGAGCGCTTCTCCTACGAGGTGACCGCGGCCGAGGTCCTGCGCTTCGGCGACGTGATCAACCGCTTCTACGAGCAGGCGGACCAGTATCTCGGCCAGGCGCTCGCCGCGGCGCCCGCGGATGCCAACGTGATCGTCTGCTCCGACCACGGCTTCCACGCCGACTTCACCGACAGGCTGCCCCCGGGCGGCTTCTCCGGGCACCACCTGGACGGGCCGCCCGGCATGATCGTGCTGGCCGGGCCGTCGTTCCGCCAGGGAGTGGGGGGCAGCGCGGTCCTGTCCGGCAAGGGGACGCCCGCGCGCATCGGCTACGTCTACGACGTGGCGCCGCTCGTGCTCTACCTGCTGGACATTCCGGCGGGCCGCGACATGCAGTCCCCGGAAGGCGGCAACCTGCTCAAGAACGCGGTGCGGCCGGAGCAGCTCGAGGCACGGCCGCTCGAGGTGATCCGCAGCCACGACGTGGGCTTCCGGCCGGCGAAGGTCCCCACGGAGCTGTCCGGCGAGGCGACGCAGGAGTTCATGGATGTCCTGAACCGGCTGGGCTACCTGGGAGGCAAGGGGGAGTGAGGCCGCGGCCGCCCGCCGGCGCCGGGCAAAAAGCGGCGCGGATTGGGGCACGGCCGCTAGAGTAATGCGCTCGGTCGAACGCACAGGAGATCCCGATGTACCAGGAAGAGCCGATCCGCTCCGCGCAGCGCGCGCACGTCGAGTGCCCCGAGGAGGGGGAGGAGGGCAAGGGTGACAAGGGCGCGCTCGCGGCAAAGCTCCTGAAGGCGCGCACCATCCTCATCGCCAAGCAGGTGGACAAGGAGCTGATGGAGAAGGTCACGGCCCAGCTCCTGGTCCTGTCCCACGAGGACCAGGCGCAGCCCATCTCGGTGTACGTCAACTCGCCGGGCGGGGACGCGGACTCGGGCTTCGCCATCTACGACATGATGAAGTTCGTGAAGGCGCCGGTGCACACCATCTGCGCCGGGCTCTGCGCGTCGGCCGCGGTGATCATCTACCTCGGCGGCGTCAAGGGCCAGCGCTTGTGCCTGCCGAACTCGCGTTTCCTCATCCACCAGCCCTCGACCTACGCCGAGGGCCAGGCCTCGGACATCGCGATCACCGCCAAGCAGATCCTGAAGATCCGCGACCGCTACAACCAGATCGTGGCCGCCGAGACCGGCACCGCGGCCGACAAGATCATGAAGGACGCCAACCGCGACTTCTGGCTGAGCGCCGAGGAGGCGCTGGAATACGGGCTGGTCGATCGGATCGTGGCCGCGCAGGGAGAGATCGAGTAGTCCCCTCCGGCGCGGGGAGTCCCGGAGCGCGCTCCGCGGAGGGCCGATGGGCCAGAGAAGAGCGATAGTCGGCGCGGCCATCGGCCTGTTCGCCCTGCTCAGCCTGCTGCCGCCGCTCCTGCTGCTCGCCTCGGCCTTCTCGGGCGAGGAGGGCTTCACGGCCGCGCGCCTCCAGAACCTCCTGCTCGACTCGCGCCAGCTCGGCCTGCTCTGGAACAGCATCCAGGTGGGGGCGGGGAGCGCGCTCGTGGCAGCCTTGATCGGCGCGCCCGTGGCGTGGCTGCTGTCGCGCACCGACCTTCCTCTGAAGGGGGCGTTCACGCTTCTCGCAGTGGCGCCGATCATCGTGCCGCCCTACGTCACGGGCATCGCCTACACCGAGCTGGTGAACGAGCTGGTGCGCGAGCTGGACCTCACGTTCCTCGGGATCGCCGGGATCCCGGGCTGCATCTTCCTCGAGGCGGCGTCGCTCTTCCCGCTCGTGGTGCTGCTCGCGGCCAAGGGCTTCCGCTCGGTGGACGGGGCGGCCGAGGAAGCGGCCCTGCTGGCGCGCGGCTGCTTCGCTTCCTTCCTGGCCGTGACCCTGCGCCTGGCGCTGCCGGCCATCCTCGCCGGCACCCTCTTCGTGTTCGTCTTCGCCTTCTCGGACTTTTCCATACCCGACTTCCTCTCGTTCGCGGCCACGTCGGACCGCCCGGCCCAGGTCTTCGCCACCGAGGTGTACCTGCAGTTCGCGACGTATCGCTCCTCGCCGGACGCGGCCGCGGCCTCGCTGCCGCTCGTTCTGCTCGTGGTCCTCGCGGTGCTGCTGCTTCTGCGGCTCGAGGGGCGGGGCGACTACGTGGTCCCGGGGACGCTGCGCGTCCAGCCCGCGGAGCGCCGGCTCGGGGCGTGGAAGGGCCCGGCCGTGTTTTTCATGATCCTGGTGAGCGCGCTCGGCACGCTCCTGCCGCTCGTCCAGCTCCTGCGCTGGGCGCTGCGCGCCGGCCCGCGCGGCCGCCTGGCCGCGTTCGACGCCGCTTTCCTCGAGGCCGGAGGGGACATCGGCCGGTCGCTGCTCCTCTCCGCGGGGGCGGGCCTGCTCATGGCGGCGATCGGCTTCCTCGTGGCGTACGGCGTGGTGCGCGGCCGCTCGCGCCGCGCCTCGCGCCTGCTCGCCGCGCTCGCGCTCCTGCCCGTGGCCTTTCCGGCGGTGATGATGTCCATCGGCCAGATCCGCTTCTGGAACCACCCGCTGAACCCGCTCGCCGACCTGGTCTACCCGAGCAGCGTCCTGGTGCTTTTGACCTACGCCGGCCGCTTCCTGCCCTTTGCCGTGCTGACGCTGCGCGCCAGCCTGCGCTCGGTCGATCCGGCGCTCGAGGACGCCTCCGCCCTGGCCGGACGGGGCTTCGCCCGCACCCTGGCGCGGGTGACCG
This sequence comes from Planctomycetota bacterium, assembly GCA_016213895.1. Taxonomy (GTDB): domain Bacteria; phylum Planctomycetota; class B15-G4; order B15-G4; family JADJEK01; genus JACQZJ01. Next base: position 21,166 of record JACQZJ010000189.1, on the reverse strand, counting down.
GTCCGGCCGCGGCGCGCGGGCTCGCGACCGCCGTGCTGGTCGGCTTCCTGCTCTCGATGCGGGAGCTCGACACGGTGACGCTCCTGCCGGCGGGCTCGGACACGCTGCCGCACCGCGTCTACTCGATGGTGCACACCTCGAGGGACTCGATCATCGCCGCCCTCTGCCTGGTGCTGGTGACGGCGAGCGCCGTGCCGCTCCTGATCTACCGCTTCGTGCTGGCGCGCAAAGTCGAGGTGATCTGAGGGCAGGCCCTGCGGGCTGTTCATCCCATTCCGCCCGCAGGGGCTAGAATAGAGGGCACTATGGACTATCCCTTGCGCAGCATCGCCTATCTGGCCGAGCTGATTCACATCCCGCGGCAGCACAAGCCCGCGGACCTGCAGAAGATCCACTCACTGGCGTTCTCGGACGAGCGCTGCCAGTACCAGAACTTCGCCCTGATCCCCGGGGGGGCGACCCTGTCCAACCCGCAGGCGCAGGCGAACATGGTCTCGGCGGCGTCTTTCCTGCCGGACCGGGTGCAGGTGCGCGAGGAGATGTCGGGGATCAGCCGGGAGGACTTCCAGCAGCGCGTGGAGCGCTTGAGCGAGCTGGCGCTCGAGGTGCTCGAGGTGCAGCATTTCCTGGTGCAGAACTTCATCGTGCGCTCGCTGGTCAACGCGCAGAACTACAGCGATTCGCGGGAGTTCCTGTCGCGCGCCGTCTTGAACATGGTGGAGGAGGACTTCGCCTGCCTGGAGCGCATGCCGCAGATCGTCGGCCTGCGCCTGGTCTTCCCCCAGACCAGCGAGAACCGCGGCATGTTCAACATCCGCGTGGAGTCGTACGCGGCCGAGCCGCGCTCGCTCTTCATCGAGAACGTCGGCGTGTTCCGCTCGGTGGTCAACCGCAGCAACGTGGCCGATCTGACCTCGAACTTCTTCGCCACGTACGACTACATCGACGAGAACATCGTCGACTTCATCGCGCAGTTCGACGGGCGCGAGGAGGAGCCGCCGAAGGAGTAGGGAGCAGGCGGCCGCGGCGCGGCCGGCGCTCACCCTCCGGGCGGGTGCGCTTCCTCTGGCGGAGGCACGGCCTTCTCGGTCTCGGCGCGCACGTGGCCGAGGAAGGCGTCGACGAAGCAGGACTTGCCCGCTCTGCCCGGCCGGGCCGGCGAGTCCTGGTAGACCGTGACCCACCAGACGAAGGTGCGGAAGCGTTCGTCCTGGACCAGGCGGGCCTCGATGCGCTGCGCTTCCCCGCCGAAGTGCTCGAGGGCGATGCGCCGCGCCTCCTGCTCTGTGATCAAGCCGACCGCGTCCCGCTCGAGAACCACGGGCAGCGTCACCGTGATCGGCGCGGCGTTCGACGCCAGCGTGGCCGTCAGCTCGACGCCCTCCTGCGGCTCCGCGCCGTAGACGGCGAACAGCCGGTAGGAGCCGGGTGCGGAGGTCGCGAAGTTGAGCGGGATGACGCGCGCGTGGCTCTCGCCCGGCTCGATGACGACGAAGGCCGGCGCCTCCACCGGGGAAGCGACCTGCTGCGTGTGCCGCGGCTCGGGCGCGCCTTCCGGCTGGATGAAGAAGTCGACCGTGTGCGAAGAAGGCCGGCCCACGGTGACCGGCGCTTCGCCGACGTTGGTGATCGTCACCTCGGCGAGGACCGCCGCGCCCACGCCGTACGTGGCGGCGTCGAGCGCGAGCTTGACCTCGAGGCTGGGGGCGCCGAGCTCGAGGTCGACCCCGGCCCGGCCCAGGCAGCCGGCTGCGGCGAGCGCGAGCAGACAGGCGGCGAGTGCGATGCGTGGGTTCATGCTTCTCACTTCCGAGGATGAGCAGGCGCAAGATAGCGGCCCGCGGCACGCGCCGCCACCGCCGGCGAGGCGCCGCCGCGTCACGGCAGGAAGGCGCGCGGGCTCTTGAGCTTGGCCGGCAGGTACTCGGTCATCACGTTGTCCAGGCCGTACTTGGCGAAGGCCTGCTGCTCGGCGCGCTTCCCCAGCTTGAGGAGCAGCTCCATCGCCTCCTGCCATTCCTTGTGGCTGGCGAAGAACGGGTCGTTCTTCAAGGCGTCGCGCGCGCGCTTGATGTCCACCTCCTTCAGGGGGTGGGTCGGCAGGTCGTAGTCGATGATGTCCTGCGGCGTGACGCCGAGGAACGAGGCGCGCGGCACGCAGAAGAAGCGGTTGACGTGCGCGGCGTTGCCCGAGCCGACCTTGAGCGTGCGGTAGATGTTGGCGATGCCGTAGGGGTCGCAGTCGACGAAGGCGTAGACCGGGATCTGCACGTCGTCCGAGAGCCGGCGGATGAAGCGGCGCGTGGAGCGCGTCGGCACCCCGCTCATGCTCACCAGGATGCTCTCGGTCTTCTTCCAGAAGCCGTGGGCGGCGAGGCGCTGGAACATGCCGCCGGTCTCGATGGCCATGATGAACTTGGCCTTCGTCCTGAAGCGCAGGTGCTCCACGGACGAGGGGATGGAGTAGGCGCCCGAGCCGAAGCGCGTGCAGTCGATCTCGATCTCCTCGCCGCTCTCGCTATCCCGGTCGATGACCACCAGCTCGCCGGCCACGGCGCCGCCGTGCTCGTCCGGGTAGAAGCGCAACTGCTCGCGCGTCAGGCCATGCAGGCTGAACATGGCCTCGATGTCGTCCATGACCGCGTCCGACTCGGCCTGCTCGTCGAAGCGCGCCTCCCCCCAGTTCTTGGTGACGTAGTAGGCGTCGCGTTTGGTGGCGAAGTCGTCGGTCTCGACCATCTCCTTGGATAGGGCCATCATCTTCAAGGTCTGCGCGAAGGTCTTGACCGTGTTGACGCTGAGGGTGCGCACCGAGCGCTGGCGGCCGATCTCGAAGTAGCCGAGCTTCCGGTCGTAGCGCACGTTGGCGAGCGAGCGCAGCGGCGTCTTCAGCTCCGGCTTCTGCCCGCGCGTCACCTTGCGGTGCACGTCGCGCGCGACCTCGCGGATGCGGCCGATGGTCTCCTGGTCTCGGCGCTCGGCGAGATCCGACGCGCGCGCCTTCCTGCTCTTGCCCTTCTTGCTGCGTGCCGCCATGTTCTTGCTCCGCGGGTTGGTTGCGGGGACTGGCGAGCGGGCCGCCGCTCACGCCTTGCGCGACTTCTCCAGCACCGCGCGCAGGGTGACGATCACCTGCTCGCGCTCCTGCTGCTTGAGCCGCAGGATGTCCTTCAAGGCGTCCCCGATGTGCGGGATGAAGCTGTCGATGTAGGAGCGCTTCTTCGCCTCCACGGCCGCGCGCCTGCGGCGCGAGATGTGCTGCGCCATCTCCCGGCCGCACTCCTGCAGGGCGAGCCGGATCTCCTTGATGATCTCCGGGTAGTGGGCGACGGCTTCCTTCGACTCCGAGGTGAAGGGCACCCAGGCCGAGGCGACGTGCACGAAGACCACGAGCGGCCCGACCGGCAGCGCGCCGCGCGGCTGGTTCAGGCCGTACTTGCGCCAGTCGGTCGTGGTCGCCGCCTTGAACACGGCGCAGGCCGACTGCTGATAGAGCAGCGGCACGCGGTTGGCGAAGCGGTAGAGGCGCACCGGCTCGTCCGCGCCCAGCTCGTCGCCGCCGTAGGCGATCCCCACTTCGACCAGGAACGGGTTGCCGCGGTAGACCGCGGGGGAGCGCGTGGTGGCGGCGTAGAACGCGGCCTGCACTTCCTTCTTCAGGCCATGCAGGATGAGGTCCTGGCCGATGGGCGAGAGGCAGTCGGTGGGAGGCTGCATCACCTTGACCTTGCCGAGCGCGCGGTGGATGCGCTCGAGCTCCGCCGCCGAGACGAGCTTCAGGCCGCGGCCCGGATCGAGCGCCGCCTGCTCGCAGATCTGCTCAGCCACGCGCTTCGAGACGCGCGAGAACTCGCTCTGCAGGAAGGCGGAGAGGCGGCGCGACTTGCTGGCGCGCATCATGTCGAGGAGCATGCCCAGCTCGACGCCGTAGGGGTGCGGCCGGATCTCCTTGGCCTCGACCGGCAGGTCCGAGGTGGCGCGCTCGAAGAGCACCTTCTCGCCTTCCGGCGGATCGTAGGACAGGCGCATGTGCGGGTTGGCGATGGCGCACTGCTTCAAGTAGTCGTCCACCGACTGGCGGCCCTTCTGGTAGCGGCCCTCGAGCACGATCTCGATCTTCGTGCCGTGCGCCGCCTCCCAGTCGTCGAGCTGCTCGTGCTTCAGCACCTCAGGGCGGTTCTTCTGCGTGTCGATGCGCAGCTCGATGTAGTGGCAGGGCTGGCGCCGCGAGATGCGGCTCCACACGCGCACCGGCTTGCCCGTGGTGAGCAGGCCGTAGAGCGCGGCCGCCGAGATGCCGATGCCCTGCTGGCCGCGCGCCTGGCGCAGGTGGTGGAACTTGGAGCCGTAGAGCAGGCGGCCGAACACGCTCGGCATCTGCTTGGCGACGATCCCCGGGCCGTTGTCCTGGACGGACATGACGAAGCGGTCCTCGCTGCCGGGGAGGGGCTTCAGGCTGACCGCGATGTCGGCCGGGATGCCGGCCTCCTCGGTGGCGTCCAGGCTGTTGTCCACCGCTTCCTTGACCGCGGTCAAGAGCGCCTTCTTGGGGTTGTCGAAGCCCAGGAGGTGGCGGTTCTTGGTGAAGAACTCCGAGACCGAGATCTCGCGCTGGCGCGCCGCCATCTCGTAGGCGGCGGCTTCGCGCTGGCGCTCGCTCGCGGCCGGCGCCGGTGTCCTCGTGGCTGGGCTCATGGAGGAAGGAATCTAGCGATCGGCGTTCACAGTACGTCGCGGCTCATGCGCCAGAACTGCTCGAGGCCGGCCTGTTCCTCCGCGCCGAGGCGGAAGTAAACGATCCGCGCGAGGTACTCGCGGGCGACCTCCTCCGGCACTCCGGAGGTCAGGGCGGCGGCGCGCGCGTGCTCATCGAGGCGCGCCAGGCCGCGCTCCCGCGCCTCGGTCAGGCGCTCTTGCGCCGCGGCCGCGTCCGCGCCTTCGGCGAGCAGCCAGACCGCCCAGACGAAGGGCAGGGAGGTGGCGGCGGTCCAGGCCTCGCCGAGGTCGACCCGGCAGAAGGCGCTCTCCTTCAAGCGCAGCCCCGCGTCGCCGATGACGAGCGTGGCGTCGGCGCCGCTCATCGCCGGATCCGGCGCGGGAGGGGCGGCGCGGAAGGCGACGTCGCTCCGTCCGAGGATGTGGGCGTAGTAGATGCGCGTGAGCGCGGCGGCCGTGAGGCTCGCGCCGTCCAAGGCCACGCTCGTCGCGGCGCGCGGATCGCGCGCGCCGCAGAGCTGCACGCTCCACACCGGCCCGCGCGAGGCGATGCAAAGATCGGCGAGGATGCGCTCCGGGCAGCGCGCCGCCTCGATCGACGACACCAATGCCACGTCCACCTCCCCTGCCGCGAGCCGGCGCGCCAGCCGCGCGGGCACGTCCTCGCTGTAGAGAACGCCCGGGGCGTCCTGCAGGCCGTCAACCAGCGGCCGGCCGTTCAGGTAGGGCACGGAGGCGACGCGGAGCAGCTTCATCGCGGCACCTCCGGCAAGAGGCAGAGGTCGCGGAGGGCCTGCTCGAAGCGCTCGGCGAGGAGCGCGTGGCAGCGCGCGTTGGGGTGGGGGTCGGAGGGGCTGTTCCGCAGGCTGAGGTCGCTGGTGAAGCCGTCGAAGCACATGCTGGCGTAGGGCACGTTGCGCGCGCGGCACTGCGCGGCGATCGGCTGGAAGTCGTAGAGGTCGAGGACGGCGACCTTGACGCCGCGCTCCGCGCCCAGGCGCCAGGCCTTCTCGTACAGGCCGGCGGCGATCTCGATGCCGTCCTGCATGTGCGCGTAGATGTCGCGCAGGAGGGCGTCGTCGCCGGGCAGGAGCGCGAAGACGCTGAGGTAGGCGGAGTAGTCCGTGAGGTGCGGAAGGAGCGCATGCAGGCCCGTGCGGACGTGGCTCTCCATGAGCAGCCCAGCCAGCCAGCGCGCCAGGAAGCCGCGCTCCTCGAGCCGCCCGTCGAAGCCGCGCTGCAGCAGGTAGCTCTCGTCCTCGAGAAAATGCACGTCGTTGAAGTTGAAGACGAAGAGCACGGCGTCCGGCTCGAGCGCGAGCGCCTTCTGCTCGAAGACCGCGGCCTGGTGCGTGGCTTCGTAGCCCGGGACGCCGAGGTTGAGGATCTCGATGCGCGGGCCGCTCAAGGCGCGCGCGGCGAGCTCTGCCTCGACGATGTCGGTGAAGCGCTCTGCGGCCTCGACGCCCCAGCCGAAGGTGACCGAGTCGCCGAGCACGACGATGCGGAAGGTGTTGGGCGGCTTCTTCTGCGTGGTCTCCTCGTCGCGGAAGCCGAGCGAGTTGGCGGCGTAGCGGCAGCCGGCCTCGGTCACGACGCCCGGGATGAGTTCCGGCAGGGAGAACGCTTCGGAGACGCGGCAGGCGCGCAGGCTCTGCTCCTCGAACGCGCGCTTGTGCTGGAAATGGGAGATGCCGCAGGGGTCGATCCAGCCGACCAGCAGGTCGCAGGCCTTGACCGCGATGGCCGCGCCGAAGAGGACCAGCAGCAGCCGTCCGAGGAGGCGCTTCACGCGGGCTGCTCCTCGACGCGCACTACCCTGTAGAGCGTGTCGCGCTCCACGGCCTGGAACCCGGCGTCGGCGATGAGGCGCACCAGCTCGGCGCGGGAGAGCGAGCGCGGCGTGGTCGCGCCGGCGTCGTGGCTGATGCGCTCCTCGGTGACCGTGCCGTCGATGTCGTCAGCACCAGAGGAAAGCGCCATCTGCGCCACCGGGATGCCGAGCATCACCCAGTAGGCCTTGACGTGCGGGATGTTGTCCAAGAGCAGGCGCGCCACGGCGATGGTCCGGAGGTCATCGTGGGCGGTCGGGGCCTGCAAGTGGGAGAGTCCGGTGTGCTCGGGATGGAAGGCCAGCGGGACGAAGGCCTGGAAGCCGCCCGTCTCGTCCTGCAGGGCGCGCAGGCGCAGGAGGTGGTCGACGCGCTCCTCGTGCGTCTCGATGTGCCCGTAGAGCATGGTGCAGTTCGTCTTGAGCCCGGCGTCGTGCGCGGTCCTGGCCAGCTCCAGCCAGCGCGCGGCGCCGATCTTCCGCGGGAAGAGCTCGCGGTGCACGCGCTCGGCGAAGACCTCGGCGCCGCCGCCCGGCAGGGAGTCGAGGCCGGCCTCCTTGAGGTCGGCGAAGACCGCGGCCGCGGGCCTTTCGGCCAGGCGCACGATCTCGTCGATCTCGACCATGGTGAAGGCCTTGAGGTGCAGGCCGGGCCGCGCCGCCTTCACCGCGCGCAAGAGGTCGAGGTAGTAGCCGTAGGGGAGCGCCGGGTTCACGCCGCCCACCATGTGCACCTCGGTGACCGGGTCGGCGAGGCGCTTCTTGACCTCGTCTGCCGCCTGCTCCGGCGTCAAGCAGTAGGCCCCCTGCTCGGCAGGCTGGCGGTGGAACGCGCAGAAGCGGCAGCGGCTCCGGCAGATGTTGGTGTAGTTCAGGTGCATGTTGACGTTGAAGTACGCCCGGTCGCCGTGGCGGCGCCGGCGGAGCGCGTCGGCCAGGGCGGCGACCACGGCCAGGTCCTCGGCCGCGAAGAGGCGCGCGCCGTCTTCTGCGTCGAGGCGCCGGCCAGAGAGCGCCCTCTCGGCGATGTCGGCGAGGCCGGCTTGCCGCGCGCGCCGGACGATCAAGTCCGGGATCACGACGGCGCTCCCTGGCGCGGGGCGTGAAGCGGGCCGCGCGCGTCGATGAGGTTGTAGTAGAAGTCGCGGCGCCGCGGCGCGAAGCCCGCAGCCTCGATCTGGCGTTCGATCTCCTCGAGGCGAAGGAGTTCGCGCGTGCCGGCCGCGGAGACCACGTTTTCCTCCATCATGCCGCCGCCGAAGTCGTTGGCGCCGAAGTGCAGGGACATCTGCGCCCCGTCCGCGCCCTGGGTGACGTACGAGGCCTGGATGTTGGGGATGTTGTGCAAGAGCAGGCGCGAGAGCGCGAGCACGCGGAAGTAGACGGCCGGCGAGGTCTTCGGCGCCTGGAGCTTGACGCCCTGCTCGTTCTGGAAGTTCCAGCAGGCGAACGCGGTGAAGCCGCCGGTCTCTTCCTGGAGCTGGCGCAGGCGCACCAGGTGCTCGACGCGCTCCGCCGGCTGCTCCACGTGGCCGAACATCATGGTGGCCGTGGTCCGGACGCCCTGCAGGTGCGCCTGGCGCGAGACCTCGAGCCATTCGTCGGTCGTCGCCTTCCGCGGCGAGATGATCCGGCGCACGCGGTCGACCAGGATCTCGGCGCCGCCGCCGGGGATGGAGTCGAGTCCGGCTTCCTTCAAGCGGGCGATGATCTCGGCCGGCGGGCAACGCTCCAGGCGCGCGAGGTGGTGGATCTCGGGCGGCGACAGGGCGTGCAGGTGGACGCGCGGGTAGCGTTCCTTGAGGTCGGCGAACAGCTCGCAGAACCAGTCGCTGCGCAGATGCGGGTGGTGCCCGCCCTGCAGGAGCACGAGCACGCCGCCGGCCGCGACCAGCTCGTCGATCTTCCGGTAGATCTCCTCGCGCGGCAGCACGTAGGCCTCGGGCGAGAGGGGCCGCCGTTGGAAGGCGCAGAAGGAGCAGCCGGTGATGCACACGTTGGTCGGGTTGATGTTGCGGTCGACGATGTAGGTGACCACGCGCTCGGGGTGCAGGCGGCGGCGCACCTGGTCGGCGAGCAGACCGAGTGTGGCGAGGTCGGCGCGCTCGTGCAGCAGGAGCCCGTCCTGCGCCGAGAGGGGCTCCCCGGCGAGGACCCTGTCCGAGATGGCCGCAAGCTGGCGTTCCGCCATGTCCATGTTCAGTCCAGGGCGCCGGGCAACACGGCCAGGCGGAGCAAGATGTCGTGCGGGAGAACGAGCAAGTCAGCTCCTGCGGGCTGAAGCAACCGCGGCAAAACAAGCATGTTACCCCACGGCGCCGCGCCCTGGCGGAATTGCTTCCCTCCGTCCCCCTCGCTACACTCGCTCTCAACTTGGGGATCGCGATGCAGACGAGGGTGTCTCGAGCAAGACCGGCTCGTCCGGACCTGCGCGTTTGCCCCGCACCCGGCTCGAACGTGCAGAACGTCGAGGACCCCTCGGGAGAGTGAAGGATGGGTGACAAACCAGTCGTGGTGGCGGCGTTCCAGAGCGACACGGAGGCGTTCATCGCGCAGAGCCGGCTCCGGGCGGAGGGAATCGAGGCTGTCCTTGGCGACGAGAACCTCCTCCACTACGACCCGCTCCTCTGGGTGGCCGTGGGCGGGATCAAGCTCGTCGTGTCCGAGCAGGACGCGGACGCGGCGCGCCGCATTCTGGCGAACAACGAGAAGGTCGTCGATGAAGAGAAGACGTGCCCGCGCTGCGGCTCGCGGCGCGTCACCATGCATCATGCGGGAAGGCGATTCGCCTTCATCTCCATGATCTTCCTTCTCCCTATCGGCCGGGCCCGTTCCAAGGCGCGGTGCCAGGACTGCCGGCACACGTGGAGGGAGTAGCGTGCGCATCGCGATCACCCGCTGCCTTCGGGAGCAGGCGCACGACGCCCGCCGCCTCCGCGCGCCGGCCCGGCCGCGCCTCGCCCTGGACCGACCGGGCGAGCAAACCCACCTTCTGTGCCAACGTGGGTGAGACAGGAACCTCCCCGGAGATCAGTGTACAAGCAGGACGGCGATAGTCCGGCAGGCGGAGCCGCCCTCGCGAGCGCCCGACAAGAGCGCTCGTCGCGAGGGCGGCGGTTCCGGGGGGCGGCAGCCCACCGGGAGGGAGGGGTGCGGGGAGGGAGTTGAGTAACCGGTGGAAAACGCCGGGCAGGTCTGAGGGCGAGCAAGGGCCGTGGTTCGTGGAGCACGAGAAGGAGAATCCAGGAGTGGATGCACCGGCCTCCGAGACCGGGCTCGCCGCCCGCGTCGACACCGACGGTGGTCGCCGGGCCCAAGCGCCGGCGTTACACCGGTGAGTACAAGCTGCGCATCGTGCGCGCGGCCCATGCCTGCCGCGGGCAGGGCGAGATCGGCGGGCTCTTGCGGCGCGAGGGCCTGTACTCGTCGCACCTGAGGAAGTGGCGGCGCCAGGCGGCCGCAGGGTCGCTGGCGCTCTCGCGCCGCCAGGCGGCGGGCCCGGCAAGGTTGACGCGTCGAACGCGAAGGTCCGCCATGCGGCCCGCGAGCTCATTGCGCAGTACCGGGGATCCTGGCGACGCATTCCGGGGAGGGCCGGACGGTGAGCCGGCAGCGGGCGGGATCCCGACCGAGGAATCTCTGGTCTTGACGCGATCCGCTTGTACCCTGTTGCGAACCGCATCCTGGTGGCGAGCGGCATCGCCCGCTTGAACCGGTCTGGAACCGCCACCGGTGCGATTGCCGGATGGTGGCGCGCTTGGGCTGTGACGGGCGGCTGGAGGGCAGCCGGACGGCCTCGGTGCGTCTCTCGGCGGATGATCGAAGTGGCACAGGAGATAGCATGAGCAGCCTTGGAAGGGTCCCTCTTCTTGCGACACTACTAGTGGCGATCTCGGGCGCGGCGTATGCCGCGGAAGCGGCTGGAGCGGACCTGGCCGCAGTGACGGATGTGCAGAAGTATGAGCGGGCCATCCACATCATGGTCATGCTGCTGGTCGGCTTCGGGTTCTTGATGGTCTTCGTCAAGAAGTACGGCCGGTCGGCGTTGACCGCGACGTATCTGCTGGTGAGCGTGGCGGTGCCGTTGTACTTGCTGAAGGGGAGTCTCTTCGGCGGCGAGGAGGCGGGAGTGATCATCGACCAGTTGATCCTGGCCGAGTTCGCCGCCGCGAGCCTGCTGATCTGTGCGGGAGCCGTGCTGGGACGCTTGAAGATGGGCCAGTATCTGCTGCTGGGGATCCTGTTCGTCCCGTGCTATGCCCTGAACGAATGGATCGTGCTGAATGGGGGGTTGGGTCTCATCGCCGGCAGGGTGGTGGATACCGGCGGGTCGATCGTGATCCACGCCTTTGGTGCGATCTTCGGCCTGGGGGTGGCGGCGTCCATGACCACGCGGCAGGAGTATGAGACCGCGGTGGAGAGCGATGATACGAGCGACCGCTTCTCGCTGCTGGGGAGCATGGCGCTGTGGGTGTTCTGGCCGAGCTTCTGCGCCGCGCTGGTCGCCCCGGCCGAGGTGCCGAAGACCGCGGTCAACGTGATCCTGGCCTTGTGCGGGTCGACGCTTGCCACGTACTTCGCCTCGGTCAAGCTGAGAGGGAAGGTGTCGGCGGCGGATGTGGCGAACGCGGCTCTGGCGGGTGGAGTGGCGATCGGCTCGAGCTGCGACTCCGCGGGTCTCGGAGGCGCCTTCGCCATCGGGATTCTGGCCGGCGTCGTTTCGACCGTGGGCTTCGCGGTGATCCAGGCGAGGCTGACCAACCTGATCAAGAAGGTGGATACCTGCGGCGTGTTCTATCTTCACGGCTTGCCGGGACTGTTCGGCGGCCTTGCGGCCCTGGTCGTGGTTTCCGGGATCAGCGCCGGCGCGCAGCTTGCGGGGGTAGGGGTGACGATCGTGGTCGCCGCGGTCGCGGGACTGGTGAGCGGGAAGGTGATTAGCGTGCTGGGGCGCAGGTCCGTGGCGTATGTCGATAGTGAGGAGTTCGAGGTGGCGTAGAAGGGCGGGCCGAGGCGGCCGGCCATCCGAGGAGGTGAGAGATGCGTCCGGGTCCGGTTCTGATCGTGGCGTGCCCGAGATGCGGGGCGCTGGCGAGGCACGGGACGCTCGCGTCCGGGAACACCTTCGGGGCGAGGCTGTGGTCGGATGGGATGCTGGACGCTCCCATGCTGCCGCTTCCTCGAGAGGTCGGGAGGTGCACGGGGTGCGGGAAGTACTACTGGCTGGAGGCCGCCCGGGAGGTGGGCTCGGTGGATGCGTTCGCGGATGCGTTGCGGGGCGCGCGCGACGAGTACTCCGCGGTTCCTTGGGTGGAGGATGTCGACGAGGCCGGGTACTACCGGGCGCTGCAGGAAGGCCTGGGCTCGAATCGGAAGAAGGAACGGCTGTTGCGGATGCGGGCCTGGTGGCGCCGGAACGACGCGTTCCGCGAGGAGGGCAAGGCCGCGCCGGCTGGCGGCGCGGAGCTGCCGGAGGCCTGCCGGCTGAACCTGGAAGCCCTGGCCGGCCTGCTGGACGGGAAGAAGGTGGACGACCGGCTGCTGCGCGCCGAGGTGCTGCGCGAGCTTGGCCAGTTCGGCGCGGCCCGCGCCATACTCGCCAGCGTGCGCTCCCCGAAGCACGCCGGCGTGGCGCGCCAGCTCCTGGCTCTTTGCGAGGCCCGGGACGCGGGCGTGCGGGAGCTGCGGCTCGAGGGGTGAGAGCCGCCGCGGCCAGCGGGGCTCGTCGATTCTTGCGGCCCCCGCAGGCGTGACAAGCCCCGGAGAGTCGTATAGTTCCGCCGAGCGCCGTTTTGGCGCCCGCTGCCACGGAGGAGCTTGATGCCCGCGCCCGACGCCATGGACAAGATCGTCTCCCTCTGCAAGCGCCGGGGCTTCGTGTTTCCCGCGAGCGAGATCTACGGCGGGCAGGCCTCGTGCTGGGACTACGGCCCGCTCGGCGTGGAGCTGAAGCGGAACGTCAAGGACGCGTGGTGGACCAGCCTGGTGCAGCGGCGCGACGACGTGGTCGGGCTCGACTCGGCCATCCTGCAGCATCCCGAGGTCTGGAACGCCTCGGGCCACGTGACCGGCTTCTCCGACCCGCTCGTCGACTGCCGGGAGTGCAAGGCGCGGTTTCGGGCGGACCACCTGGAGAAGGCCGACTGCGGCAGCAGGGCGTACGCCGGCCGCAAGGCGGCGAAGTGCCGCGACGCCGGCCTGTTCACCGAGGCGCGCCAGTTCAACCTGATGTTCAAGACTCACGTCGGCCCGATGGAGGACTCGGCGTCGATCGCCTACCTGCGCCCCGAGACCGCCCAGGGCATCTTCATCAACTTCACGAACGTGCTGAACTGCTCGCGCAAGAAGCCGCCGTTCGGCATCGCGCAGATCGGCAAGTCGTTCCGCAACGAGATCACGCCCGGCAACTTCATCTTCCGCACGCGCGAGTTCGAGCAGATGGAGATGGAGTTCTTCGTGCCGCCGGCTGACTGGCAGAAGTGGTTCGAGTACTGGCGCGACGAGCGCTTCCGCTGGTACACGGACCTGGGCATCCGGAGCGAGAAGCTCCGGCTGCGCCCGCACGCGGACACCGAACTCGCGCACTACGCCAACGCCTGCGTGGACGTGGAGTACGAGTTCCCCTTCGGCTGGAGCGAACTCGAGGGCATCGCCTCGCGCACCGACTTCGACCTGAAGCAGCACGAGAAGCACTCCGGCCGCGAGATGAAGTTCTTCGACGACGCCAAGAAGACCCACTACCACCCCTTCGTCATCGAGCCCGCGGCCGGCGTGGACCGCGCCGCCCTGGCGTTCCTGGTGGACGCCTACCAGGAGGAGCAGGTCGAGGGCGAGACGCGCACCGTGCTGCACCTCAACCCGCGCCTCGCGCCGGTCAAGGTCGCGGTCTTCCCGCTGGTGCGGAAAGAAGGCATGCCGGAGCGGGCCCTGGCCATCGAGCGCGAGCTGCGCCGCCGCTTCCCGACCTTCTACGACGAGTCGGGCGCCGTGGGGCGCCGCTACCGCCGCCAGGACGAGATCGGCACCCCGTTCTGCGTGACCATCGACGGCGAGACGGCGGAGAACGACACCGTCACGCTGCGCGAGCGCGACTCGATGCAACAGATTCGCGTCAACGCGGGCGCCCTGGCCGGGGCGCTCGCGGAAAGGCTGGGCTGAGCGCGCGCCATGACCAGGCCGGCGCAGGGCAGCGACGCCGAGAAGGTCCTGAAGGGCATCCCCATCTCCATGGGGATCGGCATGGGCCCGGTCTTTCCCATGCCCGAGGCGTTTCCCTTCGACGCGCCGGCCTACCAGGTGCCTCCCTCGGCCGTGCCCGAGGAACTCCTGCGTCTCGGGCGCGCCATCGCGGCCGCGCGCGAGGAGCTGGCGCGCATCCGCCAGCAGGCCGTGGCCAAGGTCGGCGAGGACGACGCGCGCATCTTCCTCGTCCACCTGCAGGTGCTGGAAGACCCGGCCCTGCAGCAGCAGGTGGAGAAGGAGATCCGCGAGGTGCGCGTCAACGCCGAGGCCGCGGTCTCGACCGTCATCCAGCGCTACAGCGTGGCCTTCTCGCGCCTCGAGGACCCGCTGGCGCGCGACCGCGCCATCGACCTGAAGGACGTCGGCCGGCGCATCCTGCATAACCTCACGCGCCAGGAGGCGCCCGAGAGCGAGGCGCCCTCGGTGCGCTACATCCTGGTCACGCGCGAGCTCTACCCCTCGGACGCGGCGCACCTCGACAGCAACCGCCTGGCCGGGATCGTCACCGAGACGGGCGGCAAGGCGTCGCACGCCGCCATCCTGGCGCGCGCGCTCGGCATCCCGGCGGTCTCGGGCGTGCGCGAGATCCGCGACCTGATCGCGCGCGGCGGGTCGATGGCCGTGGTGGACGGGCGCGAGGGGACCATCGTCCTCAATCCGGCGCCCGAGACGCTGGAACGCTACCGCAGCCGCGCCGCGCTCTTCGACCGCATGCGCGTGGCGCTCGCCTCGGGCCCCGCGCTCCCCGCCATCACCCGGGACGGCACCAAGGTGGACATCCTGGTCAACGTGGAGAACCCCGGCGACGTCATCCCGGAGGATCTCGGCGGCATCGCCGGCATCGGCCTCTACCGCACCGAGTTCATCTTCATGGGCCGCAACACCTTCCCCTCCGAGGACGAGCAGTTCGACGTCTACCAGATGGTGCTGCGGCGCGCCGGCGAGCGCGAGGTCGTGTTCCGCACCATCGACATCGGCGGCGACAAGCGGCTGCCCTACTTCCGCGTGCTGGACGAGGACAACCCGGCGCTCGGCTGGCGCGGCTACCGCATCAGCGACGAGTGGCCCGACCTGTTCATCGTCCAGGTGCGCGCGCTCCTGCGCGCGTCGGTGCTCGGCAAGGTGCGCATCATGCTGCCGATGATCACCACGGTGGAGGAGGTGCGGCGCGCCAGCGCCCTGGTCAGGGACGTGCGCCTCGACCTGGTGCGCCGCGGGGTGAAGGTGCCGGACAAGGTGCCGCTCGGCGTGATGATCGAGGTGCCGGCGGCCGCGATCTCGATCGACACGCTGCTGCGCGAGGTGGACTTCGCCTCCATCGGCTCGAACGACCTCATCCAGTACCTGCTGGCCGCCGACCGCAACAACGCGCGCGTGGCCGCCCTCTCCCAGCCGCTCAACCCGAGCGTGCTGCGCACCGTGAACATGATCATCCGCGCGGCCAGCAGCGCCGGCAAGCCGCTCTCGCTCTGCGGGGAGATGGCGGGCAGCTTCTACTGCACGCTGGCGCTGCTCGGCATGGGCCTCAGGCGCTTCTCCATGGCGCGCCACTACGTCACCGGCGTCGGCCGCCTGATCCGCGCGGTCACCGTGAAGGAGGCGGAGGCGACGGCGCGGCGCGCCCTGTCCTTTGCCACCACCGGGGAGGTCAAGGCCTTCCTGCAGGCGCGCACGCGCGAGATCTTCCGCAAGATGAAGGTGCCGATCGAGGAGGCGGACGAGGAGTTCTGATCGCGCGCGCGGCCGGCGGCGCGCCGGGAAACGGCGGATTCTCCCTCAGATTCAACGGCCCATCTGGACGAAAGAAGCCGTTGGCCGCGATCGCGAGACGGGTCGCGCGCCGGAGCGGCCGGGCGCCGCGAGGCACGCTGTGCCGGAGGGTGTATGACATCGCAGTCGTCGCTGGGGGCGGGCCTCAGGACGCGCTCCGTGGCGAGCGGCGCCGCCCTGCAGATCGACCTGGGGGACCAGTTCCTGAACTACGACGTCTCCGACGGCCTCAAGGAGAGGGTGAAGAAGCTGCTCGGGGAACACCTGGAAGAGGGACATCGGACCTTCGTCCTGAACCTGGAGAAGGTGGGGCTCATCGACTCCTGCGGAGTCGGGCTGCTCATCGCGGCGCACCACCAGGTGGCGGCCGAGGGCGGCGTCCTGGCGATCGTCGGCGCCTGCCCGTTCGTCATGAAGGTCCTGCGCATGATGCGTCTCGACAAGTTCCTGGCGCTTTACCCCAACCAGGAGCGCGCCCTGAAGGCGCTGGTCGACCCGGTCTGACGCGGCGCGCGGCGCGGGCCGCGCGGTCTCCTCGCTTCGCCGCGGCGCTCCCGGGAAGTGGACTTCCCGGGCGCGATCGTTCAGGATGGGACGTTTCCCCCGGTCCGCCGCGTGCTGGAAGCGCCCCGTGATCGAGCCCTGGGTCTCGTATCTGCCCACCGCCCTCTACGGCGCCGCCGCCGCCCTGGCCGCGTTCGACCTGTGGCAGGGCCTGCGGCCGCTGCGCGGCGCGATCATCGCGCTCGTCAGCCTGGGACTCGCCGCGCGCGTGGGCGTGCTGCTCGAGCCCGGCCTGTGCCCGCTCTCGACCGCCGGCTCGGGAATGGGGATCGTGGCGCTCTTCCTGGCGCTGCATCTCATCTGCGCGGTGCGCCTGGACGGCTCGGCGCGCGTGCGCACCGTGGCGCTCCTCGGCCTGATCCTGGCGTTCGACGCCGCCGGCTTGCTCGTGTCGCCCGCGGGCCGGAGCATCGAGCTGCCCGAGCGCGAGCAGGCCCTGGCGGAGATCCACGGCGGGCTGATCCTGCTGGCCTGCGCCGCCTTCGCCGCCGGAGCGGTCTACAGCCTGCTCTACGTCTTTCTCTACCGCATCATCCGCAGGAGGCGGCTCGGCTTCTGGTTCACGCGGCTGCCCTCGCTCTGGCGGCTGGAGGCGGGCTCGAGAACAGCGAACTCGCTCGGCCTGATCGCGCTCACGCTCGGGCTCTGCGTGGGCGTGTACCTGCTCGCCGCGACAGAGGGCGGCCTGCCGCTCGGGGACGCGGTGGTGCAGCGCACCTTCCTGCTCTGGCTCTTGTTCGCCGCGGAGAAGGCCTGCCGCTGGTTCCTGCGCTGGACGGGCATTCGCGTGATGTGGGTGCCTCTCGCCGGCATGGTCGTCATCCTCGCGCTCATGCTGGCCGGCGAGACCGGGCATCCCTTCTGGAGCGGCTCATGAGCGGGCTCGCGGTCGCCGGCGTCACGCACCGCACCGCGCCCCTGGAGGTGCGCGAGCGCTTCGCCCTGGGCGCGGAGGCGCGCGCCGAGCTGGGGCGCCGCGTGCAGGCGCTCGCGCCCGTGCGCGAGGCGGTGGTCCTCTCGACCTGCAATCGCACCGAGGTCTTCGCCGCGCCCGCGCCGGGCGCGGACGACGCGCTGCCGGGAGCTGCGCTCATCGACGAGGTCGTGGCCGTGAGCCCGGCCGGGAACGGCGCGGACCCGCGCGGCTACTTCCGCGTGCTCGAGGGGCACGCGGCCCTGGCGCACGTGCTCTCCGTTTCCGCGGGCCTCGACTCGATGGTGCTCGGGGAGACGCAGATCCTCGGCCAGGTGCGCCAGGCCTACGAGGAGGCCGTGGCCGCGGGCCGGGTGGGCCCGGTCTTCCGCCGCCTGTTCCCGGCGTCCTTCCGCGTGGCCAAGAAGGCGCACACCCTGACCGAGATCTCGTGCGGCGCGGCCTCGGTCGGCTCGGTCGCGGTCGAGCTGGCCGGCAAGGTGTTCGAGGACCTGAGCCGCTCCACGGTGCTGCTCCTCGGCGCGGGCGACACGGCCGCGGCCATCGCCAAGACGCTCATGGAGCGCCGCGTCGCGCGCTTGCTCATCGCGGGCCGCGGCGAGGAGCGGGCGCGGGCGCTGGCGGAGCGCCTCGGCGGCCAGGCCCTGCCCTTCGAGAGCGCGCGGCAGAGCCTGGCCGAGGCGGACGTCATCCTCACGGCCGCCGCGCCGCAGGACGGCCGCTTCGTGCTCGGGCTCGACGACGTGCAGGGCGCGCTGCCGGCGCGGCGCGTGCGCCAGCTCCTCATCATCGACGTTGGGGTGCCGCGGAACGTCGATCCGCGCATCGCCGGCCTGGCGGACGTGTTCCTCTACGACCTCGACGACCTGCAGAGCCTGGAGGAGGCGACGCGCCGGCGGCGCCAGCGCGAGGTGCCCAAGGTCGAGAAGTTCGTCGCCCAGGAGATCGAGACCTTCCACGAGTGGTGGGGCTCGGCGCGCAGCCTCGGGCCGCTCCTGCGCTCGCTGCACCAGCGCTTCGAGGAGATCCTCGGCCGCGAGCTGGACCGCACCCTGCCGCGCCTGCCCGAGGAGCACCGCGGCACGGTGGAGGTCTTCTCGCGCAGCCTCGTGGACAAGCTCCTGCAGTCGCCGACCATCCGGCTGCGCCAGGGCGGCGAGCGCCTCGAGGAGATGGCGCGTCTCGTGCGCGAGCTGTTCGACCTGCCGGACGGGGGCGCGGGGGGCGAGCCGTGATCCCGCGCCGCCTGGTGTTCGGCACGCGCGCCAGCCCCCTCGCGCGCGCCCAGTGCGCCGCCGTGGCCGCGCGCCTCGAGCGCGCCGCGCCCGCCCTCGAGGTGGAGACGCTGGTCATCCGCACCGAGGGCGACCACCTGCAGCAGCACGCTCCCGCGCCCGGCGAGACTCTGCCCAAGGGGCTCTTCACCGGCGCCCTGGAGCTGGCCCTGAAAGAGGGGCGCATCGACCTGGCGGTGCACTCGCTCAAGGACCTGCCCACGGAACTGCCGGAGGGTCTGGTCCTGGCCGCGGTCCCGGAGCGCGCGGACGCGCGGGACGCGTTCCTTTCCGGCGGCCCGCGCCTCATGGACCTGCCGCGCGGAGCGCGCGTGGCCACGGGCTCGCCGCGGCGCGCGCTCTTGCTCAGCCGCGTCCGCCCCGACCTCGAGGTCGTGCCGATCCGCGGCAACGTGGAGACCCGCATCTCCCGGCTGAGGAGCGGCGACTGCGAGGGCTTGATCCTGGCCGCGGCAGGCCTGCTGCGCCTCGGCCGGTTGGAGGAGGCGGTCGAGCTCTTGCCCGCGCAGCAGTTCCTGCCCGCGCCGGGCCAGGGCGCGCTGGGGATCGAGATGCGCGCGGACGAGGCGGCCGGCTGGATCGCCGGCCTGCTCGAGGACCCGGCCGCGCGCTCCGCGGTCGAGGCGGAGCGGGCCGTGCTCGTGGGAGTGGGCGGGGGCTGCTCCCTGCCGCTCGGCGCCTTCGCCGCGCTCGAGGGCGACGCGCTCAGCCTGCGCGCCGTGCTCTTCTCGGCCGGGGGCGGGCGCTGGGCCGAGGCCGTGGACGAGGGGACGCGCGCGGACGCGCGCAGCATGGGCAGGGAGGTGGCGGCGCGGCTTCTCGACCTGCTCGGCGCGGAGCCCGAAAAGTGAGCCGGCGGCGGCCGGTGATCGCGATCACGCGCCCCGCGGGCCAGTCCGCGTCCCTGGCGCGGCACGTCGCGGCCGCGGGCGCGGACGCCTTCCTCCTGCCGCTCATCGTGATCGAGGGACCGCCAGACGCGGCGCAGCTCCGCCAGGCGCTCCAGCGGCTCGAGGACATCGACTTGGTCGTGTTCAGCAGCGCCAACGCGGTGCGCTTCGTGCTGGACGAGATCGAGAACGGGGGGTGCGCTCCGGCGCACGCCCTGGCGCGGCAGATCGTGGCGGCGATGGGGGAAGGGACCGCGGCCGTGCTGGCCGAGCGCGGGCTTCCGGGGGCTCTCGTGCCGGCGCCGGCGGGCGTGGCCGGGCTCGTCCCGCTCCTCGCCGAGCGCGTCGCTCTCGCCGGGGCGAGGGTCCTCCTGCCCCTCGGAGACCGCGCGCGGCGCGCGCTGCCCGAGGCGCTCGCGGCGGCCGGCGCGCGCGTCACGGAAGTGACGGCGTACCGCACGCTGCCCGCTCCGCCGGCGCAGGCCGCTAGACTGGAGGAAGCTCTCCTGGGCGGCGCCATCGACGTGGTCACCTTTGCTTCAGGCTCGGCGGTCGAGGGTCTGGCCGCGGCTCTCGGCGCCGAGCGGAGCCGCGCCTGTCTGGCGCGCGCCGGAGTGGCGGTGCTCGGCGATACGGCGGCCGCCGCCCTCACGCGGCTCGGCGTGGTCGCGGACGCGCGCGCGCGCGTGCGCTCCGACGCCGGGCTGTGCCAGGCGGCGCTCGGCGTGGCAGAGGCGAGGGCCTGAACTCCTCGCGGAAAGGAACTGTTGTGGGTTTTCCAGAACGGCGCCTGCGGCGCCTGCGGCGCAGCGAGACCGCGCGGCGCCTGGTGCGCGAGACGCGCCTCTCGGCTGATCGCTTCATCTACCCGATGTTCGTCATGCCAGGGGAGGGCGTGCGCCAGGAGGTGGCGTCCATGCCCGGCATCCACCGCCAGACCGTCGACCGGCTGGTGGAGGACGCGCGCGAGGCCTTCGCGCTCGGCGTGCCCGGGGTCATCCTCTTCGGCCTGCCGCCGGTGAAGGACGCGCGCGGCAGCGGCGCCGACGATCCGCGCGGCGTGGTGCCCTCGGCGGTCCGCGCCCTCAAGCGCGAGCTGCCCGACCTCCTGGTCCTGGCCGACGTCTGCATGTGCGAGTACACCGACCACGGGCACTGCGGCATCGTCGAGGGCAACGAGGTCCTGAACGATCCGACGCTCGCGCGCCTCACCGCGGCCGCGGTCGCCTACGCCGAGGCCGGCTGCGACGTGGTCGCGCCCTCGGACATGATGGACGGCCGCGTGGCGGCGATCCGCCGCGGCCTGGACGAGAACGGCTTCGCCGACCTGCCCATCCTCTCCTACGCCGCCAAGTACTGCTCGGGCTTCTACGGGCCGTTTCGCGACGCGGCGGACTCGGCGCCCAAGTTCGGCGACCGCCGCTCGTACCAGATGGACCCGCCCAACGTGCGCGAGGCCCTCGAGGAGGTCGCGTTGGACATCGAGGAGGGCGCGGACATGGTCATGGTCAAGCCGGCCATGCCCTATCTCGACGTGGTGCGCGCCGTGCGCGAGCGCTTCAACGTGCCGCTCGCCGCCTATCAGGTGAGCGGCGAGTACGCGATGATCAAGGCCGCGGCCAGGAACGGGTGGCTCGACCACGATCGCGTGATGATGGAGGCGCTGACCGGGATCGTGCGCGCCGGCGCGGACTTCGTCCTGACCTATTTCGCCAAGGAAGCGGCGCGCCTGCTGCGGGCGGGGCTTCGCGGCTGATTCTCCGGAGCCGGAGGGGAGGGGATGGCGGTGTGCGGAGCGATCGGGGCCGTTTCCCCGGCCTCCGGGGCCGGATCGCGACTCCCGGTGCATCGTGTGCCCGACGAACGAGCAGGGGCTCGTCGAGGTGAAGGCGATGCTGGAGGTTCGGTGGCGTGAAGGTGAGCC